>CAZKRK010000683.1:0-2512 GCA_964555035.1 uncultured Victivallales bacterium | reverse complement strand
ACTTTCGTTTTTACGGCAGTGTCGGTTCGGATTCCGGCTGGGGTGCGCGGTCATCGTCGTTCTGCGCGAGAACTCTGGCGGACTGGCCGCGGCGCATGTCGGTGCGCTTCGATGGGTACGGCGGGGCGTCCGTGCTGACGAATTTCCCCGTGCTGGTGCGGTTGGGGGCGCACATCGATGGCTTCGACTACTCCTCGTTCGGTTCGGCCTCGGGTTACGATTTGCGTTTCATGGACGATGCTCTGACGGAAGCGTTGTCGTACGATGTCGAGACCTGGGACACGAACGGGACCTCGTGCGTTTGGGTGCGTGTTCCCGAGCTGGACCCGGGTTGCCGGATCTGGACCTACTGGGGCGCGGCGGGGATAACCTCGCCGCCGCCCTATGCGGTTGACGGTTCGACATGGTCGGAAGGGTTCGAGGGCGTGTGGCACTTTGACGGGAGCCTGACCGACGCCACTGCCGGGCGCATCGCGGCGGAGGACTTCGGCTCATCGCCGACCGGGGGGGTCGTGGGGCTGGGACGCGCGTTTGACGGGAACAGTGCGCACGTTGTTCCCGACATACCGCTGCGTTGGTATGAGGAGCATCGGCAAGGGGCTACGGTTTCTCTGTGGTCTTTCCCGTACTTGAGCAGGGAGCAGACGGTATTTGGGACTCGCAGCGCCGTCGGCGACGCCGCGCTTTTCGTGCAGGGCGATCTCTTTCGTGGGGTCATGTGCTGGCGTTTTGGGGTCGGGGCTGTGGACAACATGCGTCTTGAGGCGAGTCGGATTGCAGACTGGCAGCATGTGGCACTCGTCCTCGGCAACGGTGCTCCACGCGGGTTGTACGATGGCGGTTCGCCGGTGACGATCGCTTCGGGGGATAGCTACACGTTTGAGGACAAGCCGTTCCTGGGGGCAATGAACCGCGGTGGCGTTGCCGAGAACTTCTTCAGCGGACAGCTCGACGAACTGCGCATTTCCGGCGTGGCGCGCTGCGACGACTGGTTACTGGCCGAGTACCAGACGGCCGCACCGAACAGCGTCTTCGCCGCCTACGAAGTAATGGCCGCGCGTCCGGCGGACAGCGATGGGGACGGGATGGCGGATACGTGGGAAGACCGGCACTTTGGGGGAACGAACATCGTTGCCGGCGCCCCGGACGCCGATTGGGACGGTGACGGGATTGCGAACGCGGGCGAGTACGCTGCCGGAACCGATCCGACGAACGCGGCGAGTTGCTTTCGGTTGAGCGTAGAGCTCCGCGCGAGCGGGAACGTGCGTTTGTCGTTTCGTAGCGTGGAGGCGATCGGCGACTACTACAGCGGCTTGACCCGCTACTACGATTTGCTGCGCTCGGAGGATCTCACAGATAGCGCTTGGCATGGCGTGTCGGGCTATACCAATATCCTGGGCGACGGTTCCGACGTGGTGTATGCGAACAGGGCGAACGGCGGCTATTACAGGGGACGAGCAAGATTGGAGTAGGAGTGTGACGGAATCTCCCCATGTTGTTCTGGGTGTGACGGGCTCGATCGCGGCCTACAAGGCGTGTGAGCTTGTTCGCCTGATGAAGAAAGAGGATTGGGAAGTCTCGGTGCTGATGACCGCGGGCGGCGCGAGATTCGTCTCGCCCCTGACCTTCCGCACGCTGTCGCGGAACCCGGTCGGGGTAGACATGTTTGAAGAGCCGGAGCAGTGGATGCCAGGGCACATATCGTACGCGGAGCGGGCGGATGCGCTGGCGATAGCTCCCTGCACGGCCAACGTGATGGCCAAGCTGGCGCACGGCATTGCCGACGATCTGCTCACGAACACGGCGCTTGCCTGCCGGGCGCCGCTGGTCCTGGCGCCGGCGATGAATGCGAACATGTGGGAGCATCCGGCGACGCAGGCAAACGTGGCGACGCTCCGGGAGCGGGGTGCGCTCTTTGTCGACGTAGGCGAAGGCGATCTTGCCTGCGGCTATACCGGAAAAGGCCGCATGGCCGAGCCGTCCGCGATCGTGGACAGCGTCCGCGGAGTGCTGTTGCCGTAGATGAAGACTGCCTCGCTACTCCGCAACGGCACTGAGGTGATCGCGCACGTGGAGCTGGCCACGCGCTGGTGGCAGCGCATGCGCGGCTTGCTCGGGCGGTCGGGTCTGCCCGAAGGTCACGCCCTCTTCATTTCGCCCGCCAACAGCATCCACATGTTCTTCATGCTGTTTGCGCTCGACCTCGTTTTCGTAGACCGCGACATGAAAGTGGTCAGGATTGTCCGCAACGTACGCCCGTGGAAGCTCGCTTTTGGCGGCCCCAATGCCCACAGTGTTTTCGAGCTGGCTGCCGGATGGCTGTCGGAAGAGGCGGTGGGGGTGGGGGACAAGGTGGTGTTGGGTTGGAGTGCTGATTAGACCCCATCCGAAAAGGGTCGGCGGCCGATTTTGGCCTGAAACGCCAGGGAAACGGGGACGCCGCAAGATTGGGGAGGCAGATTAAGTAGAAAGATTAGTGACTCACCCTCCCAAAGCTGTCGAAAAAAACAAG
>CAZKRK010000682.1:0-2522 GCA_964555035.1 uncultured Victivallales bacterium | reverse complement strand
GCGGCCGGCCCCTCACCCGCCTCCGCTGCGCTGCGGCGACCTCTCCCCTCGGGGGAGAGGTCGCCGCAGCGCAGCGGAGGCGGGTGAGGGGCCGGCCGGAGTTCAGGTTTGCGACCTGTCCCGCCCTTGGTGCGCTTCGCCTCCGAGATAATCTCAGGACGGGGATCCCCGGCCGTGGTTGTTCTTTCCGGCAGAAGCAGGTTCTCGTTCTGACTGTATGCTTGCGCTTGCGGCGGTGACGGTCCATTGTTGCGCGGAGGTGTTTACCATATGAAACGAGGCGGCTTGATCGGGTTCGGATTGCAGGGGGCCGCCGACCGGTACCGCACGCTCGACCCCGGAGACGGCGCTCCTCCGCCGTTATGAGCAAGAGAGATGAGCACAAGAAGGAACAGCATCAAGAGATGTTCGATAGCGTGTTCCTGGCGGTCAAACGGGGGGGCTACTGGTTCCTGGCAAATGGCTATTTCTGGCCCGTGCCTCACAAGTAGAACTGGGGCAAGCCGGGGACATGCTCCCGGGTCCCTTCCTGGTCGTACGTGCAATCCAAAACGGCAGCGCCAGGCGGTAAGACGGAGAGGTACCATGACAGATGCACCAAATGGGGAATGGTCGGCCTTCTTCAACGACCACGCGCCCCATTACGAGGAGAACTGTTTCACGAAGAACACGCAGGCGGAGGTCGACTTCCTGGTGGACGTGCTGGGGCTTGAACCGGGCATGACCCCGCTCGATGTGGGCTGCGGAACCGGCCGCCACTCGATCGAGCTCGCCCGTCGCGGCTACCGCCCGACCGGCATTGACATGTCTGCCGGGATGCTGGCGGAGGCCAGGCGGAACGCCGGTGAGGCCGGTGTCACGGTTGAATGGGTGAAGGCGGACGCGAAGGACTTTGCTTTCGACGAACCGTTCGATGCCGCGATCTGTCTCTGCGAGGGCGCTTTTGGCCTGCTGGGCAGCACCGACGACCCGGTCGCGCAACCCCTGGCAATTCTCCGGAACGTGGCTACGTCCATGAAGACGGGGGCGCCGTGCCTGTTCACAGTGCTCAGCGCCTACCGTCTCTGCCGCATGCATTCAAACGAAAGCGTACAGCAGGGCCGGTTCGATCCGCTCACGGTTGCGGAGCGCTCCGAGGTGTGTGACCTGCCGGGCGTCGATAGCGCTTACCGCCTGCGCGAGCGTGCGTTCGTGCCGACCGAACTCGTACTTCTGTTTGCGTCGGCCGGACTCGAGGTCACGAACATCTGGGGTGGCACGGCCGGCAATTGGGGCAAGCGCCCGATCGACCTGGACGAGTACGAGATCATGGTCGTGGGCAAGAAGCCGGCAAAACCAATTCAAGCGCCGTACGCGGTCTTTGCGCGCGGCTAGCCTGTCGGACTTGCCCGCAGATCACGCAGATCATCCGACCAATTCATCTGCGCTTATCTGCGTGATCTGCGGGCAACCCCTTGCTGGAGAGGAAGATGTCATGCCCACGAGCCAGCGGGTTCCGCCCGTGGCGGCCCTCGGGATGACAGGCAGGGGTTGAACAGAAAGGAAGCGAAGAGCAGCAGAGTCTGAGCCTTCGCTTCCTCCGCTGCCTTCCTGTTCCGGAACACAGTGCCGAGGGGGTTGAAACTTCCGGTCAGCGCGATGTCGTCCCGGCTCAGTCACTCCTTGCCATAGGCCTTGAACCGCTTCAGCAGCAGGGGCCGGGGACGATCGTTCCGAGTCTCGAGCTTGACGAACCTCGCCTCGCGGCCGGGCACGTAGATGCCGGCGTGGAAATGCGTCAAGGGGATCTGCCATAGTTCCTGAAAGGCGCCGGCACGCCACACCTGCTCCCACTTCTTGCCGTCCAGGGAGAGCGAGACGATAAGGCCGGCGCAGGTACTCTCGTTGGGCCGACTCGCGACCTCGATCAGGTTGATGGTCTTCACGGCTCCCAGGTCTACCTTCGCCCACGGGTTCTCCTCGCTCTCCGTGTGGAAGGCATAGTTGACGACCTTGCCCGAAAGGAACCGCGGATGGTTCACGGGGTGATCCCACCTCTCATGATTGGAGCTGATCTCGAGGGTGGCGCTCTCGCTGATCGACTTGCCGCGGCCGGTGATGAAGGCCTCCGGCAGGCGCGCTCCACCAATGATTCTGCCCGACACCACGGGGTTCTCCATCGTCAACTCGATCACGGTCACCGGGTCGTCCCGGTCGGCTTTACTCACGTCCACCGCCAACGCTGAATCGCTCTGTTCGAACGTAACGGCTTTGCCGGCAAGCGTCCGGGCGGAGAGGATTCTGTTTGCGATCGGGTCCAGCGTGAACCCCAGTTTCGGCCAGTCATACACGTGCAGATACAGCTTGTTGCCCTTGTGGCAACTGCCGCCCCAGCCACCGTTCTTGTAGGGGCCGGCGCGTGTTCCATAGATGGCTTCGCCATAGGTCTTCAGCCATTTGCCCATGGCCACGGCGACCTTGGCTTCGCCGTCGGCAAAGGTGCCGTCGGGGCGCGGCCCGAAGTTCAGGAGCAGGTTGCCGCC
>CAZKRK010000681.1:0-2527 GCA_964555035.1 uncultured Victivallales bacterium | reverse complement strand
TCGAACCCACCGCCGCCCCAGCAGGTGCTACTGGCAACCGGCCCGCACATCCTGTTCATCGACGCGACCACGAACGATCCGCTCTACCACTTCGGTGCGTGGTATCGGTTCGACCTGACCTTCGAGGAAGTGCCGCCGGCACCGTGAGGACGCCATGCTGATCCGCCGCTCCATCGCCGCCCTGAAGCGCACCGCCCGCGCCCGGCCGGACGGCTACGTTGAGTCCGTGCTCGCGTCGGCCGATCGCGCCGAGAAGGGCCACTACTGGATCGACCTGGCCAGCTACCTCGACATCTGCCGGCAGCACGGTACGTTCAAGGGCACGCCGCCGGCGATTGACCGTCTCGCCGTTGCGCCCGGCATCCACGAAGCCGTGCCGATCCCCCAGCGCGAAGCGCCGCCGCCCCGCGAAGGCGTTGCGCCTCAGCCGACCGCAGAGCCGGACGCGGAAGCCCAAGCCGCAGCCGAAGCCGCGGTCGCTCGCCTTGCGGAGATCAAGCGCCGCTTCGCCATCTGCAAAGCCTGCGAGCACTCGCGGGACGATGGTTTTGCCTGCGCCCTGCACACCGGCTGCTGCTTCGGCCGCTTCCGCTCCGACCTAGCCAACCGCTGCCCGGCGGGTCGGTGGTAGGCAGACCACCCGTGGACGGCTCCGGTAAACACTCAACATGGAGCCGCGCGCCACCGAAGCCGGGAGCAGCGAAGCAGGGCCGGATTTCACTTCCCAGCCCGGTCGTCGTGACGTAAAATACAGCACAGAAAGGGCTTATGGAGATGAACGGCGCGAGCTATTCCAACCGAGTCGCCAGCAGGTGCGAGACGCCCGAAGCTGGCTGGTGCGGGTCATCGCCCGCCGCGCCGTCGAGATTCTCAAGGCCCAGGAGACCGGCCCATGAAGAAGACCACGGCGATCTACGCGCGCTACTCCTCCCACGCGCAGGACGGCGGCACCTCGATTGAAGTGCAGCTTGACGCTTGCTCCCGCGACCTCCCCCCGAAGACCTATCGCGAATACGTTGATCGTGCCCGCACCGGCCGCTCGATGGCCGGCCGTGAAGCGCTGCTCCGGTTGCTCGCCGACGCCGAAGCCGGGCGCATCGAACGGCTGCTGGTCTACAAGTTCGACCGGCTCGGACGGAACCTCGCCGAAACCAGCGCCATCATCGCGCAGCTTGAGGACAGCGGCGTCGAGGTCGTCAGCGTCACCGAAGGCAAGGACGCGCTCGCCCGCGGAATGCACCTCGTCATCAGCGAGCACTATTCGCGCGTTCTGGCCGAGCGAACCCGCGACGGCTTGGTCAAGCGGTTCGAGCAGAACGCTTGGACGGGTGGACCGCCGCCTTACGGCTACCGGATCGACAAGACCGACAGCGGTTTGCACCGGCTCGCCATCAACGAAGGAGAAG
This sequence comes from uncultured Victivallales bacterium, assembly GCA_964555035.1. Taxonomy (GTDB): domain Bacteria; phylum Verrucomicrobiota; class Kiritimatiellia; order UBA8416; family CAYOBW01; genus CAZKRK01. The sequence continues at coordinate 1,121 of CAZKRK010000681.1, read as the reverse complement.
CCGCGGTCGTGCGGTGGCTGTTCCAGGTCTACACCACGGAGTCGGTCGGGCTGAAAGCCCTCGCGCAGCGGCTCGGAAAGCGCGGCGTTCCCACGCGGCGATGCCCGACATGGACCCACACCAGCGTCCGACGGATTCTGACGAATGACATCTGCACCGGGCGGATCGTCTACAACCGCCGACGGTTCAAGCTCAACAAGCGGACCGGCCGGCGGGTTCCGGTCTGGCGAGACGAGTCGGAGCACCTCGAACAGCACGACGAGAGCTTGCGGATCATCGACGACGAGACCTTCGCCCAAGCTCAGGAGCGGCTCGCACTGCACGCCCGACCACGCAAGAACAACGGCCAGCTTCTCGCCCCAGCCTACCGGCCGTTTACCGGGATGATCTTCTGCGAGGAATGCGGCAGCGTGTGCTATCGGCGGACAAGCAAGAACCGCAAGGGCGAGTACCACTACTACGGTTGCGGGTGCCGCCAGCGGAACGGTCGGGACGCCTGCGGCAACGCCGCGAGCATCCGCGAAGACCTGCTGATGGAGCGGGTCAGACAGACCTACCACGAGGTGTTCGCCGACGCCGACTCGGTGATCGAGGACGCCATCGAAGAAGCGCGGAAGCTGATGCAGACCAACCGCGGGGAACTCCAGCGCGTTCGCGGCAAGATCGGCGAACTCGACAAGAAGATCGCCTCGATGACCCGGCTCCTGGTGGACCCGGACATCGACGCGACGGCGAAGCGTGCGGTGTCCCGGCAGGTCGGGGAGTTGGAGACGCAGCGCGAGCGGCTCCAGCAGACCGTTGCCGAGCTTGCCGACGACGCCAACGACAACACCGCCCGGCTGGCCAGCGCCGTCCGGCAAGCCCTGGCCGAAGCCGAGGAATCGCTTGCCACGGTGGCCACGCCGACAGAGATGCGGGACTTCATCGAGCAGTACGTTGGCCCGATGGTGCTCAAGCCCAACGGGGACATCGAGCGCAGAGAAACGGCCGCGACGGAAGCCGTGGCCGAAACTGAACTTGGCGATAAAAGGAGACCGCTTCACGCTGGTCGCGTGAAGCGGTCAATAGCGGGGGTGGGATTCGAACCCACGACCTCCGGGTTATGAGCCCGACGAGCTACC
>CAZKRK010000680.1:0-2574 GCA_964555035.1 uncultured Victivallales bacterium | reverse complement strand
CCTACAGGAAAGAGAATTGGACAAGAAAAGAGTGCTGTCAGCTTTGACAGTACCAGTACCAGGCGAGGGAGGACAATAACCGCTATGGAGTACCGCAAATTCGGACAGACAGAATTCGAAGTATCCGCCCTGGGGTTTGGCTGCATGCGCTTGCCGACAACGGGCGAGGACAAGGACGTTGACGAGGCGGAAGCCATCCGCACGATTCGCCACGGAATCGACAACGGAATCAACTACGTGGACACGGCCTATGGCTATCACGGCGGTCAGAGCGAGCTCGTGCTTGCCAAGGCGCTGCGGAATGGCTACCGCGAGAAAGTGCGCGTGGCTACGAAACTGCCGATCTGGGAGGTGAAACAGGCGAACGACTTCGACCGGCTCCTGGGGGAACAGCTGGAGCGGCTGCAAGTCGATTGCATTGACTTCTACCTGCTGCACAATCTCCAGGCTCCGACCTGGCCGAAAATGCGCGACCTTGGAGCCGTCGACTGGCTGCGAAAGGTGAAGGCGGACGGTAAGATCGGTGAGATGGGGTTCTCGTTTCACGACGACACCGAGACCCTGGTCGAGATCGTCGATACCGCGCCGGACTGGGGATTCTGCCAGATCCAGTACAACTTCATGAACGAAGACGTGCAAGCGGGGACGCGCGGACTGGAGTACGCGGCGTCGAAAGGGCTGGCAGTGATCGTGATGGAGCCCCTCCTCGGAGGAAGCCTGGCTACGCCGCCCGAGGCCGTCCAGGCCGTCTACGATTCCGCGCCCGTCTCGCGAACGCCCGTCGACTGGGCTCTGCAGTGGCTCTGGCACAAGCCGGAGGTGGCGCTTGTGCTGAGCGGTATGACCACGATGCAGCAGGTTGAAGAGAACCTGGCGAGCGCCGACGCGTCGGGAATCGGCAGCCTGAGCGAGGAAGAACTGGCGACCGTCGCCCGCGGCCGGGATGCGTACGCCGGTCTTCGCACGGTGCCCTGTACCCAGTGCGGGTACTGCATGCCGTGTCCGACGGGCGTCAACATTCCTGGCAACATGCAGGTCTACAACGCCGCTCACGTGTTCGGCGGCAACCAGAAGGGGCTTTCGACTGCGCTCTATCGCGATTGGCCGGAAGCGAAGCGTGCCGCCGCCTGCGTGGCCTGCGGTGAATGCGAACCCAAATGTCCACAGAGCATTCCCATTGCCGAGTGGATGACGAAGATCGACGAGGCGTTTCGGGCACAGTGACAGCAAGAGACGAAGGTTACATCAAGTTCGAGTCCAAGTTGCACCAGTCGCTGCCACCGTCCGAGTGGGATGTGGAAGAGTTGAACGTCTGGCGCGACAGGCTTCACGGACGGGGACTGATCGGCGCCTACGAGGACGGCATCGGCTACGGGAACATCAGCATCAAGTCCCGCTACAACGACGAGTTCATCGTCAGCGGTACAGGCACCGGGCGACTGCCGTTGCTCTTCCCGGACCACTTCACACGGGTCAAGAGCTACGACCTCGAGGCGAACCGCGTACTGTGCGAAGGCACGGTGCACGCTTCTTCCGAATCCATGACGCACGCAGCTGTATACGCCGGCGACCCCAGGGCCGGCGCGGTGATTCACGTGCATTCACCGGAACACTGGCAACGCCTCCTCAATAGGCTGCCGACCAGCGACCCGGCCGTGGCATACGGCACCCCCGACATGGCCCGGGAGATCCTGCGCCTATTCGATGAGACGGACTTCCCAAAAACACGCGTAATGGTCATGGGCGGACACGAAGAAGGCATCCTGGCCTACGGCCGGACCCTGCGCGAAGCCGGTCGACGGCTGCTCGACGCGCTGGGGAGTGGGGGTGGGCCAACAGAAAGAAGTCGGCCGCCTCCAACCGTGTCGTGAACGTGGCCGTCCGCGACTCGAACGACCAGGGCGCGTCCTTTTGTCTGCCCGGCATCTTCACCCACCGTACCCCGATTGGACAGAACAGTCTTCGAGCCAAAACCGGTTCTTCAAACCTAAGCCCATGTGGATTTCGAGTGGGCCGGATTTGCAATCCGGCCGAGAGAATATCGAGCATACCCGGAGAATGGCCTGACCCTGGTCCGTTCATTCTCGACAACATGCTCAACTCTCTCCCGGCCGGATTGCAAATCCGGCCCACCGGAGACGCATCCGCCGTGGACCGCACGAATGCTTGACATGCCTGCACTGCATGCACAACCTGCTTTTGTATTCACGGGACAGCCACTTCGACGTTTTGCCGCAGCTGGGGCGGCTGAATTGAGCGGGTAGACGCATCGAGAGGAGACTGATTGCCATGCCAACGAGTTCCAGTTTGGGCAAAGACTGGATACAGTTCCTGTTCCGAGCCCTTGTCAAGTACAGCCCGATCGAGCGGGTCCTGGACGTCGGCGCGGGTGAGGGCACATATGCCAAACTCAAGGTCGAGGGACAGCAGGAATGGACGGCGGTTGAAGTGTGGGCGCCGTACGTGGAGGAGTACGAGCTCCGGCGCAAGTACGACCGCGTTGTGGTTGCGGACGCCTACTATGTAGATTACCCGATGCTGGGCCGCTTCGATCTGGCCTTTCTGGGCGACGTC
>CAZKRK010000679.1:0-2581 GCA_964555035.1 uncultured Victivallales bacterium | reverse complement strand
GGAAGGGCAAGGGCGAGCGGAGAGTGGGCAAAGCCCGGCGGGGGCCCCGGCAGGCCTGTTTCTCGCGCGGGTTTCTCTTCCATGCTCATGCGCGGAACGGATTTCCGCGCTACGGGCCCGGCTCACCCCAACTCCGCGAGCTCGTCTTCGAGGCGGGCGACCTTGGCCTGCAAACGGGCGATTTCTTCCCGCTTGCGCGATCTGAGCTGGGCTTTCCGTTCCCGTTCGGCTTCCGTGTCCACAACCACGCACGGCCGCAGTATGGATGCGGCGAAACTCTCGGAAGGGTCCTCCGCCTGCTCAAGACGCTCCGGGGCGATAACGATGCGGGCGTCCAGGTAATCAAGCAACTCCCGAAGGGCCATCAACACCTCGGAACATGTGGCCAGCCGGTCGAGCCGGAACACGATCACGCGCGTCACCTCGCGGGCCTCCAGAGCCTCGATCAGGGCACTCAGGGCCGGCCGCGTCTCCTCCGCATCATCACCCGACCAACACGTCGGCGGAAACGTTCCGTCGGAATTGATGTCGGTGAAAACATGCTCGTCCTCAACCGTCAGATTGTGCAGAGGCGCCAATGCCCTGGCCTGCACGATTTGGTTCTCGAGCGACGTACGGTTGTGACTCTTGTCGCTCGACGATGTTCTGGCGTAGATACAGGCTTTCACTGAGCGGTCCTCACGGGAGCATCCCGACTGTAAAACGAAGCGGGGACTATAGAGGAGAAGAAGGTGGCGGGTCAAGGTCGCGGCTGTACCACTCTGGACGGAGACGTAGAACCGTTCTCCAGGACGGTTCAGCGAAGCCCGAGCGGAAGTGGTGGATCACGCCTGGTCTGGAACCGCCCTGGAGAACGGTTCTACGGGAACCCCCGACGGGGCAAGTTCCCGGCTAAAGCGGCGGCAAAGCTCCATCATGCCCCATCGGCTCGGACCGCTTCTCGTCGTGGACGGCGCACCAGACGACAGAAACCGGCTCTCCGTCCTGGCCCTTCGACTGTCCGGATGCGCACGGGAGAATCTCGTACACCCGCATGTTCAGAAAGAACAGATCCTTGCGGCTCTTGGGAACCAGCACGGAGAACAGGGGTTCATACGAAGGTCTTCTCATTTCGCGCGCCTCGTCAAGCTACTGCACCCTCCTCCTTCAGCACTGCTTGATTACACGCAAGTATTGTGCCGTTCTCTCGGCGCTTAGCCAGCCTTCGTATCTAACACCCTTCCGCAAAAACGGTTGCACTTGCGAAAAAAATGCAGAGGAAAAAGCGACCCCGTGACTTTTGTCTCGAATGACACAGAAGACCGTCCTGTTGTGTCACAACTGTGACAGAATTCGAACCAAGGCCTCCGCGGATGCCTCGGCTCCATTGGGCTCGGAGCGCGCCACCCGGGGCATGGCGAGGAGTTCCCGCGCAGACTCCGTCCAGGCCCCGCTCTCGAAGTCCTCGGTGCTGAGGGGGATGCCCTGGAACTCCGCGGCGATAAAGGCAGCAAGGGTTACGCCTTCACGGAAGTGACTTCGTCGCACGTACCCAAACGGAAGACCGGCGTGATAAACCTCCGCCATCGTACTGTAGCCCACCTTGCCGACGACCGCGTCACAAGCGCCTACGAGATCGGGATGGTAGAGACCGGTGTGAAACGGTATGAACAGAACATTGCCCCGCCGCTCAAGCTCCCGACCCGCACCAGGCACGAGGAATGCGATGTCCCGCATGGCCACCAACCGCTCTTCGCAACCGCAGTGCTCCGGAATGCCCCCCATGCTGACGAGCACGGCCTGAACATCATCCGCAACTCCCAGCTCGCGTCGTGTCTCCTCACGGCCCCGACGCGGGCGGCGGCTGACGGGCGGAACAACGGTGGCACCGGGTGCGGGCCGACACACGGGAACCGTCTGGATGTGATGGTCCGGCATTTCGAAGTAGTTCCCGAGATATTCGGCATACGGCTGCAGCAGGTCAGTCTGTTCCTCGTAACCCTCATAGATCCAGTCCCATGTGAAGTTCTCCACGAGAACAGAAGGAACTCCCGCCTGCCTGGCCACGGCAATACCCAGCGGAGCGATGTCGGCCACCGCCAACCGGCATTCGTGCGCCGCCAGCGCTCGGGCCAGCTCATCGACTAGACGCGAATCGAACGGGAGAAACTCCTCCAGCCGCGCGGCCGACGCGGTCAGGTCTTCTCTCAGGGAGGAGGACTGCACGAGCCCGATGTCGGTCTCCACCGGATGGTAGCGGAACGGTCCGGTGAGGGAATCACGGAAGAAGGCCTCGGGCGCAGTTGTGAAAATATGAAGCTCCACATCGACCAATGCGGTCTGAAGCGCCTCCATGATCGCGGCTGCCCGCGCCGCGTGCCCGAGTCCGTGCGGCGTAACAAACCACGCCACGGGAATCCGTTCCGTAGGGGTGTTCGACATGGGTGTTGAGTATCCAGCCGCGAAGGGAGAACTTCAAGCGGCAACTCGCTACCGTAGACAAGGCTTGCAGGCGTGCCGCGTGAAACCCCGCCGAACGGAAACTCTCGCCTGTTACAGGCCGGCAAAGAAGATGAAGTAACGAGATTAGGTAAAGAGATGA
>CAZKRK010000678.1:0-2590 GCA_964555035.1 uncultured Victivallales bacterium | reverse complement strand
CAGGTTGAATTGGCGGGCGTTTCGCGAACGTAGACCCTTTTCGGATGGGGTCTAACTACGGTCGGCACCTTGCCGGAGAGGTGGCACATAGGCGCAATCAGGGTCCTCCGCCAGGTAGCCGCCCGTGTCGGAAAAGGCGCGCGCCCGGCAGCCCATGCATAGTCTGCGGTAGCCGCAGGCGCCGCACTTGCCCTGCAACCGCGCCGGATCGCGTAGGGCCGCGAACACCTCCGAACCGTTCCAGATGTCGCCGAACGCCTGCTCGCGCACGTTCCCAACCTGCAGCGGCAGGTACCCGCACGGTTGCACGTCCCCCACACGCGAAATGAAGCAGACGGCCGAGCCCGCCAGGCACCCACGCGTCATGGCGTGCATGCCGCGCCCCCTGCGACCTTGTGTCGCAGGAGCGGAAGATTGGGGAGACAAGGCGAGACTTCTCTCCCCAATCTCCCCCTCCTGCGACACAAGGTCGCAGGGGGCGTGGCCACGGTGACAACTGCCGTCGATGCCCCGCTCGCGCGACACCTCGTGCATGATCCGATAGTACTGCGGCGCACACGTGGCCTTGATGTGTACGCGCCCGCGCAGCTCCAACGACTTGTCGAACAGCCAGCGCAGCACGCTCTCCATCTCCGCGGAGGTCAGGCGCAGCTCCTCACTGAGCTCCACCCCACACCCGACCGGCACCAGCACAAAGACATGAAATGCGTCCGCCCCGCGTTCGATCGCCAACTGGAGAATAGCGTCGATCTCCGACATGTTGTGCCTGGCAACAGTCACGTTCACCTGCACCGGCACGTCGGCCCCGAGCAGGGCGGCCATGCCGTTCAAGGCGTCGTCAAAACTGCCGGGCAGGCCGCGAAACTCGTCATGCGTCGCGGCCGTCGCACCGTCAATGCTGACGCTCGCGCGCTGAATGCCGGATGCGGCAATCTCGCGCGCCATCGCCTCGTCGACAAGCGTTCCGTTCGTGGCCACGGCCACGCGGGCGAACATACCGGCGCAGGCGCGGGCGATTTCGAAGAAGTCCTCGCGCACCAGCGGCTCGCCGCCGGTCAGGATCATGATCGGGTCGTCGACCTTGCGGATCTCCTCGGCCACGGCAACGATCTCACTCGTCGTCAGTTCGCCTGCCACAAAGTGATCCTGGGCCTCGGCACGGCAATGCTTGCACGTCAGGTTGCAGCGGGCCGTCAACTCCCAGAAAACAAGTCTGAGCGCGTCTTTCACAAACCGATCTCCTCGTCCGTAAGGTAGCAGTCCGGTTCCTCGCCCCACAGATCGCCGCTGACAGCCTCGGCCCTGACCCGGAAGTTGCCGTTGCAGATGTCGAGGAACCTGCAGCCGGCACAGCGACCCTTGAGGTGCTTCTTGCGGTCCCTGAGCTTCGCCATCAACTCGTCCGACAGGTCGGTCCAAATCTCGCTGAACGGTCGTTCGCGCACATTGCCGAACGAGTAGTGGCGCCAGAACTGGTCGGGATGCACGGCGCCGTCCCAGCTCACGCAGCCGATTCCCGTGCCGCTGCTGTTGCCCCCGTTCATCTTCAGCAGCTCGAGCACGGCCGCGGCACGCTCCGGGTTCTCCTTCAGCAACCGCATGTACACGTACGGCCCGTCGGTGTGATTGTCGACCGTCAACACCTCCACCGGCTTGCCCTTGTCGTGCAACGCGCGCGTGCGCTCCATGATGAGGTCCACCGTACGCCGCGTCTCCCCGTGCGACATGCGGCTGGAGTCGACCAGGTGACTGCCGCGCCCGGTGTAGACGAGATGATAGAAGCATACGCGCGGGACGCCTTCACGCTCGATCAAGTCCAGGATGCCGGGCACGTCGCCGTAGTTCTTGCGCGTCATGGTGAAACGCAGACCGACCTTCACGCCCAGCGAAAGGCAGTTCCGTACCCCCTGCAGGGCCTGTTTGAACGCGCCCTTCACCCCCCGGAACCGGTCGTTGGTTTCTTCGAGTCCGTCGAGACTGATGCCAACGTAGGAAAGCCCCGCGTCCTTGAGTCTGCCCGCCACCTCTTGCGTAATCAGGGTCCCGTTGGTCGAGACGACCGCGCGCATCTTCCTCTCGGCGGCATGCTCGATGAGCTCGAAGATGTCCGGCCGCATCAACGGTTCGCCACCGGAGAACAGCATCACCGGCGAGCCGAACTCCGCCAGATCGTCGATCAGGCGAATGCCCTCCTCGTGCGTAAGCTCGCCCGAGTAGTCGATATCGCGCGAGTGCGAGTAGCAGTGCACACACCGCAGGTTGCACCGCCGCCCCACGTTCCAGACCACAACGGGTTTCTTGTCGCGCGAGAATTGCAGCAAATGGGACGGCAGTTCCTTCGAACGCCTGCCGTAACGCAAAGGGTCCGACTGCTCCACGGTCCCGCAATAGAGTTTCGATATTCCAATCATGGGCGCAACCAGCTCCTCCAAAACACCAAGAATATGCCACCAAACCAGTGGCAGTCAAGTACCGTGACGCCACGGACTGATCACCGGGCGCATCTGATTCGTCGTCCCCACCTCGACTATGGCCTACAAGGCGGGCCGGGGCCCACAACCCAAGTTGCCCGGCCCTTCGCGGTTCCGTT
>CAZKRK010000677.1:0-2602 GCA_964555035.1 uncultured Victivallales bacterium | reverse complement strand
CACATTGATCTGGTGCAGGTTGATGTCGTCCAGGTAGAGTCCCACCCCGCGGTTTTTGTAGAGATGGCAGTTGGCTACGATCACGTTGCGGTTTCGGATCGGTAGATGAATGGCGTGCAGCACTTGGCGGATCGTAACCCGCGTGATGATCAGCTTCATCGTGTACACGGCCTCGATACCACATGCCTCTTCGTGGGCGCCGACGATCTCCAGGCCGTCGACGGTGGGCATGCGTTGGCGCTCGTAGACGTTGGGTTTCACTGAAGAGGGTCCGGCCGTGCCACGGTGTGTACCGACGAATTTGAAGGCCGGCCCCGGGCCGGCCATTACCACGCGCGGCGTGCCGCTTCCGACAAGCGACGTCCAGCCGACCTTATCCAGATCGATCAGAATCGGGTTGATAATCCGATAGACGCCCCGCGGCAAACGAATGTCGCCGGTTCCTGCGTCGACCGCTTTCTGCAAGGCCGCAGTATCGTCGGCCTTGCCGTCGCCGATTGCGCCGAAGTCTCGGACAGTCGCTGTCGGTTTCTTCGAAGGTGCGGACAGCTTTGGCTGAGTTGGCTCGCCGGCGCTGCCGTGGGTCGCGCCGATCAGAATCGCCACGAGGCTGGGCAGGGCGGCTAGTCGAAGCGTACTTCTCATAGCTTGTAACCTCCGCTTGTGAATCAAGGTCTTGTTTGTTCCTCTGGTGGTTCTTTCGTCGGAACGCGGCGGGAGCGAAGCGAGTCGCACTACTTCGCTACGGTTGGATCACGTTGCCTACCGAACGAGCCGACTTCGGCTGGGCCTGCACGGCCCCGCCCAGCAGGTTGTGTGCAATCAGGTTGCCACGCCCTCCGATCACCTTGATCGACGACCAGGATTGGACGCCGGGCAGGTCGTTGCGGATCAAGCAGTCGGCCACACGGCTGTCAGCGACGTTGTTCATCAGGATGCCGGCGCCCGCGCAGTCGAGGATTGTGCAGTTGCTGACATTCGCGCGGCGGCAGTCTTCGAAGATCAACGCTGCGGCAGTCCGCAGTGTCTTGGTGACGTGGAGCCCGGTGATGGCGATGTCGCGGCAATTGCGAAACAGCACGTTGTAGTCGGCGCGTTGTTCGTCTTTGAAGCGGGGGTTGCGGCTGAAGTCGTTGGGGCCGACGAGGATGTCGGAGCTCTCTTCGACGCGGAGGTTGTACTTGTAGCCGAGCCAAAGAGTGTTGCCGATGATGCTGACCGCGCGGCCTTTTCGGATGTCGATGTTGGTTTCGGTGTCGCTGATCACGTTGTCGGCGATAGTGGCGCTGTAACACGCCCGGCCGTCGTCGTCCCCAAGGAGACGGATGTTGGCCGAATCGGGGCCGCCGGCGTGCTGCAACGTGCATCCCGTCACTACGACTTCGCCGCCGCTGCCCGATCCGGCAACGTTGTCCAACAGCACGTTGAACCGGTTACCCTCGATGTCGCACCCGCAAACGTGCACGTTGAACACACTGCCACCTCGCACCACAATGCCGCCGGCGGCGTTGTAGCTGATGTGGCAGCCGGTGACGTTCGTCTGGTGCAAGTTGACATGATCCAGGTAGAGCCCCACGCCGCGATTTTTGTAGAGATGGCAGTTGGAGACGATCACGTTGCGGTTGTTCCCGGTCAGGTGAATGGCGTGAAGCGCCTCGCGCACGGTGACGCGGGTGATGACCATCTGCATGGTCCCGGCGGCTTCGATTCCGCAGGCCTCCTCATGGGCGCCGACGATCTCCAGCCCGTCGACGGTAGGCATGCGCTGACGCTGCCAGACCTCGGGCTGGACCGTCTCGGGATCGGCGGTCCCTTGGTGGGTCCCGATGAACTTCAACGCCGGTCCCGGACCGGCCATGATGATCCGCGCGGCTCCGCTGCCCGAGAACGACACCGGCCCGTACCTGTTCAAGTCGATCACGATCGGCCTTGTGATGCGATAGGCGCCGCGAGGCAAGCGCATGTCGCCGATGCCGGCTTCTACCGCTTTCTGCAATGCCGCTGTATCGTCGGCCTTGCCGTCGCCTGCCGCGCCAAAATCGCGGACCGTCGCCGGTCGGCCCTCGGCACCCACCGCACATGCCAAGGCCGTCAGAATCAAAATTGGGGCGGGCAAGGCCCGCAGTCGACAGATGCATCGCATGGTTGACGACCTCCGTTGGAGTGGAATTGTCAAATCGCGTAGCAACCTCAACCCGTGAACTGCGAACGGACGGCACTTCATCTCGACGCACTTTGGACGATGCCCATCCACTCGGCACGCTTCTGAAGTTGCCCGTCGGGTATGACCAGGATCAGAAACGGCTCTGCCGGTCGTCTGGGCACTAAGTCGAACGTTACACTTTCCGAGGAACTGCCGGTGAGATCCACGGTCGCCTTGGGATCCTGGCAGGTAAGGTTGTGCAGACGGAGGCGGAGCCGGTGACGTCCGTCCCCCGTACCGCTTCCAAGCCGGCGCACATTAACCTCAAGCTGGAACGGTTCGCCGGGCCGAACTACCTCAGGACACTGGCCGGCAACCCCGATCTCCCGGCCAAGATCGAAATCGAAGCCGTGGGAGCAGGTCGCCGAAGCGACGAAACACGACCGACGAATCGGACCG
>CAZKRK010000676.1:0-2617 GCA_964555035.1 uncultured Victivallales bacterium | reverse complement strand
GACATTGACCTCGGCATCGCTGCCGGACTCGTTGGAGAGGTGGAGGGTGACCTCAATCGAGCCGTCATCTTCGGCGACCGTATAAGAGGTGTTCAGGTGCTCCACCGTCGGGATGGGTGTAGAGAAAGTGTCCAAGCTTGACCAGGAATCGCCGGCGGAGTTCGTGGCATAGCAGCGATAGTAGTATGTATTGCCGGCCACAAGTCCGGACACCGGCGTGGAGAACGCGCCCGATTGAGTTCCGAGGTCGACGTCGGTGTCCCAGTTGCCCGGGCTGCCTGTCCCGCCGTCATTGTCGCCCCAGCAGATGTGGACGGTCGGCGTCTCGCCGCCGGTGTCGGTCACCTCGCCCCGCAGGGTTGCGGACGAGGCCGTTAAGTCCGTCTCGCCGTCGTTGTCGACAGCGGCCCTGATGACGAAGGTGATTTCGGGGTAGACGCTGTACTGGTCCAGCTCGGTGCCGGCGTCGGTGAGCTGGAAGTAGTACGGCACGCCGCCGTTGACGTTTGCAAGACCTTTGAAACAGTACTCCACCTCGATCCGGTGTTCGCCTTGCACGTCGATCGGGGTGGTCTGGTTGGAGGCGGTCTCCACGCATAGACCGGCCTGGAAATCGCCCGTGCCGCTCAGTTGCTCGGTCGTCGGGGTCGTGTTGTTGGTGTAGTACGTCGTCTCGCTCATGACGAAGGTCCCCGAGCTCCCGGAACCGGGAACGTCGAAAAACGTCCCGAAGCGGTTGGTCTGCCACTGCAGCCGCAGCTCGAGATCGGGGGCGGCTTCGAGACCGGTGCCGTTGGAGATCGTGAAGCGCAGGCGGATGTTCTCGTTCGTGACCTGGCCCGTGACCGCCGTGTCTTCCGCCGCCTTCCAAGTGGCACTCGCCTCCTTGTCGTCGTCGTTGCGCCAGCGGTAGTGCTCCTGAACGACGTGCGGCAGGCCAAGTGCCATACGTCCCGTTATCACGAGGACAGCGCCCAGTGCTATCCAGATACTTGTGGTTCGTTTCATGTCGGTCTCCTTAGTGATAATTCCGGGTGAGGGCGCCACGTTGTTGTCAAAACGCTCCAGACGACGCAACCGTAGGCGAACGAGTCACCGACACGGCTGTAGAGAGAACGCGACCGCTGCGGCGCGATGTCGCCGACAAGACAGGTCTGCGTGCGAATGCGGCTCTTCACCGGCCGGCGGCCGTAGGCGTCGATCAGGGCCGATACGCCGACGTTGTTCGCAACCACCAAGGGCCGCTTGTTCTCGACGGCGCGGAAAGGGTTGACGATGAAATGCTGGCGCAACGGCATGTTCTGAAGAAACCAACCGTCGTTGGTCAGGTTGACGAGGAACGCCGCGCCCTTGCGTGCGGACCGGCGCAGCAGATCGGCGTGAAAATTCTCGTTGCAGATATTGACGCCAAGCACACCCAGAGGTGAGGGGAGGACCTTGTGCACCGCGCCCCGCGTGTACTTGTCGCCCGAGGGGTGGAGTTTCACCCTGTTCTTCATCCCCGGGAAACAGACAGCGGTTTCGGCCCCAAAGAGCGGGCGTACTTTGCTGTAGAGGCCGACGATCTTCCCTTCCGGCGAAACCAGCAACGCGGAATTGAGGTATACACCCTTGTGACCGCTGCTCTCGATCGGGGCGCCGACAAGGTGATGCGCCTTCGACGGGCCGGTTGCATCCAGCGCGGCTTCCACGAGATCGTCCCCGTCGCGCAACGGCCACGGAATGGCCGCCTCGGTCCAGACGACCAGGTCCGCCCGGGCCGCGTTGGCATCCTCGCTGAGGCGGAGGTAGCAGTTGGCCAGCTCGCTTCCCGCTTCCGGATCGAGCCGCTCGCGGGGATTGATGTTGGCCTGCAGGACAGCCACGCGAACGGTGTCCTCGGCGAGGGGCATGTTAAGCCGGCAGAACCCGACTGCCAGGGCGCGCAGACAAGCAGGGCCGCCGCGACCAGGACGGGCTGCTTGCGTCGGGACGACAGAGCCCGTGCAACGGCAACGTTGACGGCGATGACAAGAAAGGAAACGCCATGCACGCCGGCGCAGGATGCCGCCTGAATCAGCACCGGATGGTTCCACTGGGAGTAGCCGGCAAGAAAACTGACCCACGGCAGAGCGGAAAACAGCCGCGAGTGGATCACTTCGAATGCGACCCACAATGCAGCGATGCCGGCAATGAAGAACAGGTCGTGGGCGATCGATTGAGATGTCGGCGTGCGCCGATACGCCCGCGCCAGCAGGCAGAACACGGCCAGGCCGCCACTCCACACCAGGCACAAAACGAGAAGGAGGCCGAAGCCGGTGACCGGCGACTTTCCCATATGTGCTACTGTGGGCGGCACCCAATAAAGCATGCACGCTGTCTGAACGAAGCCTGTGACAAAGCCCCAGCCACAGGCCCCTCTAATTGACGTCTCCCCGAGGATGACAAAGAGGGGAACCCACGCGAGCCATGCGAGCCAGAATACATCGTAACCCGACAGGCTCACCGCTATGAGCACCCCGCTCAGGACCGCTAGCGCGCTATGCGTCCCAGCCCTGGAAGGTATCTGCAATACTTACACCTCCAAAAACACAAGCACGTCAAGGTGTCAGATACCCTCTGAACCACCCCAAGAAGC
>CAZKRK010000675.1:0-2639 GCA_964555035.1 uncultured Victivallales bacterium | reverse complement strand
AAGATATAATAGACCGCGACGACGGTTCGTTCTTGATCGTTGACCGTTTCTTCAAGCTCTGGATCCGGCGGACGGTTGCCGGCTAATTGGCCGGACAGGCTTGCGCATCGACAAGGGCGGCCGAAGCCGCCCATGTCGATGAAGCCGTGGGATTCGGATCAAAAGCTTCTGCCTAGGCCGAACATGCGCTTGCGAAGCTCGATGAGTTTCCGCTCGGCCTCCTCCTTGGACATCTTCCCGGCCTCGACGGCGCTGCGGATGCGCTGCTCGATGGCGCGGTACTCAGCCCGGGATTCGCGCTTGCGGTCCTTGGCGCCCCGGTCGGCCATCGCTCTACGCATCTCCGCGAGACGGGTCCGGGCGGCTTCTTCCGAAATCTTGCCGGCGGCGACCGCTTTTCGGATTTCCGCTGCGGCGCGCACGAAGTCTTCTCGGCTGATGCGCTTGGCGTCGGGCTGGCGGCGCCCGGCGGCCATCCTCTCCTTGACGGCCTTCTCGGCGCCCTGGTAGCGCTTGGCCGCCTGTTCTCTGGTAATCTTCCCGGCCCGGACAGCGGCCTCGAGGTCCTTCTTCACCTTCGTCAGATAGGCCTGCACCCGGTCCGCGCCGCGGTCCCTCCGGGCACCGCTTGCTTTTTCAAGCGTCGCCATCATGGTCCGGGCCTGTTCGGCAGTCAGCTCACCGGCCGCGACCGCCTTCCGAAGTCGTATGCCCACGGCCCGTACGTCGGCGCCGCCGGCTTTCCGGAGCGCGGCCATCATCGCCCTGGCCTGCTCGGCGGTCAGCTCTCCGGCCGCGACAGCCGCCCGGAGCCGCTTGCCCACGGCCTCGAAGTCCTGGGCGTAGGCCACGCCGAGGGGCAGAAGCGCCACGGCGCACAGCAGGATGACGACGAACAACCAGCGCGGTGTTCCGGGGATGGGATTTGGTGAGACGATCATTTTGAATCTCCTCTCAAGGAATCCGTCGCTCAAGATCTCATTCGCCTTGACCGGTGGGCGGAGCGCTGACTTCCTGGATGTGTGCAGGGCCTACCCTTTCCGGTACTTCTCGTTCAGGACATGGTCGCCCTTTGGTGTGAAACCTGCCGCTTCCCGCCCCCTGCGATATTCATCCATCAGGTTGCGAGTCTCCGCGCCGTAGCGCTCCAGCCTCAGGCCCTTGACGTACGAGACGGCGCCGCGGACCCCGCCCACGACGCGGGCCATGCGCTTCTTGTCGCCGTCGCAGACCCGGGCGACGTTGTCGTAGAAATCCCGGACGCCCTGGACCCAGGGAGTCTTCATGTTCTCGAGGCGGGGCAGCAGTTCTTCGATGATGAAATTGGCGCTCTCCCCGTCCCCGACGTTGGCCAGCGTCCACGACACGAGACTGCGCTTCACGGCATTCGCCGCACCGCCCCTGCCGGGCTTGCCTCCACCGGGAACACCGATCTTCTTCAGCAACTTCTCGAGGCCCCGCGCGACCTTCCGGTCTCTCTCGAAATAGGCGAGCCCGATGCAGGGTCCGTACGAGGCAAACTCACTCTTCGAGCTGAGCGCTTTTTTGAGCAGCAGCACGCGTACCTTTGGATCCTCCGAACCGCAGCGCCCGAGCGCCCGGTACGCGTGGTTGGCGATGAACACGTCCTTCTCCCGGGTGGCGAGCTTCCGCAGCGCGGCGATCACCTTCTTGTCGCGGCAGCCGATGTACTCGAGGCTCACGGCGGCGTTGCCGCGCACCTCCTTGTGCTTGTGGATCAGCTGATCCACGACAGCCGGCGCCACGAGGTCGAGGCCGTCGCGGCCGAGGCCGCGAATGATGGCCACAAGGAGAGCGGTGTTTTTCTTTTTATCCGACATGAGGGCGACGAGCATCTGGACGCAGTCGCCGTCCTTGTCGGCATCGACGAGTCTCTTGATCGCGGCCTCCCGTGCATCCCCGGTGCTCGCTGCGACTCGCTTGACATGTTCAGAGATCCACGCCGCCCGCGCCACCGGATCTTCGGGAGCCTCCTGCTTACCCTCCTGCGCGAATACCGACGGCGCCGTCAGTAACGCAAGCAGTAACGCGAGGGCAAGGACGAGGAGGTAAGCCAGGGCGGAATGGCCGCGCGGTGTGATTGCATTCATGACCATCCTCGGTTTCTCTCAGAGGCCGACGTTTGGTCGCCATTATATGGATCTGCGCAGGAGCCAGCAATAGAGAAGCCTGCAAGCCTCCGTTCCTTGGTTTTCAACAGCTCGACAGTTATTTTCATACCTGACTCGATTATCCCGGCCCGGCTCTTGTTCTCATGGCCCGGAACGGGTCTAATCGAAGTGGACACTATCCAAGATGTTAGGGGAAGAGTTACTCACGCTCCGCCCTTGAAGCGCATTCATATTTGGTAACTACTCACCCCTCTCAGTATAAATTTTCCCTGAAAGGGCCAACTGAATGGCGACCAGCGGATTATATCCCTGATTTGCCATGGTCTGCAAATAACTGGAGATGCGGCAATAGGCTTCGGCGAATTTGCTAGTTCTGAAGCAACCCGACACCTTCTGCTTGACCTTACTCATTCTCAAGTCACGCTCCGCCCGGTTATTGGTAAAGGCTACATGTGTTACCGAGCGCGCTATTCCGGGGATTTCATTTCACGCTTTTCCAGGGAAAAT
>CAZKRK010000674.1:0-2645 GCA_964555035.1 uncultured Victivallales bacterium | reverse complement strand
GCCCTGGAGCGCAGCGGAAGGGCAAGGGCGAGCGGAGAGTGAGCAAGCCCGGCGGCGGCACCAGGCAAATGCAGCAAATCGCAGACGCGCCCGTCTTGACCCAACTCGTGCGACTAGAACGGCGTCGAGAAACGGGCGCCGGCATAGTGGGCCGAAGCGTTGTTGCGTCCGAAGTGTCCCTCGTAGTCGACGATAAGCCGGGCTCGGTCCGTGATCTCGATCATGATCCCGCCGCCGCAGTTGACATAGTCACGGCCCGGATGGGCAGTCGGGGCAGAAGCCGAGAAGCTGCCGACGGAGGTGTATCTTCCATCTTCAATAATCCCGTACGGGGAGGTGACCAGGGCTGCCGACACCGTTTCCGTATTGTCGAGGTTCTGGTGGTCCCAACTCGCTCTCACCTGGGGAGTGATGGCTCCCACCCGGCAGGAGGCCTGCCACCCCAGGCGGCTGATCCACGACTGGTAGCTTTGACTGTCAACCCGGAGGTTCATGTTGCCGCCTCCGGATTCGGTGTAACCCTCCAGGTGACCGTGGATGTATTCGAGCCCGGCAATCGGGCCGGTGACAAGACTGCCCAAGGCCATGTTGTAGCCTACATTGAGCTCAACTGCATGGTGCTCGGCATCGGGCTCGGCCCGGGCGGTAGGGCCGAAACCGGTATCCCGTCCGATCTCGCTTTCGAAGATCCCCCAACTGTAGAGAATGTCGGCGAAAAGCCCGTCCCAGAAAGCCGAGACGTAGGGCGAAACCGCACATCCGGTGACGTCCACCGAACCCACCTGACCCTTGACTCTGTTGTCGCTCTCGATATACGTCCCGCCAATGCCGAACGTGAAGTTGGGGCTCAGGCACAATTCCGCGCCAACGGTACCCGAGTAGGTTTCCGAATCGAACCCACGTACGTCACCGATGTCATCGGTTTCGAGGTCGTTGAACTCACCCGAAGCGAAGATCTCCCACTCCCGGGACGAGCCATCTTCGTCGGGGGCGCCCTCAGGCGCCGGTTCCGCCGCGGCGCTGTTCGCCCGGGACCGCATGCGAAACAGCCGGCCGTTGAGGTCACGGGTCGTCGTCCGGCCGACCCCCAGCAGGATCTCCCGTTGGGCGGCAGCCATCGGGAGACCGCGCGTTAAGGTGGAGAGAATCGCGCTGCCGTCGGTAACCTCGATTCTATCCGATCGTTTGCTCTGCCCTACGACCTGCCTGATGTCGGCGATCGTCATCTCGTCAAAGGCAAAGATATCGCTGTCATCCGTGTTGAGAAAACTGATCGACGTGTAAGCGTTCTCGGTCTCATAGAACCCGAAAAAGAGAACGCTGCCGTCGGTATTGCCGCTGGTGCCTATGGTATTCCCGACGGGAAGCACCACCGTGCCACCCTTGTCCAACGTGAGCTCCAGGGAAAGAGCACCGCTGAAGTCGCCGATGTCCACACCCTTGAAGCTGAAAGCGGATATCGGACGATCGAAGTCGATTCTGAAGTCGGCGGCGTCGGCCTGAAGAAACTGGTCTCCCTCCGTCGGGTAGCGGCCGGCAACGGCTCCCGTCGGCCGATTCACGATCGAAAGCGATCCTCCAGACCAAAGGGTGGCTCCGATGCTGCCGGCACTACCGGAGAATGTCAGGTTCAAGCCGTTGCCGCTTCCGGGCTGCAATCCTTCGAATCCCTCGACGGAATTGCCCTCGATGTTGCTCTGCCAATCGGCCTGAGCGCTGTCGGCGTTCGGAGTGGCCGGGATGCGGGTGCTTGAGCTGTTATGAAGGTCTTCGCCCATGAAAGTCATCTGCGCCGAGGACGGCACAGCCAACCCCCACAGCAACAGAACACCGACGGCCAACACTTTTCCGACAAGCCAGGCCTTTGCCCGCCGGCGTGGCCGACCGAAGTTGCCGCGGTTCGTGGAAGTGGTCAGGGTCTGTGGGTTCGGAGCGTATTTCATGGCACCTCTCCTTATGGATTGTGAAAGCGCTTCTCGGCGTACATGCGCATGCGGTGACGGCTCTGAAGCATCTGACGATACACATTCATAAACCTCGGGGCTTGTTAACAGCAAAAGGCTCGATGCGTCAAGCCGAAAAGGCAAAGTGTTCCGGCTCTGCGATTTGCTGCACTTGCGGAGTGGCCCCCGCCGGGCTTGCTCACTCTGCGCTCGCCCCGTCGCCCCTTACTTGACTGACTCCCCCGCCAGCAACGCGGCGACGTTACCACGAGACCATACCACCGCGGCATCGGCAATCGAAAAAGGGGGCGGGGGGGATGCGTCGGCGCCCACGGCGGGCGGGAAGTAGACCAGGGTACGGGTACGGTCAGCCCCCTGGTGCACTTCGCTTTCGGGACAATTCGGTACGGAGGCACCAATTCCCCGCGCTGTCATCCCGAGGGCGCCAACGGCCGGCCCCTCACCCGCCTCCGCTGCGCCGCGGCGACCTCTCCCCAAGGGGAGAGGTGAATCGCAACGCGTTGGTCAGAAGTTATTCTTTTGCCCTAATCCTTCGCCCTAATCCTTCGCCCTAATCCTTCGCCCTGATCCTTCGCCCTGATCTTCCGCCCTGATCTCTCTGTAGTGAGTATCCAAATGCTCTTTCCAGTGCTCCTGGGCGTAAATAGCGTAGCAGTCTCGCAATGGGTGAACGTGAGTGGT
>CAZKRK010000673.1:0-2651 GCA_964555035.1 uncultured Victivallales bacterium | reverse complement strand
CGGGTGAGGGGCGGGCCCGGGATGCCCCCAGGACACAGGGCCGCGCGCCCGCCTCTCCATTGACGCAGCGCCGGCTTTGCGGCCGGCGCTACGTTCGCCATACGGAACTACTTGAGTTCGATCACCGAAATCGTCTGGATGTCGTCCGACGTGTTGGGGCCGTAGGTCAGGTCGATGTTGGCGACGTAGACCTTGTCGCCGCGGCGGATGCACTCCGACGGCGCGTCGAGCGAACCGTCGGCGCCGTCGCCGGGCTCGTTCTTGGCGACAATCGTCACCTTGCCGCTCTTGGAGCAGATCTTGGCGATCGCGTTGCCCATGAAGTCGGCCACCCACAGGTTGTCCTCGGCGTCGATCTGCAGACCGTCCGTGCTCTCCATGCCCTGTCCCTTGCAGAGCTCGGTCACCTGGTCAATGGAACCGTCGTCTTTCAGCGTCACCTTCAACACGGACGCTTCGCCGAAGTTGCAGACGTAGATGTTGCCCTTCGAATCGACGCCGATGCCGTTGGCGCCAACCTTCATGAGGTCGTTGGTGCCGTAGTCCGTTTCCACCTTCAGAAAGAAGTTGGGATCGTCGACGCCCGTGACCGCGATCGGCGTGGCCGGGTCGAGCTCGGAGAGCTTGAAGCGGTACACGCCGCTGATCATCGGCTTGGCATCGGCATCGATGCTGGTTTCGTTGAGATAGACGTAATCACCCGCGGCGGCGATGCCGTTGGCCATCTGCAGCCCGGTGGCGACCACAGCGGTCGACTCCGGCTTGCCGTCCTTGATGACGACCTGGAGCAGGCGCGAGGCCTTGTTGGTGCCGGCGAACGCCTGGTTGTCCGAGACATAGAGGTTGCCGTCAGAGGCAAACACGATGCCGAGCGGGCTGGCCACCTTGGTGCCCGGATGCGGCGGCAGCGTGAGGAACTCTTCCAGCTTGTCGTCCGGCGTGATGCGCATGATCTTGGCCGGATGCTTGAACCCGCCGCTGGCCTGATTCATCGAGAGGTAGATGCAGCCGTCAGCGCCGATGGTCATGCCGTCGGGGCTGTCGTACTGGTCGTCCAATTTGAAGCCCAGCTTCGGCGTGAGGAGTTTCTGCCCATCGCAGCCGCACTTCGCGCCGCAGCCGCATGCCGCGTCAGCGGTCTCGACGGGTTTGTCGCCGCACCCGCACGTCGGTCCCGCCTGTGGTTTGCAGCCCGCGATGACGACGCCGCAAAGCAGCGCCAGGATTCCCCGGACAACGATACTCGGTTTCGGATTGCTCTTCTCTGCCTTCATGTCACTTCCTCCTGTTTTCTTGCGTGAGCTGATTCCGTTGCCCACGCCCGTTGACGAATCCATGGAGCCGGCGGCATGTCACGCCGCCGCCAGCACAACACCCAACGGCGGAGGACCGCCGTCTCCATCGCGGTATTCTCTGCGGGGCTGGGGTCTCGGCACTTCCCGCGAAGAAAACACTTGATTCTTCAAGCGTACCGAAATACTTTCTAAAGGCAAGCGAAAGATTTGCGAAAGATTTGCAAAACTCAGAGCACGAAAAACAAGGAGACCTGCAATGTCCTTTGAACTCAGAACATACACGTTTATCGACAGCCTTCAGCCGCAGCTCGCGCAGTTCATCGCCAAGGACAACCGCGTCTACGACCCGGCCGAGTACGATGCCGCTTTGATGCTGGAAATCGCCCCGGCGATGGAGATCCACACGATGATCGACCTGGCGCTCAAACGCACCCAGGTGCGACTGGGGTCGGTGGTTACCGAACGTATCTACGGTTTGATGCAGGTCCACCACGCCGACCAGGGCGAAGTCCGCCAGGCCGGCGAAGCCGTGCTGGAAGCCGCCGGGCTGACCGAAGGCGATCGCGCCGAGGTAAAGCTGGTGACCAACAAGACGATCCGCTCGGTCGAACAGGACCACGCCATTTCCTTTACCGGCCTGGGCAAGGGGCACATGATCGTGGCGGGCGAATCGCTGCTGATCATGGAGACCGCCCCCGCGGCCTACCTCGCCATCGTCTGCAACGAAGCCCTGAAAGCCGCAAACGTGAAGCTCAACTCAATCCGTCCCTTCGGCGCGACCGGCCGCCTGATCATGTGCGGCCCCGAAGCCGAGATCGACTACGCCGCCGACGCCGCGCTCAAGACGATCGAGAGCATCAACGCCAACGCGCGCAAGAGCGGGGGAGCAATCAAGTAGGCTGAGGCGAGCCTCAGCCTGGTTGATTGGTTGATTGGTTAATTGGGCAATTGGTTGGTAGTTGATTGGGGCAATTGGGCGCTGGGATGGGACTGGCCGGCAACGCCCCAAGGCGTACGGCTTTTGGACAACTCGGGTCGGGAACTCCTAGCCCCGCCCTGTCATCCCGAGCGTAGCGGAGCAGAGTCGAGGGATCTCGAGAACTGCCAAGCACGTCCGGCGTGGTTGCCAATTCCCGAGATCCCTCGACTCCGCTCCGCTGCGCTCGGGATGACAGGCAGGAGTCCGAGTTCCCGGTCAGCCCCGCCCCCGGACACTGAGCCTCCGAGAGTATCCGAGGTGCGGACTTGTCCCTTACTCCCCCCCAACGCGGGTGTCACCCGCAATCCAAGTGTCGCATAGGTAGAGGGTGTCCGAAAAGGGTCGCGCTGATTTCTCGGCGCGTGGAGGAGCAGATT
>CAZKRK010000672.1:0-2687 GCA_964555035.1 uncultured Victivallales bacterium | reverse complement strand
CCCCTCTTTCCGGGATGAGAACCCGACGTCCTAGCCGATAGACGAAGGGGGCGCTAGGTCTATGTTTCCGACTACCTTTCGGTAAGTCGGACGCGCACTGTACCGCTTGCCGGACGTCGATGTCAACAGCGAAAAGTCCGCAAAAGCGCTACCGCGAAAACCAGAGGAACACCAGTGCGCCCACCGGCAGGATAATGCCCAGATTGCTCATGTTGGACGCAACCAGGGCGTCCATGCACTCCTGTGTGTCGCGCGTCAGGTGCAACTTCCCGCGAGAACGGCTCAGGCGATATATCTCAAAGAACGAGGTCAGTTCCGGGACCGACGTGATCATCCCGAGAATCCACCCGATCAGCCACGCGGGCAGTCCCAGCTCGCGCACGAGCACACCCGCACTGCGACCGAGGAACCTGCCGGCGACGAGCACCGTGAGCAGACCCGCCACGAGCAGGAACAACCCCTTGCCGACACTGCCGGGCAGCGACTCTTCCGTGTCGTCCGCGGCCGTCGCTCTAGGATTGGTCACCTTGTCGATCACCTTGTAAAACACAAAGAACCCGATCAGGCCAACCGACACGCCCGCTGTCAGGGAGACGTCCAAACCGAACAGCACGATAGGCACGGCCACCGACACAGCCCCGAACAGCACCTCGTCCACGAAGGCGCGGTCGAACAACTCCCGTTGCTGGCGGTACACGAGGACGGCTAGCACGAACAGAACGCAGTTGATGACGTTCGACGAAGCAATGTTCCAGAATCCCGCCTCAAACACGCCCGACAGGGCACTGGCGACTATCACCACCAGCTCGGGCGTGCTCGTGGCATACCCGATGATCTGTCCCTTGGTTTTGCTCGAAAGCGACCACGCATTACAGATCTCCTCGATTCCGCGAATCACCAGGAGGCGAACGCTGAACAGGGTGACGACCGTGGAAACGCACAAAATGATAGCGGCTTGCATCGCAGAACAGGCTACGGAAAGTATGCGCGCAGATCAACCTGCTGCTTGCGAAAAGTGAAGAGAAATCCGGAATCCGCCACTTTCCGTTGCTTCCGTATGGCAGGGAGATCGGTCGGATCAGTCGGATCGGACCGATCTGACCTATCGAAAGGAGGAAGAGAATGAGCAAACCCGGGGGAGAGAGAAGGCGGTTGCGCCCAAGCGGGGGCTACCGGAAGGCGTGCAGTTTTCAGACGGCGACCTTGATCTACGACGCGACTTATTGGTTCTGCGAGAAGTTTCTGGATCCGCGGTCGCGAACGGTTGACCAGATGGTGCAGGCCGCACGTTCCGGGCGGCAGAACATTGCGGAGGGGAGTCGGGCCGCCGCAACCTCGTCGCAGACGGAGCTCCGTTTGGTTAACGTAGCTCGCGCAAGCCAGGAGGAATTGCTGCTGGACTACGAGGACTTCCTGCGGCATCGACACCTGCCGCAGTGGGCGCCGGACTCGGCCGAGGCGATGGCGGTGCGGAACGTGCCGCGGGTGTTCAAGAGAGATCGGACCGATCGGTCGGATCTGACCGATCTGACCGATCAGGAGCGGTGGGCGCTCTATGCCCGGCGGTTGGATCACGAGAATCCCGCAGTGCGCGCCAATGCGGTGATCTGCCTGATCCACCAGGCGAACTTCCTGCTCGATCAGCAGATCGAGGCGCTGGAGAAACAGTTCGTGCAGGGCGGCGGCTACACCGAGAAACTGGCCGCCGCGCGCCTTGCCGAGCGCGGGCGGCGGAAAAACGATCGGTCCGATCCGTCCGATCGGACCGATCCGACCGATCCAATCCCCCCCTGCCCGCAGTGCGGCCGGCCGATGGTGCTGCGCACTGCCAAGGTCGGCAAGAACGCCGGCTCGCAGTTCTGGGGCTGCACAGGGTATCCCGACTGCCGCGGTACTGCCGATCTTGACGGCAATCCGCGGCCGTGACGCCGTTGGCGTCACTTGCCGATGCAGAACAGGTGCTGGAACCCGCGAATCAGGAACGAGTCTCCCGCCTGCATGACGGCGATGACCAGGCTGTCGCGCGTCAGAACGGGGGATGTGCCCAGGTCCCACCACAGCGTACTCTTGCCATACCTGTCCTGCAGGTTGTCTTGCCACAGCACCTTACCGGCGAAGTCCAGGGCAGCTACGGCGCCGCTTTTGAAGTAGGCGAAGACCGTCTTGCCGTCGGTTACGGGCGAGGAATTGGCGCTGGTTCCGGCCTTGTGCCTGGCCTTGCTCAGCGGACCGAACGCCGCGCGCCATAGCTCTTTCCCATTGCGGTCGAAACACTGAACGACGTCTTTACCGCCGGCGGGGCCGGTGACGAAGATGCGGTCGTCCCATACAGCCGGCGTCGACGATCCCCTTCCGGGGAGGCGCACTTTCCAGCGGACGTTCTCGGTGTCGGAGAAACTGACGGGATAGTCACCCGGCGCGGCCACGCCGTTTCCCGCGGGTCCGCGCCACTGGGGCCAGTTATCGGCCGTTAGCATGGCCGGAAGACAGAGCAGGACGATCAAGATGTGGCAGTTGGCGCGCATATGGCTCTCTCGGTTTCGCGTTGGACAAGTTTCGGAGGCGGTAAGATCCCGATCACTGTGACGCCACATCCGTCGCAGCAGCAATTCTCATTATGGCCACGCCCCCTGCGACCTTGTGTCGCAGGAGCGGGAGATTTGGGAGAAAAGGCCTGCCTTTTCTCC
>CAZKRK010000671.1:0-2696 GCA_964555035.1 uncultured Victivallales bacterium | reverse complement strand
CTGGGCAATGTCCGGCTGTTGCGAATCGAGGCGAACTACGCCGTGGAGTGGCTCTTGCCTCCAGCCTGCGCAGACATCGTCTACGTCTTCTTCCCAGACCCCTGGCCGAAACGCAAACACCATCGGCGGCGGCTCTTCAACTCGCACTTTCTGGACGTGCTCCACTCGCGCATGAAGGACGGCGCGGAGCTTCACGCTGCGACCGACCATCTGGCCTACTTCGATGAAATCCAGGAGCTGTTGGAGAACGATTCCCGCTTTGACCCGATTCCCGTTTTCGAGCCGTCCGAAGACGAGAAGACCGACTTCGAGCTTCTGTTCGTTACTCAGGGAGCGCCGATTGGGCGGTGTTCTTACCGGAAGAACGATCGCGCAGGCGGATCATCCCCGCCGTCGCCGCCCCCATCGTGATGGCGTAGACGAGGGTGATGTCCCCCTTACGCAGATTGCACTCGACCAGGCCGTTCAGCATCAAGGCCAACAGCATGAACAGCAGCACAGCGGCGCACACTTCCGTGTAGGACGAGCGGTCCTTGGCCCGTGCGGCGTAGCAGGCCGCGTCAATCAGCGCTTTGCCCATCCATAGCAGATACGCGGTCAGTCCGATCCAGCCCGTCGCTACCAGGATTTGCGCGATGTTGCAGTGCAGGGTCTTGCGCTGCTCGACGTGACGGCAGTACTGCTTCATCATGTCATATGAGAGCACGCACCATCCTATTCCGCCGGGATGCTCACGCACGATCGACGGCGTGATAACCAGCCACATGCACAGGCGTTTGCCCGGCCGCTCCGTGCGCGCCCGCTCCATGACCTTGTCGCCCGCTTCCCGCAGTCGCGTGCTCACGCCCGGCATCAAGGCCACGCCGACCAGGATGACCGCAAGCACCGGAACGACAATGGCCCAACGCCTTGCCACCAACCGCCGGAGAGGCCCGAACAGGCGTTCGGCCCAGCGTGCCTTGGCCAGAACCAGAAGCAGAACGACAATCGTTGCGGTCAGCCAGCTGCCGCGTTTGAACTGCAGGAACAGCGCCGCGAGCTGCAGCACCAGCGCTGCCACCCACCACCATCCCCATTGCGAGCGGTTGCGCAAAGCTATGAAGATGAGACCCGTGCTCACAACCAGCCCAACCATCACCAACTGGGCATCCGTGATGTCGGTGGCGTCCATGAGCGCCCACCAGAAGTCGTGGTCGACGTCCGGCACACGATTGATGCCCCTGCGGAATGCGTCCCAACTCGCATCGACCCGCCCCTCCGCTATGGCCTGGCTGCCGGCTTCCCACGATTTGGCAAACAGCCGCCCGCACAGGACTACGCTGCCAATGCCGTACCCCCGGAGCAGGCGTGTCAAACGGCGCGAAGACGTCACCAGCGTAGCCGCAACCGGAATTGCAATGAACCACGCCAGCTTGTCGAGCTCCTTGAGACCTTTGCGGGCATCGAGTCCGAAAGCCGTGGCCCAGATCGTTACCAGTCCGAAAGCCAGGGCGAGCCAACCCACCACCGGTATGCGTGGCGCTTGCTTCGTTCTTACGAGGTGAACAATCAACAGAACAAGGGCGACACAGAACAGCGCCCGCCCCAGCGGAAGAGAAAACGGCACGGCCGTGAAGCAGCCGACCAGGCAGGCGTATGCGGCGGTCTCGAGGCTCATGCGTTTTTCCTCAGCAGTTCGGGTGTGATGACGCTGTTGCGCCGGACGACGCGATTGAGAAAGTGCCTCCAGCTCATGCCCCATTTCTCGCGAAAGTAGCGTTTTGGGTCCATGATTTCCGCCCCGTCGAATCGCGCCGTAGTTGCCCGGGAGAAGTGGTACACCAGGCTCGAGCCTACACCGATGAAATGACGGCAGCCGTACTCGTACATTTGCATGGCAAGGTCGGGATCGCTGCCGTTGCCGGGGAAGTAGGTCTCATCGAATCCACCGATCGCGTCCCAGTCTGTCTTGGACAGCAGCGTCGGCGTCCAGGTGCTCACCATATTGTAGGGTCGCTTCAGCCGCGCGAATTCCCGCAGAAGCCGGTCCTCTTCAAAGCTGTCCGGGGAAGTGCCGTAGTCGCACTCGCCGATGTAGCAGGCCGTCGCCTTGCCCGGTTCGACCGCCGTGCCCGAAATCCACAACTTGTCGGCGATGCCCAGGTAGGCGAAAAGCGCGGAGTCCCAGCCGGGCAGCGGATACATATCGTCGTTCATGTAGCAGACGTAGCCCGTGGTCGCCATGGCGGCGGCACGGTTGACGGCCGGACATAGCCCCAGGTTCGCGTCGGCCTCGTCGTGGAGAACGGTCTTCCCTTCCAGCCAGTCGGCGCAGGTCTCGTCAAACTCGTTGAAAAAGACGATGATTTCGTGATCGGCGCTACTGTTGCGGCGGATGCCGCGGTAGGCCACATCCAGGTAGTCGAGGTTGCGCCAGGTCGGAATTACAATTGAGAACCGCTCCATGCCCTGACTCCGCCGTTGCTCTCGGACCACAGACTCGTTCCTGAAATGACTGACAACATTTACCAGAGTGGGCCGATAAGGTCAAATTGGTTGATTGGTCAATTGGTTGATTCGGGGATGGGGGTGGTGTCCCTTTGAAGAGCGTCCGCAGCGTGCGGCTCGGGGAGCCGCGGCGGAGGGCGCATGGTGCGCGGACCGGCCTCTCGTCTCCGGTCGGCGCATGGCGCCGACCTCCGGCGAGTCTACGAAGG
>CAZKRK010000670.1:0-2717 GCA_964555035.1 uncultured Victivallales bacterium | reverse complement strand
TCTGCTCCTGAATACGCCGCGAAATCCGCGCGAACCCTTTTCGGACACCCTCTAGCTACCTGTTCCGCTGCCCACGCTTTGAGCTTGGCAGGGGTTAATTTCAGAACGTCCGCAGTAACCCTAATGCGGGGTTTGCCCGTTCCCTTTCTCGTCGTATTCTTGCCCTTGACCTTAGCAAGCTTCGCTTCGGCCTTCTCCTTAGCCTCAAGCTGCTTTTGGAGTTTTGCGATTTGAGCCTTGATTGCCTTTGCTGTTTTTGCCATTGCCTACCGCCTTTCTGCCTTTCGGCTTTTGCCCCTGCCTTTTAACCTATCCGCTTGAGCATTTCCTGTAGACTCGCTATCTCGTCTTCTATCGCTACCCGTTCTGCCTGCTTCGCTGCATACTCGGAAAGCTCCCGCCATTGCTCAACCGTTGCCTTCATATTGCGAACGGCGAGAATCAACGATTTGCCCTTCTTAACCGTCCTGCGTTTCTTCGGAGGTGTCGCCCCGTCATAGTCAAGAAAGGACTTCATCTGCTTTGATGGTGTCCGCTTCTTGCCTGTATTGCGTTCGGCTTTCCGCTTCGCTTCTACCGCAGCAAGATGGGCGGTGGGGGACAGGCGCGTTGTGGGAGCGTTGTGCGCGGCGGCAGCTGGCGGACTCGGCCGAAGCGCGCGACATCCTCGTATCGGCGTGCCTACCACCCGTGGCGGCGGGTGTACAGCGTGGGGTTCCGGGTCGTGATCGAGGGGTAGTCGGGGGAGGGCTGTTCCGCGGTTGTTCTTTGCGGCGTCCGAACACTACGCCCGCCGGGCGCCGCGGACGTCTCTTTCGATGATCCATCCCCGGGCTCTGATCACTCCGAAGGGGTCCAGCCCTGTTTCGAGGCCGCCAAAGCTTGGTTCGACAGTCTGTAGCCACGAGCACTCGTCCCGCCGCAGTCCCGGGCCAAGGCGGAAGGGCGAGCGGCCGGCGTGCATGTGGTGATGGTGACGCGAACGTAGGTCCGAATTGCACGCGGAGCCAATCCCCGTTCGGAGAGAGCCCGGCAGGAGAATCCGACCTCTGAAATTGAAGATCGACAAGCGCCAATCATCAATGCGACAACCGAGAGGAGCCGATCGAGGCTGTCGCGGATGGAGGCGCTGGCGATGCCTCGGATTCGCAGTGTTCGCAGGTGTCAATAGTGAGGGAGGCAGTGTTCAATGTCCAATGAGACCCTTGAACGGCTGTACGGACGGCGCGCCTTTGGCGTCAAGCTGGGGCTGGAAACGGAAGAGGCATTGCTGGCAGAGCTGGGCGATCCGCATCTCGGTTTCGCGGCCGTTCACGTGGCAGGCACGAACGGCAAGGGCTCTGTCTGCGCGTTGCTGGCGAGCGTGCTGCATGCTGCCGGGGTTCCTGCCGGCCTTTTCACTTCGCCGCACCTGGTACGATTCAACGAACGATTCAGGATCGACGGCGTGGATGTCGGCGACGAAGAGCTGATGGCTGGGGTGGCGCGTGTCGAACGCGCGGCGGACAAAGTCCTCCGCGACACGGGAAGGGAAGCGACGTTCTTCGAGTGTGCCACGGCGATAGCCTTTGACCTCTTTGCGCGCAGCGGAGTGCGGATAGCGGTGATAGAGACGGGGCTGGGCGGACGGCTGGACGCAACCAACGTGGTGTTGCCCCTGATGAGCGTCATAACCCGCATCGGTCTCGAACACACGTCGTGCCTTGGCGAGACGCTCGAGGAGATCGCCGGTGAGAAGGCCGGCATCATTAAGCCGGGCCGGCCCGTCGTGTGCGGGGCGATGGACGACAGGGCGCTCGGCGCCATTCGCAACATAGCCCGTGAACGGGGGTGCCGCGTCGCTTCTGTGCCGGAGTGTGTCGGTGTGCGGCGCACGGGGTCGGGCATCGACGCACAGAGGGTCGTCGCCGAGAGCTCGGAGGTGAGCTACGGCACGCTCAATCTGCCGTTGCTTGGCGACCACCAGGTCGAGAACCTGGCGACGGCACTGGCCGCAATCGACATGCTTGACGAAGCCGCCGGCATACGGCTGTCGGTCGAAGACGTCAGGAAAGGCGTGGCCGAAGTCTGTTGGTCCGGCCGGTGTCAGGTCATTGGGCGCGATCCGCTCGTGTTGCTGGACGGCGCGCACAACCCACAGGCGGCGGCCGTATTGGCGGCCGCGCTCAAGAGCGCGTCCGGCGGCAAGCCCTGCGCACTGGTCCTGGGGATGTGCGGCGACAAAGACCTGCCGGGGTACCTCAGGCCGTTCAGACACCTGGTCAAGCGTTGCTGGGCCGTGCCGATCGACAACGAGCGTAGCGCCGATCCGAAGGAGATCGCCCTGGCGGCCGCCCGTGAAGGGTGGGATGCAAAGGTGAGCTCCCTGTCCGAAGCGCTTGCCGAGTCAACCGCGTGGGCCGGGTCGGAAGACGGCGTCGTCTGCGTGACCGGTTCGCTGTATCTGGTGGGGGAGGCGCTGGCAGGCGTCTGATCCGGGAAGTCCATGAATGTTCAATGCTCAATGTTCAGCTCCCAATGTCCAAGTTGAGCGTTGAACATTGAGCATTGAGCATTCTCCCCGCCGTTTCCTTCCAAATAGGCGTTGAAACGCTCCCGCTGTCCGTGCTATACCAAATCACTCTCTTCTCCGCCGGAGTGGCGAAATGGCAGACGCAGCAGACTCAAAATCTGCCGAGGGCAACCTCGTGGGGGTTCGACTCCCTCCTCCGGCACCA
>CAZKRK010000669.1:0-2741 GCA_964555035.1 uncultured Victivallales bacterium | reverse complement strand
TTCTCGAGATCCCTCGACTCCGCTACGCTACGCTCGGGATGACAGGTCGTCTGCTGATATGACTGTCCCCTCACCGTGCTCACCGTGCGAAGGAAACACGTTCACGGGTCCTACGGTCGGTCCTTCGGCGCCACGACACGACGGATGGCGTGTGCGGTTTCCTTGCCGACGTACCGTACGGCGGCAAGCGTTTCGGCCGGCGCCGTGAAGACGGCTTCGACTGATCCCAGGGCGCTCAGCAGCTCGCCGGCCCGCCTCGGCCCGATGCCCGGCAGGCCCTGAAGAACATACAGGCGTCTTCGGTGCAGTCCTTTCGGGCGGTAGCCGGGGCGGGGCGTCGCGCACGTCGCGTGTCGCCGGACCTGGTTGGCCGCGAACTGCATGAGGCGCACGCTCTGTGCGGGACCGGCGGAGCGCAGAACCGGGATGCCGAAGATGACGGGGAGTGTGACAAGTGCGCCCTCCAATGCTTCGGCGGTAATCCGTGGGAGCTTGGCTCCTTTGTCGTCTTCCAGAATCACGAACGCGGGCAGCGGGCTGTCGGCGAGGCGTTTGGCCTGCGAGAAGAGCCTCCCGTCAATGAGCGACATACGAAAGTCCAACCCTGTCTTCCGCTCGAAAAGAAGGCGTCCGTCCACCTTGTAGTCCCCGACGGCCAATCTTTCGAACGTGCATGCGTCCCGGAGTTTCATGAGTTCCCGAGCAAGGGCCGAGCTTCTTTCGCGGTCATCGATAACGACGTGCATGGTATCCCTCCTTCCTTACCACTCAGAAGCAATCCCGCCGCCGCTATTCCGGTTCGAATCGCCATTTAGGCGAGAAAAGTACTTCTGTCTGTCCCCGGCGAAAAGGGAGGACTACGACCGCGCTCTTGCGCTGAGGGGAGGGGCGGGGCGATTCCGTTGCGGCCTGTGTGTCGTCCAAGAGAACGGTTCGACGGAACACACAAACCCCTTGCGAACAGCGCCGCTCTGCCACTATCCTGCAATTGAAGGAGCGCGACATGGGCGAAGCAGCACGCGAACTCGAATACCGTTACTCCTGGGCCGACTATCGGGAATGGCCGAAAGACGAGCGGTGGGAACTGGTCTCGGGGGAGCCGTTCGCGATGTCACCGGCGCCAAGCCTTCGCCACCAGCATGTCGTGACCGCTCTCGGTCGCGAAGTGAGTCTTTTCCTCCAAGGCCGTCCATGCCGGGCGTTTGTCTCCCCAGTCGACGTCAGACTGTCGGACGATGACGTTGTGGAGCCCGATATCGTCGTGGTTTGCGACGAAGGGCGCATGAGAGAGACCCACATCGAAGGCGCCCCAACTCTCGTCGTCGAAGTCTCCTCCCCAGCCACGGCCCACCACGATCGCATCCGCAAGATGCCGCTTTATGCAAAGCACGGCGTAAAGGAGTACTGGATTGTCACCCCCTACCCGCCGTCACTCGAGATCTACATCAACGACGGCGACACGTTCCGCCTGCATTCGGGATTTGACGAGAGGCAGACTCTCACGAGTCCGACCTTCCCCGGTCTGGAGATCGAGCTTGCCCGCGTGTTCGATTTTCCACTCCCGCCGGAGACGATCGTCCATCGCGTGAGGGAGTCGCCCCCCCCGTATCCGGCCGATCGCAGCGTACCGCCCCCGAGACCGTAGGGACCAGTACATTTCACTCTTGGCGGTTGTTGACACTACAGTAGGCCGGATTTGTAATCCGGCCCGGGAAAGACACGAGCATGACACGCGGGTGTCATGACCTTCGGGCGCCTTATCCTCTGCAACATGCTCCGGGTCTTTCGCGGGCCGGATTGCAAATCCGGCCTACTTGTAGGTGGGGCACACTTCGCAAAGTGTGCCCCATCCGCCGGCACCTGGCAATCTGTTCGGCGGGTGTGCACGAGAATGAAGTGCGAGTATGCCCCAGCCGTAGGTGCAGAGCGTACCGCCGTCCTCGACCCACTTCGTCAATCTTTCGGACACGTCTCTTCGCACGTGATCACCGACTACCGATCACCGATTACCGGTAATCGCCGTTCCCAGGGTGACACACCCGCGTCACGTCCACGAGCCAAGGGCCTGCCCCCCCCGAGGGGAGAGGTGAATTGCGTGCTCCCGCCTCTCCCCCCGGGGGAGAGGTCGCCGCAGCGCAGCGGAGGCGGGTGAGGGGCAGGCCCCTGGTGTCCCAGGATGACAGGTGGGACCAGAGTTTTCCTTCACTCCCCAACCGCGTCGCGGATGGCCTGGGCTTCTTCGCGGTCGATCACGCCGTCGCCGTCGGCGTCGAACTCAGCTTCGAGGGGAGTGTTGACCCTGGCGCGGCCGTGGGTGTTGATGATGCGAAGGCGGTCACGGAGCATCTCCTTCGCTTCCTCTCCGTTGATCCAGCCGTCGCCGTCGGTATCATGCGCCTTCTCGGCAGGCGTGTTGACTTTCGATTTCACCTTGCGTTCAAATCGCTTCTCGGCGACGGCCTCTCGCGGACCGATACGGCCATCCTTGTTGCGGTCGGCGTGGCGGAACCTGGCGCCGCGACGCGGCGCCGCCCCACACAGACTTGCCCCCGCCACCACGCCGGCGA
This sequence comes from uncultured Victivallales bacterium, assembly GCA_964555035.1. Classification (GTDB taxonomy): domain Bacteria; phylum Verrucomicrobiota; class Kiritimatiellia; order UBA8416; family CAYOBW01; genus CAZKRK01. The sequence goes on along the minus strand of CAZKRK010000669.1, from coordinate 174 downwards.
GAACGGAAACCCAGAGATTGTGTCGTGCCTTGGTCATGTCTCTATCCTCCTTCTATTGTAGCTTTTCTTTACAACGCGTGTGACCGTCAGTCTATTGCACGAGTCTGGACTTTTTTGCCCACTCTCCGCCCGCCCTTGCCCTTCCGCTCCGCTCCAGGGCTTGCGGGCGCACTA
>CAZKRK010000668.1:0-2763 GCA_964555035.1 uncultured Victivallales bacterium | reverse complement strand
AGCGCCGGTTTTTCTTGTTTTTTTCGACAGCTTTGGGAGGGTGAGTCACTAACGTCCAGGGCTCCGCCGACGGCGACATCACGGCCTTCACCTTCACCACCGGCACACATTACGATACGAACAGCATATCGAGCCTGCCTATCACTGTGGCTAATGGTACTACGACCAACATCACTATTCAGTTTGCGCCAGGCGCACTCGGTACGCTTAGCGATGACGTTGATATCGTGACCGATGAAGACACGCTGAACGTCACGCTCACCGGCAAGGGTGCGGAGATTGTGGCCACGTTCGCCGAACCGGCGGACTACGCTTTCGGGCAGGTGACCAAGGATTCCGGTCCTCAGCACACGTTCGTGATCACAAACACCGGCATTCCGAATCTTGTCATCACGGATGTCAGCCTCACCGGGACTGATGCGGCTCGGTTCTCGGAAGCAAGCGGTGCGGGTAGTGTCACTGTTGGGAACACAACCAACATCACCGTGACCTACCTGTCCGACGTGCTCGGCGTGCATACCTGTAACCTTGAGATTGTATCCAACAATGGCGGTACGGCTCCGTTTACCAACAGTATCGAGCTGACCGGCGAAGCGATCCTGCCTGACCTCAATGCGACGGCAGGTACCCTCACGATCGATACCGATACCCTCAAGATCACGCACGTGGATGGCGGGACAACCGAGTATATGGGAACACTCGCCAACAACACGGTGACGTGGACGTTTGACGATGTCACCATCGGCAGCGGCCTGACAACCGTTACGCTGCAGGGCGCCAACGCCGTCAAGATCGCCGCCACCGGCGACGACGACGGCTTCGGCGACATCACGATCCAGAAGGATCTGGATCTTGTCGGCGACAACGGCGGTGGCAATGGCAGCACGGGCGCCGCTCGCAATCTTGGCGGCGGAGCAGGCGGTGACGACTACCAGCTTGGCGCCAACGACGACGGGGAAAGCGGCGCATACGATGCATACACGCGGCCTGGTGTTGGCGGCGGTCAGACCTTGGCTGCGAACGACAACAAGGGCGCCGGCGGAGGCGGCTTCGGCGGAGCCGGTGCTGCCGGCGGGAACTCTAACGTTCCGGGCGGCGCCAGCTACGGACGTTTGGACTTGGCGCTTCTTGGCACGGTCGGCGGACCGGTGGGTGGTTCCGGCGGCGGCGGCGATTTACAGGGCAGCGGCGGCGCCGGCGGCGGGGCACTGCAGCTCATTGCTGCACGGCACCTGACGGTGGCCAGCGGCGTGGCTATCTCGGCTGCAGGCGGCAGCGGCGGTGGTATCGATGGATCTGACGGCGGCAGCGGTGGTTCCGGCGGCGCGATCAACCTCGTGGCGGACTCCGACCTCGATGGCACCGGCACGTTGACGTTGAACGGCTCGACGAACGATGTTTCCGGCGGCAACGGTCACTGGAAACCGGAACCGAATACCGGCAACAACACCGCGGCCGGCGGTGGTGGCGGCGGGCGTGTCGTCCTGCGCGGCGCCACCGTGGTCAGCCCGGCGACGAACGTTCTCTCAGGCGGCGTCCCGTCTGATGGCACCGGGACGCGCAGCAACGCCGATGACGGCAGCGTGCTGATCGACGCACAGGGCGGCACCTTGTCGTTGGCTGGTGGCGGCGTGGCCGCGAACGCATATGGCGGCTACACCAGTCTGAGTGTGTCGAGCAATGCGACGCTGGCGGTGGGCGATACGAACAGCGTCGGAACGATGATCGTCAGCAACAACGTCACGTTGGCCGGCACGCTGAAGATCGACGTGGCCGGCAGCGGCAGCGGGTCGGAGGACATGCTGACCGTGACCGGTTCACTCGATATTTCGAGCGCGACGCTGGACTTCGATGCGATCACGGCGCCTGACGTCGATACGCACGTCATCATGCAGTACGCCTCCGGCGGTTTGACGGGGACCTTTGCGGCCACCAACGACATGCCGTCCGGCTACTCCATAGACTACGCCTATTCCGGCGGCACGCAGATTGCGCTCGTTCCGGGCATCCCGAACATCGGCATTGTCACCCTCTCGCCAATGGATATCGGTCTGGTTGCCACCAACACGACCGACACCGGCATCGTCACGGTGACCAACTCGGGGTTGGGCAACGTGATGGTCACAAACGTCACCTTCGGCAGCGCCAAGTTCAACGACACGGCGCCGTCGCTTCCGGCTATGATCGCCGCGGGTGCGTCGATCGACATCACCGTCGAGTTCGCGCCTGGCTCCGATCAGGGCTTCACGAGCACGCTGATGCGCGTCTACTCCACCGATACCGCAAGCAATCCGACCAACATCACGGTTCAGGGCACCGGCGTGAATCCGGGCATTCCCGACATCGTGATCGTGAGCGGACCGATCGACTTTGGCGATGTTGGCCACACCACGACCGGGACCGCCAGCGTGGTGGTGAGTAACGCGAATCCGGGCGTGTTGTCGCTCTACATCACGAACCTGGTGTTCACGGGGGCGGACAGTGCCAAGTTCGACACGGTCGACTCGGCGCCGTTTAACATCGAGGTGGCAGCCGGCGCGACGGCCAGCTTCGACATAGAATATGCTCCGGGTGGCGTCACGGGTGTGACGCATTATGCCACCCTTGAGATCGGGTCAGACGATCCGGACGGCACTCCCGACTACATCGAGTTCGAGAATGCCGACCGGGACTTGCTCGACCCCTATGATGCGGCCACCAACCACGACGCGGACGGAGATGGAGCCCTGAAGGATGCCGAGAAAACGATGGGTACTCACCCCA
>CAZKRK010000667.1:0-2792 GCA_964555035.1 uncultured Victivallales bacterium | reverse complement strand
ACGGAACCGCGAAGGGCCGGGCAACTTGGGTTGTGGGCCCCGGCCCGCCTTGTGCTACCTAACACCTAGCCTCGGCCGGGACTGCCCGCGAATGCGGGCCACCTCTGCCGGGCGCGCGTCCCGGCCGAGGCGTAGTGCCTTGTCCGGGCGGGGGCGCAAGAAAAACAAGAAATCTGGCTCAACCCCAGACCTCCTTACTTCTCTATCGTGACGCGTTGTTCCAGCGACCGGAAAATGGGAATGACACAGTGCCGGCAGCGGTAGCCCCGGAGGGGCGACATAGTAAAGCCTGGGGTGCAGCGTAGCGGAACCCCAGGACACCGGCGCAAGCATGCAAACAAGCCCCGGAGGGGCGGCATAGGCGGCGCGAGGACGTATGCCGCCACGCAGAGCCCAGCGGTCGAACCACACGCATATGTCGCCCCTCCGGGGCTCACCGGGTTTGCTGACTGACGGATCCTGGGGTTCCGCTACGCTTCACCCCAGGCTTTACTATGTCGGCCCTCCGGGCCTATGGACGGCGCTGCATTTCCACCACCGGAATTGCCGACGGATGTATGCCACGGATGACTCTTGCTCTGAGGAGAATGGAACCGCGGATGGACGCGAATGAACGCGGATGTCCAATTGCCAAGACGCCACCAACCCTTAGGATGTGGTCAACGACAACACATCATCAGAAAGGAAGGTGGCGAATGAAGAAGCTTGTAGAACGGTTTGGTTCGGCGGTCAAGGGCGTCCTTACGGGTTTTGATAGGATGTTCTCTATCAGCGCTGCGGCAGGATAAGGCACTGTCGTAAATGGCGGCAGACTCTGCCGCAAAAAGCGTCTATACCGCAGAAGCGGGATGGCCGTAGGATGCTCACCGGAAATCCTGAAACCAGTGCAAGCGAAGGAGATTAAGATGCGATTCATACAGGTTGGTGTCGGTGGGTTTGGCGGAGTATGGGCAAATGTTCTCAAAAATGACCGGCGGGCTGAAGTCGTCGGACTGGTCGACGTCCGCCCGGAAGCCATGCAGCGCGTATGTGAGAAACACGGTTATGATGAATCGATCTGCTTCACGTCGCTGGAGGAGGCACTGAAAAGCGTAGACGCGGATGCCCTGGCGTGTGTGACACCACCCAGGATGCACCGCAAACCCGTGGTGACGGCCCTGCGCGCCGGGCTGCACGTGATCAGCGAGAAACCCATGGCGGAATCCATGGTCGACTGCAAGGCCATGCTCGCCGCGGCGAAGAAGGCAAAGCGACACTACGTCGTCAGTCAGAACTACCGCTATGACGGCGTGATGTTCGCCGTCGCGGATGCCGTTCGCAAAGGCAGGATCGGCTCTGTCGGGCAGGTCAAGGTCGACTTCTACAAGGGGGTTGCTTTCGATGGCTTCCGCGCAGCCATGCCGTATCCCCTGCTGATCGACATGTCCATCCACCACTTTGACCTGATACGTTTTCTGACCGGACTCGACCCGGTGTCGGCCAGGGGATCGGCGTGGAACCCGTCGTGGTCCCATTTTGCGGGCGACTGTTCGTCGTCAGTCGTCTTTGAGATGACGCAGAACGCGCGGGTACTCTACAACGGCAGCTGGTGTGCCAAGGGAGACTTCTGCGACTGGACCGGCAACTGGCAGATCGAGGGCAGCAAGGGCACCATCATTTACAAACAGGGTGTTGCGACACTGCACCAGGCACCGAAGGGCTATGGCGTCAAGAAGACCACCGAACTCAAACCCAAGCGAATGGCCAAGCAGGCCCAGGCCTTTGTTCTGGACAACTTCCTCAAGTCAGTCAAGGCCGGCAAACGGCCGTTCACCGATGTCTACGACAACATCAAGAGCGTGGCCATGGTATTTGCGGCGGTGAAGGCCGTGAAGACCGAGAAGAAGGTAGCGGTCATTCCGCCGGCGGTGAAGGAGATCATTCGCGGCAAGTGAGCAAGAGAAGGAAGATGCCGGCATGAAGCTGAAGCGATATGAGGGCAACCCGATCCTGGCGCCGGATGACCGGCCGTGGCGGAACGTGGTGACGTTCAATCCCGGCGCGATTGTCGAGGACGGCGTGTTCTACCTGGTGGAACGCGCGTGCTCGAGCCTGGTGCCGTTCGTGTGCCAATTCGGCCTGTGGAAGAGCACGGACGGATTCAACTTCGAGCTCGTGCAGGAGGAGCCCGTCTTCACGCGGGAAGACATCGGCGCGCCGGAAGGCACGGTGGAGGATCCCCGCCTGGCGAAGTATGGCGACACGTTCTACATGACCTACGTGCAGCGCAACTACACGCCGGAATGCTATCCGCATGGGAAGGGAATTCCGAAGTATGTGCGCATCACGCATGTGCCCGAGGGCGATCCCAACAACTATCGCTCGGGGATCGCGCGCTCGAAGGACCTGGTCCACTGGGAGGACATGGGACTGATGACGCCGCCCGATAACGACGACCGCGACTGCGTGCTCTTCCCCGAGATGGTCAACGGCCGCTATGCCATGCTGCGGCGCCCGATGTTCTGCGTGGGTCCCGAATATGGCTGCGACCGCCCCAGTATGTGGCTGAGCTACTCGGACGACCTGATGCAATGGGAGGATCCGGTGCTGGTCGCCACGGCCCGGAACGACACCTGGGAGCAACGCAAAATCGGAGCCTCCGGGCAACCCGTGCGCACCGACAAGGGATGGCTGACGCTCTATCACGGCGTGGACGAGCGGGCGGTCTATCGCACCGGCGTGATGCTGCTGGACCTGCACGACCCCACGCGCGTCATCGCCCGCGCGCCGGACTTCATTCTCGAACCGGAAGA
>CAZKRK010000666.1:0-2794 GCA_964555035.1 uncultured Victivallales bacterium | reverse complement strand
TACTATGTCGGCCCTCCGGGCCTATGGACGGCGCTGCACTTCGACCACCGGAATCGCTGGCAGATGATGCCGGGCTGTAGGAGAAAGTGGGGAAAGGAAGCCGGCAGTTCTTCAGGAGTCGCGGATGGCCGGTTTGAGAATCCGCACTTGATCTGAGGATTTTCAAGGATGAGACAAAGGCAAGGGCGTCGTCCCCGCGGTTCACTCAAACTCCGCCGTAATCTCTTCCAGCTCGGTGGCGAGGTTTTCCCAACGGTTGGTGTAGGCTGCGATCTCGGTCTGGATCGTGGCCAGACGCTGGTTGAGTGAGGCAAAATCGGTTCCCGGCTCGGCCGCGGACAGGCTCGCAACCACGGTTTCCCGTTCGGCCTCGAACGTTTCGATCTGTTTCTCCGTGCGCGCAATCCGTTTCTTCAGGTTCTTGGTGCGGGAGTGCAGCTCCTGGCGGCGTTGGGCTCGTTCGCGTCGCTGGGCCTTCTTGTCCACGGACGAATCGCGCGCCGGCGCGGTACGCGTCGGCGCAGGTGTTGACGAGGCGTTTTCGGCCGCCGATTTCTCGCGGTAGTAGTCGTATCCGCCCGGCCACCTGCGGATGCCGGGCGGCTCCATGGAGATGATGCCGTTGGCCACGCGGCGCACGAAGGCAATGTCGTGGCTCACGATGCAGAGCGTGCCTTCGTAGCCGCTCAGTGCGTCCTCCAATGCTTCGCGCGCCGCGATGTCCAGGTGCGTGGTCGGTTCGTCCAGCACGAGGAAGTTGGGCGGGTTCGCCAGCAGGCGCGCGAACGCGACGCGCACCTTTTCGCCGCCGCTGAGGATGCCGACCGTCTTTTCCACGGCGTCCCCGCTGAAACCGAATCCGCCCAGCAGCGAACGCACTTCGCCGTCGCTCATGTCGGGCGCATGACGTTTGACGATTTCGAACACGGTGGCTTCGGACGACATTGTATCGGCGAATTCCTGCGACTGGTAGCCGGTGACGACCTTGTGCCCGACGACGCGTTTGCCTGCCGACAGCGGAAGTTGGCCGGTGAGCATGCGCAGCAGCGTGGTTTTGCCCATGCCGTTGAGGCCAACGAGGGCGATCTTCTCGCCTTTTTCCAGGCGCAGGTCGACACCGCGCAGCACCCAGCGCGAATCGTCATAGGTCAGCCCCGCCTCCTCGAGCCGCATGATTTCATGTCCGCAATGGGGGGGCGGGCGCAGCCGGATGTGGCCCTTGGTCGAGACGCGCCGCATTTCCGGTGTGGCGTCCATTTTCTCGAGCATCTTGATTTTGCTCTTCACGCGCGTGGCCATGGTGTTCTTGGCGCGGAAGCGCTCGATGAAGCGTTCGACCTGTTCGCGGCGGCGGGCTTCGTTCTTGCGGGCCGCGAGGCTTTGCTCCATGCGCTGCTCGCGTTCGACGACGTAGCGGTCGTAGTTCCCCGCGTAGCGCGTGGCCGTGCCGTGGTCGATTTCGATCGTGGCGCTGGTGAGGGAATTGAGCAGGTAGCGGTCGTGGGAGACCAGCAGCAGCGTCCCTTGAAACTCGCGCAGGTAGCGTTGCAGCCATTCCACGGCGGGAATGTCGAGGTAGTTCGAAGGCTCGTCGAGGAGGAGGATTTCCGGTATGGCGACCAGCGCTCGCGCCAGCTCGGCACGCATCTGCCATCCGCCGCTGAGCTCGGCCACCGGCAAACTGAACTGCTCCTCCGGGAAGCCGAGGCCGCCGAGGGTGACCTCGGCGCGCGTCTTCAGGTCGTAGCCGCCCATGCTCTCGAAACGGGTCTGCAGCTCTCCGAGGTGTTTCAGGGCGCGCTCGCGGTCGGCGACTTCGCCGTCGTGAAAGGCGTGTTCGAGATCGTTCATCTCGTGCTGGATCCGGCGCAGCTCGGGGATGGCGTTCTCGACGTAGTCGAGCAGGCACGAGCTCGTGTCCCCTCCGCTCATGTGCTGGCGCAGATACCCCAACCGGCATTGCGAGGGCACCGTGACCTTGCCCGCGTCCGCCGAAACTTCGCCCACGATCAGCCCGAAGAGGGTGCTCTTGCCTGCCCCGTTCGGCCCGACAACCCCGACGTGTTCGCCCGGATTGACGGTAAACGACGCGTTGTCCAGCACCGTCTGTGCGCCGTACCCCTTGCAGACCTGTTGAAACTCGATCATGTGGCTTGGATGGTTGTGTGCCGAGAAGGTGTTCAGGATGCCGTACCATCTCGAACGGGTCAATCCTCCACTCGCGCGGCGTGTCCAGCAGTTACGGGTGTGCGTTTTTCGCAACACCTTGCGCCACAGCGACCAGCCGCATCCGAAACACGTCACAATCCGCTCCGGTTGACGAGAGCGGCGACGAGAAGGGTGGACGATTTCGAGGTTCTTGCCCTCGTTGTCCGTTCTCGTCGCCGTTCTCGTCAACCGATTCGACGGTAACGGACTACGCGGTTGAGAACGCAACAGGGTTTGGTTGCGATACAAGGACACGTAACGCATTGACCGGCCTTGTGTTGTGAGCGTACGCCGCACTGCCGTGGTCCAGCGGTAGGGGCGCCCCAGGCCCTGACCCACCCCTACTTGGTCGGCACCCCGTCGGTCGGTTCGTTCCCGTAAGGCCACGGTCTTTTCCTTTGGCCGCTTTTTCGCCAAAACAAACGTTCAACGCCGAACAGACAACGCCCAACGTCCTGATTTCCGTTTGACACCTTTTGGTTGTTGCTTGAGTTGGCCTTCACAGTACAAAGGTCATGGGCGGAAACACCACGGGCCTGCCCCTCACCCGCCTCCGCTGCGCTGCGGCGACCTCTCCCCCGAGGGG
>CAZKRK010000665.1:0-2834 GCA_964555035.1 uncultured Victivallales bacterium | reverse complement strand
AAGGGGGAGGGAGAGGAAGAGGATCGAGGATTACGAGCACGATTAGGATTGAAGAGCTGCGAAAAGAGGCCGGAACGTGTCCGCCGATTTCAACCATGAAGACCTCGTAGTCTACCAAAACGCCATTCGGTTTATTCCCTGGGCGGATGACCTGTGCCGCACTATCACTGCGAAGGCGTGTGCGGTCGATCACCTTGGCCGGGCCTCAGCCAGCATACCGCTCAATATCGTTCTAGGGAACGCACGGACAACTCCGGAGGGGCGCTGTTCTTTCTTCGACGTGGCGTACGGATCCGCGCTTGAGTGTGCTGCGTGTTTGGATGTGCTTCACGCCAAATCCCTGATCCGGGATGAACAGGTACGAGGGGGGAAGGAACAGCTCGTGCGTATCGTCTCCATGATCGTCGGACTCAAGAACGCTTCGGTGCGAGATGGCGTTGCGAGGGAAGAGCGCGCCGGCTATGGTCATCGTGAGGGCGAATCCCGCCTGGAGCTGAATCACGAGCGTCTTCAAGTCTACCAACAGGCGGTTCAGTTTGTGGCGTGGTGCGATCTGTTCTCCGCAAGAGGTAAGCTGCCGGGCTCGGCAACAAAGGTCCTCGACAAGCAGTCGACAGCGATGGTGTTGAACACCGCGGAGGGGAATGGCAGGTTCTCGATCAAAGACCGCTGTCGGTTCATCGGGTACGCCAGGGACGCTGCTTTTCACATCGCCCCGCACCTTGATGTCATTGCCGTGAGACATACGGGCGTTTCGAGTGAGGTCCGACAAGGGAAGAAGGAGCTTGCGCGAATCGTCTCAATGTTGTTCGCTTGGGAGAGATCTCTCGTGGGAGAGGGAGGAATTCGGGATAACCAGCAAGACTGGGATCGAGGATTGCGAAGAGGAGAAGGACGATCATGCAGAACACAGACTCAATCAGCAGACGATCACTCTTGAAGTCAACTGGCGTAGGGCTTGGCGTGGCCGCTCTCGGTTTGAGCGCAACCGAGAGCCTGGCCGGATGCGGCAAGTGCAGCGGCGGTTCCGCAAAGGCGGCGGGCGTCCCGAAGGCGCTGCAGTTCGACAATGCCTCGTTCTACAAGGACGGCAAGTTCGACGTGGAGAAGGGTAAGGATGCGATCGTCGCGCTGATGAAGTACCACAATTGCCCTGTCTTCCCGAAGACGCGCGAGAGCCTTTGGGTGTCGGACTACAATACGGGCCAGTTCACCAAGCTCGGTCTGGCGGCTCACATGTTCATCAACAACGAAGCTGACCGGTACATGCTCATGGACCTGTACCTGCTCCCGGGCCAGATGCTTCCCGAGCACTGGCACCTCGATCCCAAGGGCGAGCTGCCCGAGAAGCACGAGGGCTGGCTGATCCGCCACGGACTCAGCTATGTCGGCGGCGAAGGCGAGGACAACCTCAAGGACTTCCCGGTCACGATTCCCAAGTGTCATGACGGCGGCAAGACGACGACGAAGCACGTCATCCCGGCCACTCCCGGGGTGTTCGTCCCGTTGAAGAACCCGGAGAGAAGTCCGAAGCACTGGCAGTTCGGCGGACCGGAAGGCGCGATCATCACGGAAGTGGCGAACGTGCATTCCAACCCGGACGTCAGGCACCAGGACAAGGCCATGAACGACTACTTTTTGGCTGGCTAGTAGAGAAGAAGGAGACAATCAGATGAGCACACGTGAAGAGATGGGCCGCAGAGAGATGTTGAAGACGGTTGGTGTTGCCGCGGGCGTTGGGCTGGCAGCGACATCCGTACAGGCCGGTTGCGGGACGTGTTCGGGTGGCGGCGGCAACTGGGACGGCAGCACGCCTCTCAAGGGCGCGGTGAAGAACCCCGGCAACGCGGTTTTCTACAAGGCGGACGGCGCGTTCGATCCGGCCAAGGCCAAGGCGGCCTACCTGGACATGATGCGCGCCTTCAACTATCCGATCTCGAAGATGCTTCTCGGCGACGATCTGTGGGTGTGTGACTTCCTGCAGCGCGACTACGAGAAGCTCGGCATGGCCGGCATCTTCTGGAAAAACGCGACCGGCACGTACGGCACTGCCGGCGCCAAGGCATACAAGGGCGATTTTGCGGACAAGAAGTACGGCTATCTCGGCCACGAGATCTACCTGCTTCCGGGACAGATGCTGCCGGAGCACAGCCACGTGGGCGGCCCGGAAGGCTACGGTCCCAAGATGGAGTCCTGGCACATCCGCCACGGGTCGGTCAATTTCTTCGGCGAGTACAAGGGCGCCGGCAACGAAACCCCGATCGGCGAAATGCCCAAGGAAGAGCAGCCCTGGGGCTTCGGCCAGGATTGGTTCAAGTCCAAGTACGTCGCGCGGCGTACGGCGGGCGACATCTACACGCTCGAGGATCCCGAGTCCTGGCACTTCCAGCGCGCGGGCAAGAACGGCGCGATCGTGGCCGAATACGCCACCTACCACAACCACGTCCAGTTCAGTAAACCGGGCATGGAATTCGCTTCCTCCGAAGCGAAGAAGTAGATACGGCGACAGCGAGAGTTGAAGAAGGGCGGTCGGCCGAATGGCCGGCCGCCCGTTTGTTTGCTGGCTACGCTCTCTCCTACTCGTCCCCTTATTCGAAAAGAGAGAGTAAGAACACGAGTAGGGGGAGGAGTAGGAGAGAGTAGGGGAGAGCGCAACGCTTGCCCGCCTGGAGGGGAGCGGAGTCTCGTGCATCCTTACCTCAAACAGCTCTCCCGTGACGCTCGCTTCGTCCCAACAGATAGATATCTCCAAAGCGTTGTGGTGAATTGTCAGCGTGATCGCGAAAACGACGATGCGGAAAATGCGTGTGATACCTTTACCGGATGCATGTTTG
>CAZKRK010000664.1:0-2843 GCA_964555035.1 uncultured Victivallales bacterium | reverse complement strand
CCCCCCCCGGGGGGGGGGGGGCGGCCCCCCCCCCCCCCCCCCCCCCCGGGGGGTCGGGGGGGCCCCGACGCAGGAGGACCGGGTGAGGGGCGGGTCGCTGATGCCCGCGGTATGGCAGGAACTGCGCAGTATTGTCCTCCCGGTAGCATTCAATCTCTCCCCACAACATACCACATCGTCGCGTGTTTTCCGTCCAGCACCAGGCAGGGCACTCCGTCCCGCACGCGCACCTCCGCTTCACCGCGCCGCGCGCCGTCCGGGCCGATGGTGTGCGCCTTCCACCTGCCGGCGGGCAGGCGCAGTTCGCCCGTCACTGTCTCGATCCGCACCGGCGCCTTGCCCCAGTTGCGCCGCACCGTCTGCCGGTTGTTCTCGAACCCCATGTCGGTGTTCTCGCAACGGCCGCAGGCGGTGACAAGATAGCGGTTCCCGTCGCCGTCCATCGGAGTGGATGCGACGGCGCAATAGGCCGGTGAGGACAGGCGCAGTCGGCCGTCCGTGCAGTGCTCCGTCAACTTGCTGTCACCCACGTACACAAAGGAACGGGAGCTCTCGAAAACATAGTGTTTCGTCGCCTTGGTGACATGCCAATCGATGGCCGTCGTGCTACTTCTCGTGGTCAAATTGCGGTTCCCCGGAAGGGCAATGCCGAAACGTCTCGCGAACAGGTTGTCGATGATCCGCTGGTCCCATGCCCGAACCGCCCTCAACCAGTGTCGATCGTGCTTGCGGTGCGTTTCCACCAACTCGCCTACGCCGCCGAACTGCCACGTCGACGCCTGGGGCAGGGGCGGGGGACTGGTGTTCATGTTTCGGAAGAGCGACACGCCCGCCTGCATGAACCCCCACTTCGCCGGGTTGCCCAGCATGTCGAAGAAACCGCCGAAGTACGTGGTGTCGTGGCGGTCGGTATGGCTGTACGCGAATAACCACACGCCGTCCCAGTCCTGGGCGGCGGCAAACGACGCCATCATCGGTACGCACTCGACCTGGTAGTCGTTCGGGGCCGGGTGGTTGTATTCGCTGACCGTGAATGGCTTTCCCGCCATCCTCTCCGCCTCGATTTTGACGATCGTAGCGTCACCTGAGTTGCCGACCATTGCCTTCTGCCTGACGATCCAGTTGTTGCCGTCCCACGGCCGGCCGGGAAAGTGCGGATGCTGCCAGTAGCCGTGCGCGTCGATGAAGTCCATGTCGCTCTGCGCGTAGAGGCCGAGGGGACCGAACACGATCGTGCCGGTGACCAGCGCCTTGCAGCCCAGGTCGTTCTTGACGTAGTCGCGCATGCCGTCGAAGTACTCCTTCTCGGCATCCGCGAGGAAGTTCAGTCTGTCCCTCTCGCGGTCGTCGTTCTCCTGCTTGCCGAACAGACGCACGTGTCCGTTCTCGAGTTTCTCGCCCTTGCCGAGTCCGAACTGTCCGCCGGGGTGAAGCTGCAGGTTGGCGATGTAGAGCGGTTCTCGCGCGTTGCCGAACGACAGGCTGACGCGGGCATTGCTCTCGGATGCCTTCGCCGTGAAGCCGAGCGACAGCGTTTGCCATTCGTGGGACAGCTTCACGTTGCGGGAAAGCCCGAGGTTGCCCCAGGGCTTGCCCGCCTGCCCCACGCTGCAGGCCAGGGCGCGCGGCCCGCCCGCCGCTACGCGCATGGTGACGGTGTAGAACTTGCCGGCCTCGACCTGCAGGCCGCGCTGGTTGAATTGCAGGTGCCAGTTGGTGCCGTCGTCGCTGACCACGGCCAGCTCAAGACAGTCCTCGCCCGCGTGCTTTGTCCGCTTCAAGGCGGCACGCGACGTCCCGTGCTGTTCAAGCGACCACCCCTCCGGGCGGCCGTTTGCGCCGATCCGGTCTAGCCGCGCGTTCGTCAGCATGTTCTCGCCCAGCGGCTGTGTGCCCTTCGACCATGCGTCGTGCAGGCGTTTCGTCGTGCTGTAGCGTTCCTTCAGCCACGCGTTGTACTTCGCCTGCAGAATGCCGGCGTAGTACGGGTCCAGGTTGCGAAGCTTGTTCTCCGCGCCCCACATGAAGAGGCTGTTCTCGTTGGTGATCTCGACAAAGGCGACGGCGGGATCGTCGGCGTAGCGCTTGCCGCGATGGGGGTTGACGTGTCCCAGCATCCGGCGCGCGTATTCCTTCTGAGCGTCGATGAGCTTCGGCGTAAAGATGCCGACTATCTTGTCGTAGTTGTCAGGTCCTTTCGGGAGATCGAGGTCGCGGCTGTGCTCCTTGCCCACGTGCAGGTTCAGGTTGACGCGAACACCCCGCTGCGCGAGCTCGTGAACGAACCGGTCCAGGCGTGCAAGCGCCCGCGGTTCGATCGTCCTGCCGTCCTTCGCATTCCAGATGCCGCGCGGCCACCGCGAGGTGTCCAGGTGGTGCAAACGTACGCCGTTCACGCCCGCCGCGGCCAGGCGTTCGGCGATCACCGGGGCCAGCTTCGCTTCGGGGATATTGGCCGCAAAGCAGACGTTGACGCCCCACACGCGATAGCGCTTCTCCCCGTCGTAGAAGTGCGAACCCCTCACGGTCAGGTAGGGCGCGTCGGGCGTGACGGGTGCGTACGGTTGGCGCAGCAACGAATCCCGCGGCGTTTCCGCCGGGATGACGAAGGGCACGAAGTCAGCACGGAGGGGCGACACAACAGAGAGAAACACGGCGAAAGCAAAGATCCTCATGGGCAGTCCTTTCATTCACTATCAACGCAGGCATTGCCCGCAACTCAAGGTTGCGGCACGGTGTAGCTAGACCCCATCCGAAAAGGTCTACGTTTGCGAAACGCCCGTCAATTGAACCTGGAGACGGCGGTCCTCCGCCGTTACGAGCAAGAATCGAGCACGGACGGA
>CAZKRK010000663.1:0-2847 GCA_964555035.1 uncultured Victivallales bacterium | reverse complement strand
CCAGCAGGATCGTGGCTGCGATTCCTGACCACACAGCCGTCCAGCTCCTCAAGCTTGACGACGGATTGGATGGCCTCAGGGTAACGCGCACCAACGATACGCCGGCCGCCACGACTGCGACGTTCGTCGATGTGACGTACAACCAGGTTGACGAGGCTTCGGCCGGAGCAATCAGCTTTGCATCCCCCGGCGGCGACATCAAGCTCAACAACGCGGGGCACTACCTTGTTCTCGCAAATACGGCCATCCAGAAGCCGAACACGGGCGCGCGCACCGGGTACACCGGACAGCTCACGCTCGATGGAACCCCGATTGAGGGCTCCCAGACGACGGGCTACATGCGGGGCGATGCAAATGGCGAGCAAGTGAATGATAGTGTCATTTCTATTGGTATGGTTGTTGAGGCCGCATCGCCGGGGCAGATTCTCAATGTCAAACACATGAAGGAGACTGGCGACAACGCCACGATTGTTGCATCCCGGACGAGCCTTACGGTTGTGGCCCTGCCGGGCAGCGGGGAGTTCATCCGGCTCGAGGACACCTCCGGACAGGATCTCCACGATGGGACATGGAAGGTCGATTTCGGGATTCAGCCGGCCGCCCCGGCCGCCGTGTTTACGCACAGCACGAACACTAGCCCGAACGAGATCACGGTCAATGCGACAGACCGCTTTCTCTTCCTTGGCGCCCACTTCAATGACGCCGGTCCCGCGCAGTCCGTCCGTCGCGTGGTCTGGCAGCAGTGGCGCGTCAACGGGGCCGCTCTCCCTTATGGACAGACCTCGAGTTATGATCGCAACGATGGCGTCTACGACTGCGGCAACTGGTCGGGCATGATGGCAACGCTGCAGGCAGCCGACATCGTTGACATGATCACCCAACCGCTGGCCACCGGTAGCGGAACGGTCGATGGTGATTCGGTCGGGCTACAAGGTGTGCGCGTCTCCTCGCTGACGACAGCGCCCGTGCTGGTTCTCAACGAGACGCTTAACGTTTACGATGGCGTTGCCGCGACGATCACGTCTAATGTACTGAAGACGGTTGACTCCGATACAAGCGATGCCGGACTCACCTACACGCTGACCTCCGCTATAAGCGGCGGAACGTTGACACGCAACAGCATTACACTGGGCCAGGGTGACACCTTTTCCCAGGCCGACATCGGCATCGGCTATATAGTGTTCACGCCCTCGGGGACCGGAGCATCGACGCCCTTCATGTTCAGTGTGAATGACGGAGGATCAAACCCGTCGCTGGGAGCATTCTCAGTCAACGTCGTCACGGCCACGGCCCTTTCCGGTGATACGGGCACCATCGGCGAGGATTCCGCCCTAATGACGCTCGATAGCGGGACCAGCGTGCTTAACAACGATACCGGTGAAGGCCTCACCGTGACAGCCTTCGACGCCATGAGCGCCGGCGGGGCCAGGGTCAACGTCAACGCCGACGGCACGTTCAGCTATGACCCCGTGTGGGGCGCGGCGCTGCGCGCACTCGCGGACGGCGGCAACCTTGTTGACACGTTTGACTACACGACCACGGATTCCATCGGCGGCGTCAACTCGGCGACGGTCAGCATTACGGTCGACGGCACGAATGACCACTTTGGCGCCGTGAACAACGCGGTTGCGGACACGAACCTGGTGGATACATCTGCGGCACAGGCCGTGGCTGTCGATATCACCCTTAATGACGGCATTGTGCAGACGGTGAATGCCGCAACCAACGACAACCTACTCCTCAACTACGACGCCTCCGCCAGTCTCGGCCAAGGGCGTTGGGAGAACCTCGGTTATGGCGCTAGTGCAGACGGCCCGCACGACCTCGACTGGATTCCGGGGACGGGGGTGACCCTCAATCGCAATGTTAGCTCCACTCATGCGGGCATTACGGCAGCCTATGACTTTGACGGTAGCCTGGGTGCCTACTGCCGCTATGATGGTAGTCTTGATGGGAGTGGAGCGGGGGAAGGCGTGAGCGATCTCATCGGCGCCAGTGCTGACACGGTGGATGCCAGCTTCGAGTTTTGGGTGAAGCTCGAGGCGGATGATCTCACTCAGAACACGACGATTCTCGAGACGGGTGGTGGAACCGGTTTTGGTATCATTATCGCCTCCAACGGCGTTTTGACTGCCGCTTCGGAGCAGGACGGCGACACCGGGACGGGGAGCACTGTTACCTACGACCTCATCAGCGACCCGCTTGGCGCCATTCCGGGCGGCCCGACGAATGACTTCAACCAGTTCGGGCTGGCGGTTGACCTGAATGCCGGTCTCGCGTTGTACGTCAACGGTGTGCTCGTCGATGAAACCACAAGCGGCGTCGGCACGGACTGGGACGGCGGCGATGACAACGGCCTTGGCCACTTCCGGGGCTCGAACCACAGCGGGTTCAAGAATGGTGCAGCCGGGACGATCTATGACACGTATCTCCACGGTGCCATTGCGATCATGCGCGTCTACACCGGTCTCCTGACCAGGGCGGAGTTTGCCCAGAATTACAACGCCATCAACAGCGGCGGCACGGATGCCGAGGGCAACGCGATCACGATTGGCGGCATCTACAACACCTCGTCGAACCTCGTGTCCGGCACGGGCACCGAAGTAGCACTCGCCTCGGGCGGCAAGGTGACACTCAACAGCACCACGGGAGACTTCACCTTCAACGTCACGGGCATCAGCGGCATCGACGAACTTCAGCTTGGCGAGACCCAGACCGACACGTTTGATATCCAGATGGGGGACGGTACAGGCGAAACCCGCGACGCCACCGTCTCCGTGCTCATCCACGGGAAGAACCAGGCCCGGGCAGTCACGCTCGAGGCGGATGAGCTTGTCACAACCCGTT
>CAZKRK010000662.1:0-2855 GCA_964555035.1 uncultured Victivallales bacterium | reverse complement strand
TAACAACCATCATGAACGGCTTGGCCATGATGAACGCGTCCCCCTTCATCTACACAATCGTCAGGGGCCTCATCATCTTCTTCGCGATTGCCCTGGACTCAATAGGTCACAGGGGCGAACTGCGTTGATTGTGCCGCGAGACGGTGCGCTTTCGGGGGACGATGTGCCTGTCGGCTTGAGGTAAGAAGCTGACCAAAGGAACCTGGTCGTTCTCTCTTACCTTGCCGCGTACGACGAAAGAGCGTACCCTCTCTGCCGTCATCTGGAAGTGGCAAGACAACAAGCGCGTAGCGTCCGGCGGACCCGATGGATTCGGATGGGTGTCTCGTGCAAGGGACGGATGATGCAGAAGTCAGCGGTTGCAGTTGTGGCGGTCCTCGGTGTGGCGTTTCTGGCGACGCCGAATTGTGTGTACGGCGTGGACTACACGTTCACGAATTCCCCCTCGGGGGCCTGGATCGACGCGGGGAGTTGGTCTCCTGCCGGGGGGCCTCCGGGGGCCGCGGACAACGCGATTCTCGGCGCGGGTATCGGCAACGGACTGACCTGCACGATCGGGCCGGGAGAAACGGCGGACGTCAAGATCCTGCGCGTCGGCGCCTGGCTCGACAAGACCGGCACACTCGAGATTACAGGCGGGCAGCTCACCGCGTACGACACCGGCAACATCGGCAATGTCGGGCACGGCACGCTCAACCAGAGCGGCGGCGCCTTCAACGCCGGCGGCAGGAACATGTGGTTCGGCACCGATTCCAGGGGCACGGGGATCTATACCGTCACGGGCGGCAGTTTCACCAACATGGACCTCATGCACGTCGGCCGCTACGGGCACGGCACGCTCGTACTGGACGCGCCGGGCGTCGTCCAGGGAAAGCCGCTTGCGAACGTGTTCATCGGCCGCTATGCAGGCAGCACGGGGCTGATGGCGGTCACGGCCGGGGGACCTGGGACAACGGCGGCAGGGAGTTCACCGTCGGCCATCTGGGTGACGGGACGCTGCGCGTAACGAATGCCGTCCTTACGGGGGTTACCAATTTCTTCATTGGGCGCACGAGCGGCATCGGAAGAGTCGAACTCGATTTGGGCGGTAGAATCGACGCACCGACCGGCCATACGCGCATCGGGTACCAGAACGGCGGCACCGGTTTCGTGACGCAGACCGGGGGCACGTTTGACGGTGGCGGCAAGTCCATCTACCTCGGCAACCGGGGAGTCGGCACATGGAACATCGGCGGGGGCATTCTCAAGAACGTCACGGACCTCTACAACGGCGCCCGGTCGGGGAACGCGTCCACGAACACGATCAAGATCACCGGCAGCAGCGCGACGGTCAACGTCAACAACTACCGGCAAGGGCCGAATTCAAGCCTGTACGTGGCGCCGGGGGCAGGCGGGTTGACGGCCATCGGTTGTGGCAACAGCCTCTGGCTGGACGGCGAGTTGACGGTCGACTTCTCAAACGCCAACCCCAACACTTCCACCCAGCCCCTGATCGGCTACAGCGGCAGCCTCAACGGCGCCGGGGCGTTCAGCGCGACCAATATCCTGACGGCGGGTTGGAGCGCAGACGTGGAGATCGATCCTGTCGGCAAGACGGTGAGCCTGATCAACATCCTCGCACCGCCTGCACCGTCAGGGACGGTGTTGCTGATCAGGTAGACGCGCGCGAGTTCCTCAGAGCTTCCGCCACGGCGTAGAATGCCGGTTTTGGGCGGGCCTCGCGATCGAAGAGGAGTCCGTGGTTGACCCGTTTCCATGGCCAGGAGTTGAGCCAGCTGTGGCGGTCGCTCAATCCCCAGAACGTCACGCGCTCCATCTTGTCGGCGTGCTTCACGAAGAGCTTGAAGAGCCGTCCGTATTGTTCCGCCTGCCGGGCGAGCACGTCGTCAGGACAGCCGTCACGGTAAGGGTCCTGTTTCACCGCTTCGGGGCGGGTCTTCGGATTCCAGTACTTCCTGCGCGAGATGACATCGATATCCAGCTCGGTTACGGATGTACGGACACCGGCTTCATGCAGTGCGATGATCGTCTTTTCAAGCTCCTCGAACGGCACGTCATCCAGTTCCCAATGCCCCTGGATGCCGACCACGTCGGGAAGCACCCCCTCGCCGCGCAACTCGTCGAGCAGCAGGAGGACGCGCTCGCGTTTCCGGGGTTGTTCCACGCGGTAGTCGTTGTATATGAGAAGCGCGGCGGGATCCGCTTTGCGCGCCAGGCGGAAGGCAAGCGGAACGAACTCGCCCGCAAACATGCGAAACCAGTTCGTCTCGCGGTAGTAGGGCTCTTTCTCTTCTACCGCTTCGTTGACAACGTCCCACGCGTAGATCCGGCCCTTGTAGTGCCCCATCATCGTTTGGATATGGTGGTGCAGACGCTTCTCGACCAGCTTTCGCGACGCACCGTTCCGGCCGTCCTTGAACACCCATGCCGGATACTCGTTGTCGCGATTGAACAGCAGGGTGTGGCCAAGGACCTTCTGCCCGTTCCTTTCCGAGTATGCGACCAGTCCATCCGCCTTCTCAAGACGGTGCGGGCCGGGCTCGCGTTGGCAGCGATCCCACTTCATGGCGTTCTCCGGCGTGACGATGCCGAAGTGGCGCTTGATCAACGCCTGCTCCGCGACGCTGTAGACCTTTTCGACAGGGGAGCGCAGGGCCACGCCCAGCGGAAGCTTGTCACCGGCCAGTGCCCGAAGCGACGGCACGGCCGCGGCATCCGCCCGGGCCAGCACGGCCGTCGCGGAAAACGCCAGCGTCTTCATAAAATCACGTCTTTTCATCGTTCACCCAATTGAATTGTCGCGCCGATACCTCAGGTCACGCCGTGACCTTACCAAACAGGGACGGGACCGGGCG
>CAZKRK010000661.1:0-2878 GCA_964555035.1 uncultured Victivallales bacterium | reverse complement strand
GCTCGCCCTTGCCCTTCCGCTACGCTCCAGGGCTTGCGGGCGCACTACGAACATGGCGCGCACGCATCAAGGGGATGTGCGCCGTGTTCGTAGTGCGCCCGCAAACCCTGGAGCGTAGCGGAAGGGCAAGGGCGAGCGGAGAGTGAGCAACATGCGTGAAACGTAACAGCCGGCCACAGCTAAACCGGGACCCGCTTTCAGCGTTGACATCGCCCGACCGACCATACATCATCCCATTTCTCAATCATGAAAAAACGCATTCGTTGCGCGCCGGGCGCGCAACAAGGCGGACGCACCCGCCAGGCAGGAGACCCCACGCTATGGGATACAGCTACAAGGTACGTTTCGTTAACCCGGCCCGTATCTACCAAGAACTCAAGCAAGAGTTGGATGCCGCCTACTTTGACGTTATGAGCACCGGCCAGCTCATCAACCGCGAACACCTCTGGAACTTCGAAGAGGAGCTCGCCGCTTTTGTGGGAACGCGCTACGCGATCGGCGTCAACAGCGGATACGATGCCCTGCACCTCTCGCTCAGGGCCGCGGGAATCGGCCCCGGCGATGAGGTCATCGTCCCGGCGCACACTTTCGTGGCGAGCTGCTCGGCAATCGTCAACGTGGGGGCCAAACCCGTCCTGGTGGACGTCCGCAAGGACTTCAACATCGACCCGGACCTGATTGAGCCGGCACTGACCCCCCGCACACGCGGCATCATGCCCGTCCATCTCAGCGGCATGATGGCGGACATGCCCCGCATCATGGAGATCGCGCAGGCACACGACCTCGTCGTCGTGGAGGATGCCTGCCAGTCGCTTGGCGCCGGCATCAACGGCAAACGCGCGGGCGCCTGGGGACTCACGGGCTGCTGGAGCTTCTATCCTTTCAAAATCCTGGGCGGCTACGGCGACGGCGGCGGCATTACGACCGACGACGAGAAGGTCTACGAGTACAGTCGCCGCATGCGGTTCAACGGGGAAGACCGCGAGACCGGGGAATACCACGGCCACGGATTCACCTGCCTCCTGGACAATCTCCAAGCCGCATTTCTCAGCGTGAAACTCAAACGCCTGCCGGGCTGGATAGAACGCCGCAAGGCCATAGCCGCGCGCTACCGTGAGGAGCTGGGCGATCTGGAGAACCTCCTGCTCCCCCACTACGACGCACCCGGCTTCGACCACGTCTATCAGAACTACACGGTTCGAGCCAGGGAGGAAGAGGTCTTCTCCACCTTCCTGCGTGAGAACAGCGTGGAAGTGTTGACGCAGTTCCGCAAGCCATACTACCGGCACGAAGCACTGGAGCTCAAGGACACGGGCTTCCCCGAGACCGAAGCGCTCAGCCGGGAGGTGTGTTCACTGCCGATGACCCCCGAGCTGACGGACGAAGAGGTCGGCTACGTCATTGAAACCGTCCGCAAGTTCTACGGAGCCGCCGCCAAGTGAAGGAACTCAGTCGAATCACCGAGTTGTTCACGGAGTCCGTCATTCGTGAGATGACACGGGTCTGCGATGCCGCGGGAGGCGACAATCTCTCGCAGGGCTTCCCCGACTTCGCGTCGCCCGAAGATCTCAAGGCCGCGGCCATTGCCGCGATCCACTCGGAACGCAACCAGTATCCCGTGACGTTCGGCGAACCGGAGCTGCGCGAGGCCATCGCGCGCAAGGCCGCGGATTTCAACGGAATCGAGTGCGATCCGGCCACGGACATCACCGTCACCTGCGGCGCCACCGAGGGCATGATTGCCACGCTCAAGGCGATCATCAACCCCGGCGACGAGATCATCGTCTTCGAGCCGTTCTACGAGAACTATGGCCCTGACGGAATCCTCTCCGGCGCCACGCCGCGCTACGTTACGCTGCACCCACCGGACTGGTCGCTTGACCGCGACGAGCTGGCCGCCGCGTTCAACGAGCGCACCAAGGCGATCATCATCAACACCCCCAACAACCCCACGGGCAAGGTCTTCACGAGAGAAGAGCTGACGTGGGTGGCCGAGCTCTGCCGGGAGTGGGACTCATATGCCGTCACCGACGAGATCTACGAGCACATCGTCTTTGACGGACATGAACATGTCTCGCTCGCCTCTCTTCCGGGCATGGGTGCGCGCACGATCACGGTGAACTCCCTCTCAAAGACCTATTCCGTAACCGGCTGGCGGGTCGGCTGGGCAATCGCTTCACCAGAAATCACGGCACGAATTCGCAAGGTTCACGACTTCCTCACGGTGGGGGCGCCGACGCCGCTGCAGCACGCCGGCGTCACTGCCCTGGCTTTCCCGGCCAGCTACTACACAGACCTCTGCGGCCACTACCTCAAGGCCAGGGACTACCTGTGCGGCGCCCTGGAAACGGCAGGGTTCCAGCTCCGCCGGCCCGAGGGCGCATACTACGTCCTGACCGAAGTGGGAGAACTGATGGACCGTCTCGGGGCAACGGACGACTTCGACTTCGCGCGCAAACTGATCGCCAAGGCCAAGGTTGCGACTGTTCCGGGCTCATCCTTCTACAGCCGCCCGGAAATGGGAAGAACCCAGGTGCGG
Source organism: uncultured Victivallales bacterium (assembly GCA_964555035.1). GTDB lineage: Bacteria > Verrucomicrobiota > Kiritimatiellia > UBA8416 > CAYOBW01 > CAZKRK01. Next base: position 339 of record CAZKRK010000661.1, on the reverse strand, counting down.
TTCACTTTCTGCAAGAAGTGGGAAACGCTGCAGAGCGTCGTGGAGCGGATGGGAAAAGTGCTCTGAGCAACAAAGCAGGCCGGCCGCTTCCTGTCTCACGACGCTTGCTCGGACACACTCAAGCCTCAGAGGACCTCTCGGAATCATCGCTGACACCCATTCGCCCTCGTCACAGCCTGGCATGCATCCGCCAGCGATTCCGGTGGTCAAAGTGCAGCGCCGTGCATAGGCCCGGAGGACCGTCATAGTAGAGCCTGGGGTGAAGCGCAGCGGAACCCCAGGCCCCGTCAGTCAGCAAACCCGGTGAGCCCCGGAGGGGCGACATATGCGCTTGGTTCG
>CAZKRK010000660.1:0-2886 GCA_964555035.1 uncultured Victivallales bacterium | reverse complement strand
CCCGCCTCGAATTGCCTTGAAAGCGAGACGCACCGAGGGCGGGACCGGCCAGTGCTCAATTCCACACTTTCGCAAGTGTGGAATTGAGCGCACGGTGGGAACGCGGCCTATCCCGTATGTTCAGGGAATCGTTTTGACGCGGTAGTAGCGGCGCGGCGCGTTTTCCGCGGAGGTGTCCATGCTTGCGGCGCGTTCGCTCGTCGCCTGGACGGGCGTGCCCATCAGGTTCCAGGTGCGAAGATCGTCCGAGTACTCGCAGCGATAGCGTTTGCCGGGCGCACTCTGCCAATGGACAACCGGCGCGTCGCCGGCGAGTTTGACGCGGGTAACACGCAGGCAGGACGCCGGGTCGTCAGGGTCTGTCCCCGCCGCACACTCGTCGCCGTCCGTTATCCCATCGCCATCGCGGTCGCCGGTCGACGCATTCTCCGGCCCCAGCTCGACCGGTTGGCGAAAGGTGCGCGTCCACGGTGGCCGGGCGGGACGCGTCCCGGTGCTCAGCATGTCGCGCCACGCCTCGTTCGTCAGCCGGTTCGCCATCGGCCATTTGAACTCGTAGTAGCTGTAGACCGGCCCCGCCCCCAGCACCATCCGTCCGCCCGGCAGACGGTAGGCGACAAGCATCAGGTTGAACCCCGCCAGCGCCTCTTCGAGCACGGACTGCGAGTTGGGGTCGGTGTGAACATCGGCAATTAACGACGTCGGATCCAAAACGGACTCGACGCCGAGATCCATGGTGGCTTGCAAGACGGGTATGAAACCCCACTCCAGGAAGTGGTAGTCGTCGTCAGAAAGAGGAATGTCCTCCAATTCCCGCGTGGCGATGTGCGCCAGACGGGAGAGTGTGGTTTCCAGGGCTTGCAGCGAGGAGCGAGCACGCTCGCCACCCACCTGCAGATCCTGAAACCCCTGCCGCATCATGCGGGTGAGTGCCAGGAGACGGTTGTGGAAATGCGGCACGGGTTCCGCGTGGCCGCGGTCGCGTTCGGGGGGCGGGGGCGGCTGACTGGTAGTGCTGCCCGAGTTGCTCTGCTTCGCATACAGAATCGTGTCGTGCCGCAGCTCGGTCCACGATCCCAGCGCCGATTGGAGTTGCCTGTCCCTCCAGGCCGTTCCGCGCATGAAACACGGATACCGTACGCCACGGCCACGGAACAGCGACTTCAGCACATACAACCAGCCACCGTAGAGGTTCCGGTTCCAGTCCGCCGGTCCGTACGCGCGAAACTCGCGGCGTAGAGCGTTGAACTGCTCGGCGTATCCCTCGTACTCCGTGTCCCCCTCCCTGTCGAGAATGCTCACCGCCCGCCGCGAACCCAGCACGCCCATCACGTCCAAGCCCCGCGGGAAGCAGCGGAACGGGCCGCCGGCCGTCGCGACACAGGTGAAAGGCGCGTTTGTTCCCACGTAGTCACCAGCCGCCGGAAAGATGAGCTGCTGGAACATATAGCTGTCCGGTATGAAGCGCTGCCCCATCAGGCGCAGGCCTATGGTTGTGTCGAGAAGTCGATATAGGTCCGCCTCATCCGCCGACGGCGGCATGACCGCATTCCCCGTGCCGCCGTAGATGCGCGGCGGTTTGAGAGCCGCCAGGCGATGGCGGAGCGACAGGAGGGTATCGCCCGATGCGAGCTCCAGCAGGTTCGTCGGGTCTTGCGCCACCTCCAACCAGGCTGCGGCATACTCGGACGGCATGAGATCGTCCGATTCCCCCACGAAGAACGACGTGACGGCGTAGATGCGGTTCCAGGAGTCCGCCAGCTCCGGCCGGTTCAGGGTCGTTGCGACAAGCATGGCCTGCAGAGTCTGGATGCGCGCCTGCTGCGGCGTGACAAGCCCCTCTTTGAGAAGAAACGTCATCCTCCCGAACCACATCATCGCCTTGAAATACTTCTCCAGGGTCTTGCTTCGCGTGTAGTGCCCCCGCGGAACGTACTGCGAGTAGTCCTCCGCGTATCCGAAGATCGGGCTCGGACCAAAACCCGCGTGCGCCTCCACTTTCGCGAGCTCCTGGGTGACAACAGACGCAACGTAGCCCGGCGGCTGTACGTCCTCTCCGAGCAAACGCAAGGCAACGCACGAGTAGGCCACGTTGCGCCTCGCCGCTTCTTTCAGGTCGCCCGTGAACGTGTCGTATTGCGATTCGGACGCATCGCACAGACGGGTCGCGAGTTCCACGAGCTCGGGGTGAAACTCTGCTGACTCAATGCTCTGGAGTACCGCATCGAAAACGAGGTGGTAGAGATGCAGCATCAGATCGGATGTGATGAAGAGGGGTACTCCGCACTGCAGCAGTTCCTCAAGCACCTCGATCACCGGTCCGTCCTGATCCGCCGCAAGTACGACAAACCCGTTACGTTCAAGCGCCGCGCACGCGTTGGTGTCGAGTCGAAACCGCGCGCAGACGGCGCCCGCGTTGGAGATCGTCGTCAGATCGAGAGGCAGGTACTGAGGGTGCAATACCGGCGTGAGGGCGAGTGCGTCCTCGCGATACTCCGCGCGGAACCCGTCTCGCGACAGCAGGAGCGGCGTGCTGCTGTCGCCGTTCGCGCGCGGCACGGCCGCGGCGATGAGCGTTGCGGCGAGTGCGAAAGCAAGACGGGATGGTGAAAGGGCATGGGCGTGCGTACTCATGGTGGCGTCCTCCTTCTGACACAAAGACTACCACCTACCCCTGCTCTAAGTTGTCATGGAGATGCAAAACGGCTGTCAAAAGAATGTGATTTCGCGTGGGTCGCGTATCAAACGCGCCGGAAGGCGCGACGTGCAAATGCCGTAGCGCGGAAACCCGTCCTGTCCCGCCTTCGCCCGGCTACGGCGGAACAGGATGGATTTCCGCGCTACGGGCACCGACGTCTCGTTTCGGTGCACCTCGCGATGCTGCGC
>CAZKRK010000659.1:0-2895 GCA_964555035.1 uncultured Victivallales bacterium | reverse complement strand
TCCCACCTCTCCCCTCGGGGGAGAGGTCGGCGAGCGGAGCGAGCCGGGTGAGGGGACGGAATCGGCGATCACCCCAACGGCAACCCCACCGGCCGCCCCGTGCGGTAGCACTCGTTGGCCGCGAAAACAACTTCGTGCGTCTTGACGGCATCCGCCAGATTACAGTGCGACTCCCGGTTGTTGAGAACGCAGTCCACGAAGTGATCGATCTCGCCCTGAAAAGGATGATGGGTCACGTCTGAACTGTCCGGACGGATGTCCGGCAGCTCGACCCACTCCTCCTGGTCCGGCATGGAGTGCGACCAGATGCGGTTGTCTTTCACGGACCCCTTGTTGCCGAATATCTCAACCGGAAACGCATACGGCTGAATGCACTCGAAATTCACCGACACTTTGCCAAGCACACCATTTGCGAACTTCACGAGTGCCATCTCCAGACCGGCGTATTCCAGCGGTTCCCCGTCATGCCAGTCATTGGAAATCGGGTTGTATTGCTCTCTCGACCGCGCGCGTTTTCCGCCCTCGTAGGCAAAGACCTCGACCGGATCGGCGGCTTCGAACTCTCCTTGCGCGGCAAACCACCTCAGGGCGTCGATGGCGTGACACCCCGCCAGCAGAAAGGCGCTGCGCCCCGTCTCCCGCGTCCGCCCCTGCGGATACCCGCCCCACCAATCGCCGCAGTAGCTCTGGTAGTCCGTCTCGACGCAGTAGACCTCTCCGAAGGCCCCTTCAGCCGTCATCGATTTGACTTTCTTGAAGAGCGGGTTCCATCGCAGCACAAAACTGACAACCGTCTTCACGCCGGCCTCGTCGACCGCCGCCTGCATGGCACGCAGCTCGAGCAGCGTCTGGCAGACCGGTTTCTCGATCACAATGTGCTTCCCGGCCTCCGCCGCCGCAATGACGTTCTCCGCGTGCACGTGCTGCGGAGTGCATACGGCGACCACGTCTACGCCGTCGAGCGCCAGCGCCTCTTCGTAGTTGTCCAGGCAAGGGACATCGAGGTCGGCTTCCGCCGCCCGCTTCTGCGCGCCGGCCTTCGTCCGACTGGAAATCGCCACGATCTCGGCATTCGGGTTCTTCTTGAACGCGTCAATGTGCTGGGTCGACACCCAACCGGCGCCGTGAATCAATACGCCCAACTTGCTCGTGGTCATCATCGGTCACACCTATTTGATTTTGGATTTTGGATTTGTGACTTTGGATTGCCTGGAACGCGCCGTCTTTACGGATGCCGTGAGGATAGCCGTAAGTTCTTCGGCTTCGCGGTACAGACGTTTCACCCGTTTGCGGTCAATCAGGCCGCCATCCATTGTCAACTCCAACCAGAACGCGGACTCATCGGCTTCCTCTTCGGCAACTCCCAGCTTCGCGGCAAATTCCGCTTTTGAGCGTCCACGACATGCTGCACGGTAGTTCGCTCCTACAGATGTCCCGGAGCGTATCAGCTGACTCCCAATTGCCCGGCCCGCCATCGTATTGGGCAGAGCATCCACGAGCTTCATCACCCTCAACCCAAAGTCCTTCGTCCTAGCCTTCAGTTCTTCCTCAGTCATCCGTCCACCTCCTGCCAAATTCCAAATCCCAAATCCAAAATCCAAAATCTAAAATTATCACACGCCCCACGGACTTCGCATCGTACACCGCAGCAGCCCGTTCGCGGCATCGTCGCCGATGAACTGCTCTTGCTCGGGATTCCACTTCAACTTGCGTCCCAACTGACACGCGATCCCGCCCAGCAACGCGGTCGACGTTGCGCGGTGCGCGATCTCGGGAGGAGTGATGGTCTCGCCGCGGCTCCTCACGCAATCGATGAAGTTGCGCGCGTGGTCGGGGCTGCGATAGAGGTGCGTCTCGCCGGGTCCGATCGCTTCGCGCAACAGCGACTTTGGTTCGGCCTCGATTCCGCCCCGCGTGAACACCCATCCCTTCTCGCCGATGAACTTCACCCCGTGCCGATTCTTGCCCGTGTCGGTCATGACGATCTTCACGCCGTTGGCATACTCGAATTCGAGGTCGTAGGTCAGAACGGTGTCGAACAGGCCATCCTTCGGGTAGACGCCGCGCCCTTCAATCGCTATCGGCCCGCTGCGCTCGAGCCCCATACCCCACTGGGCAATGTCGAGATCGTGTACCCCGTAGCCCGCAATCCAGCCGGACTTGCTGTAGTCCGTGATAAAGTACCAGCCCGGAAGACTCCTGACCCGAAGTCCACAGTAAGGAGCCTCGGGGGCCGGGCCGAGCCAGAGGTCGTACTCGAACCCTTCGGGCACCGGCTCGGGCTTGGGCCAACCCGTAGCACGACCCGGCGGCGAACCGATCACAATTTTTTCGAGTTTCCCGAGCCGTCCGTTGCGTACGAGCTCACACGCGCGGCGCACTCCTCCCATGGAGTGAAGCTGCGTGCCGTGCTGAAAGACCGCGCCATACCGCTTCGCCGTCTCAACCAGCACCCGTCCCTCGCCGATCGTGTTGCTGAGCGGCTTCTCGCAATAGACATCCTTCCCGGCCTTGATCGCCGCCACGGCCTGCGGCACGTGCCAGTGGTCCGGCGAGGCGATCGCCACTGCGTCAACGTCGGCCCGCGCCACCAACTCGCGAAAATCCACGTGCGCGTCTTCCGGGCGCAGCTTCAGGCGCTTGCAGTAGTTCTCGCGGCGCGCTCTCTGTACATCGCACACCGCCACGCCCTGCACACCCGGCACCCGTGACAGGGCGCCCCACACACCGCCCATGCGGCCGCCGGTGCCAATCAAACCAACGGCAATCCGATCGCTCGGAGCGACGGCGCCGTTCTTCCCAAGCGCACTGCCCGGAACAATGGCCGGCAACGCCAATCCGGCAACGCCCATTCGCAGGAACCCTCTACGGCCGAACCCGCCACCGGCCCGCCCC
>CAZKRK010000658.1:0-2915 GCA_964555035.1 uncultured Victivallales bacterium | reverse complement strand
GGGTTGGGGCGGTGGCATTCCGGGGGTGTGTCAATATGCTCAACCCCCGGGGCGGGGCCCCCCCCCCCCCCCCCACTACAACGTCAACCGCAACCGGTTGACAAGGGCGCCGGGGACGCGGATGCTGTCGATGTGGCGGGCGAAGTAGGTGTGGCTGCTGGGAAAGAACTCGCGTTCCCGCGTCAGGCCGGTGAGCTCGCCGCCCAGCATACGATACACCGTCTCGTCAAAGCGCATGACATTGACGGGACTGACGATGGCGCCATTCTCGACCCAGAAGGTGGCAAAACGCGTCATGCCGGTGATGCGTCCGGCGGAACGGTCGGAGTAGTTCAGGTACCACAACGTGTTGATGTAGAGCCCCGTCCCAAGCGTATTGAGAATGTCCGCCGTCGAGAGGTCACCCGCACCGACATCGAGAGACTCGGGATACTCGTCGCCACCCGTGGTGGGCACTCCGTATTCCCTGGCCGAACGCGGTGACACGAGTGGACGGCCGTGCTGCCCTTTCTCGACAAGTGCGACGCTGTCCGGCTTGACAAAACCGGCCTCGGAAAACCCCGGCGCAATACCGCCGCGCGTGTTCTCGCTGATGGTCACACCCGCATTCAGTTCCGCCTCGCCGCGAACCAGACGCAGCAGAGGTGTCGTGCCGGTTCGGTGGGCACGAATGCTGAAGCCGCCCCATCCCAGCAAGCGCACGATCTCCTTGAGCGCGGACGGCGCCAGGTAGGTACGGTATTCGCCGGGCTCGATCGTCCGCGCTTCGCGTCGCGCGATCTGAAGCTCCGCCTCGGCCGCGGCGATTCTGTGGTCAAGGAGGTTCGCGTGCCATTCGAATCCGGCATAGGCTCCCTTGACGGCCTTGTCGCCATGAGCGTGAAGCGACCAATCAAAGTGAAAGCTGGCCGTCTCAAACCAATTGCGTTGACCCAGCGAATTGGCAAAGCCCCGCAGAATTGTGCCGGAAGCGTAGATGCCGACAAGATCGCGCCCGCTCCCCGCGTCAAGGATCGCGCCAACGGCTTGATCCGTCTCCGGCAGCCTGTTCGGCTCGATGCGTTCAGTCGGATGGACTTCCGTAGCATAGAGGAGGTGGGGATCCTCGGGCAGTTGCGGCAGGCGTGCGCGCAGATTCTCGAGCAAGCCCGTCAACATGGGCCGGTCGGCCTCGGCCACACCCGAGACGGTCGTCTCGGCGCACGCGTGACGCGCACCGTCGACTAGCTGCAGGCTCACGTAGTGCTGCACGACGCTGCCCGCCTGGCGCACACGCGAGCCGTTGAGGCGCACAAAGTCGGACTCCTCGCCGCTGTAGTTGACCAGCAACACCTCGTTGGCGCGCAAGGTGTTGGTCAGATAGTCCACGCAGGAGAAGAAATAGTCGCGCATATCACTCGCCTCCGAAGACCTGGACGTTTTGGAAGCGACAGGGCGGCACGGCGTGGCCGACGCGCGCAAGCTGGTTGGGTTCGCCCTTGCCGCAATTCGGCGCACCCAGCAACTCGACAGTCTCTTCCCGCCCTACCCCCGCCAGGCTGCGCCAGAACGTGGCCGAAATGCCGCGATAGCCCGGCGTGCGCACAAGACCGGTCAGTTCGCCGTCTTCGATCAACCGCCCCCACTCGCAGCCAAACTGAAACTTGTTGCGGCTGTCGTCAATCGACCAGCTACAGTTCGTTTTCATGTAGATGCCGCGCTCGGTGGCCGCGATCAGCTCGTCGAGAGACTGATCTCCGGGTTCGATGTTGAGGTTGGCCATGCGGTCCATCGCCGGCCGATTCCAACCGTGGGCGCGCGCGTTCGCTACGCCCGGCACCCCGGACCGCGTCTGGCTGACCGTCCCACCCAGGGCGCGCTGGAGAACGCCCTTTTCGACGATCATCGTCTTGACGGCCCCACACCCTTCGTCGTCATAGCCGTAGGTGGCCAGCTCCTCCGGGCGTGCCGGATCGAACGACACGTTCAGCAGCTCGCTGCCGTAGCGGTAGGAACCGATCATGTCGAGGGAAACGAAACTCGTACCGGCGTAGTTCCGTTCGTCGCCGAGGATCCGGTCCAGCTCGAGCGGGTGGCCGATCGACTCGTGGACCTGCAAAATCATCTGGTCAGGGTCGAGGACCACGTCCATCTCCGCCGTCGGGCAGTTGTCCGCGCGCAACAAGGCAACGGCTTCGCCGGCGACACGCCCGGTCTCGCCGATGTAGCCGGCATCCTCCAGCACTTCCATGCCGCCCTGGCGGCAGTTGCCGATGGCGCCGAGCGTGCGGGTTTGAGTAAGCGTCCCCTCGTGGGCCGTGGCATAGATATGGGGAAACATGTAGCTCCCGGTCTGGTGCACACAACCGCCATCGCCCGTGACGTAAAGGGTCTCCGCGGCCACGCGCCGGACAACGCTGCCCCAGTCCACGATCAAATCGTGCTGCTTGAGTCCGCGCGAAAGGTCCATCAACAGCGACAGTTTGTCGGCCAGCGGCGCGGATTCCCACGGGACACGCTCCACCCCGTGCCATTCACCCGTGGAACACGGCCACGCGACCCGCCGGAAGTCAATCACGCTCCGGCCGGCGGTACGCCGCGCCCACCGGCGGGCGCAATCGACGGCACGCGCGAGCCCGCTCGGCGAAAGATCGCATGTCGCCCCGTAACCGAGACCGCCGCCGTCAGCGACCGTGAACATGACACCCGCCGATCGAAAAACGCCAACCGGCTCGACAATGTCCTTGCGTACACTCAGCCGCTCGTCGACCTCCGACATATACCGCGCCGAGCAGAAGTCGACACCGGCCGGAAAGGCGGCCTTCAGGTGTTTGCGGATTGTGTCGGTATCTGTCACGATTCAAAATTGGTCCCGAGATGGAATGTAGATGTCCCAGTCCATGGAAAAGCGGGGCATTCCCTCAAGGCGAACGGCC
>CAZKRK010000657.1:0-2925 GCA_964555035.1 uncultured Victivallales bacterium | reverse complement strand
GCGCGGGGGTCGACCGACTTGCTGTTCGCATTCGGGGCGCTGCCTACGAGAAAGAGGACGCCGTCGGAGTAGAGAATTTCGTCTGTTTCCATGTCGGGCACGTAGGTCTGAAGCGTTTTGCCCGTGGCGCCGTCGATCTGTTCGGCGGCGGCGTGGATGCCGGCGGCGGCGTAGAGGATGTTGCCGATGGCGACGAGTTTCCGCGGCAGAAAGGCCGGGCCGCTCTTCAGACGATGCATGTGCGTGTACCACTCGTCGATGTCGCGTTTCCAGAGAAGGGTGCCGTTGAACGCGTCGCGGGCGATCAGCTTCCAGGTCGGTGGGAGGAAGATCGACAAACGCGGCGATTCGTCCATGGTGTGATAGATCCTGCCGCCCGCGGTTACGCAGGCGCTCATGGCGGACATGTGGTCGTGGTGGCGCGAGTAGCGCGGGCTGCCGACCCACTGCATGTGGCGCGGCGGATGAATGCGGTCGTCCGTGGAGAGGGCGTTGTTGCTCGGGTCGTGGAGATAGTGCGTCCACTCGTCCGTGTCGGGCGGAACCGGCTTGACGGTCTTCTGCCAGGCGCCCCCTTCCTTGATGTACGCCACGCCGTAAGGCGCCAGCACCCGCATGATCTCGTCCATTGCGACGCTGCCCCGGTCTTCAGACACGACCAGGTTGACCAGGTTGTCCACGTAGGGGAGGTGTTTCCCGTCGAACAGCACGATGGCGACCGGTCCATTTGCCCCGGACTGCCGCAGCTTCCGCCGTGCGGTCTCCACCTTCTCGGGATCGGTCTCGAGGCCCTGCACGAGGTAGCTGTCCCTTATGCGCAAGGCCGCGGTCAGCTCGGCGTCACCGCATCCCACGTGAAGCACCACTCCGCCTTTGATGCCGGTTTTCTGCATGATGTCCGCGGCCAAGTCCGCGAACACCCCCGGTGCCAGGGACGCCGCTACGATGGCGATGCACGGAACACGGGCTAAGGAGATTCCTTTCATGGTCAAGATCCTTTCTCGGCGTGATGCCGCTCCCGGCGGCGAAATTGAATGAATGTCTCAGGAACTCAGACGCAGAAACGGACGATACAAAAGACAAGGGGCATTGGCAAGGGAATGCGCGTGGCGCAGCGGCGGGAAACAGCTGCTTAGAAGACGGTTGGCGAATCCGCGGGATTTCGCTATGGTGTCGCGGTGAAGAACTCCATAGTGCGTATCTTCTACAAGGCGGTACTCGTGGCGACGAGCAGCGTGGCGGCCTTCGGGGTCGAGACGACGCCTCGCCCCAACGTGGTCATCATCCTTGCGGATGACCAGGGCTGGGGTGATCTCAGCACGAGTGGCAACCTCAACCTCTCGACGTACGTGCCATCTATCTGACGCTGGTAAGATGAAAGCGGCGGAGAAAGAAGGACTCATGCAAAGACGATCTTTCCTGAAGACACTCGGGGCGGCCGCAACCGTTACCGCTTGTATGTCGCGCGGGGCAGGAGACCAGCCGCGCAAGCCCAACCTGGTTTTCGTCTTCGGTGACCAGTGGCGCGCGCAATCGATGGGATATGCAGGTAACGGCGACGTGGCGACTCCCAATTTGGACAAGCTGGCGGCCACGAGTGCGACCTTCACCCACGCGGTATCCAACTGTCCGGTCTGCAGCCCGTTCCGGGCGTCACTGATGACGGGGCGCTACCCGCTCACGCACGGCGTTTTCCTGAATGACCTGCGTCTGAATAACGAAGCTGTCTCGATCGCGGATGCCTACAACAAGGCGGGCTACGAGACGGCGTATATCGGCAAGTGGCACGTTGACGGGACCGGACGCAGTGCGTACATCCCGCCCGAACGCCGCCAGGGCTTCACGTACTGGAAGGTCTTGGAATGTACGCACAACTACAACAAGTCGCTCTACTACGAGGGCAATTCAAATGTGCGCCGGACGTGGCCAGCCTATGATGCGTATGCGCAGACGGACGATGCGATCGCCTATATCAGTGAGCGTGGACGCGACGGAAAACCGTTTTGTCTCTTTATGTCGTGGGGACCGCCGCACGCGCCCTATCGCACCGGTCCCAAGGAACTGACCGACAAGTACGATAAGATGAAGCTGACGTTGCGTGACAACGTTCCTCCGGAGCATGCCAAGGCTGCGCAGCGCGATCTGGCGGGTTACTACGCACACTGCACCGCGCTCGACCAGTGTGTGGGCAAACTCCTCGGCGCTCTGCGCAGGACCGGTCTCGACGGGAACACGATTGTTGTCTTCACATCCGACCACGGCGACATGCTGCATTCGCGCGGCGCGATGAAGAAGCAGCAGCCGTACGATGAGTCGATTCGCATTCCATTCCTGTTGCGCTGTCCGACCGGGTGGAAGGTCAAACCCGCGGCGATCGATGAACCGTTCGGTTCCGCGGACATTATGCCGACCGTACTGGCGTTGAGCGGGATTGCGATCCCGAAGACGGTCGAAGGCGAAGACTATTCGGCTCTCATCCGCGGCAAACGCATGGCCGGGGACCGCCCCGTTCTGATCATGTGTCCGTCCCCATTCGGCCAATGGGGCCGGAATCGGGGAGGACGCGAATACCGCGGAATTCGCACGCAACGATACACCTATGTGCGTGACCTCAAAGGGCCGTGGCTGCTGTACGACAACGAAGAAGATCCGTTCCAGCAGAACAACTTGGTCGGCAAACCGGAATACACGGAGCTCCAGTCTCGGCTCGAAGAGGGTTTGCGACGCCTGCTGCAGCAGACTGGTGACGCATTCAAATCCGGACCGGAGCTGGTCAAGGAGTGCGGGTACAAGGTCAACGCCCGGGAAACTGTGGGGTATACGGACCCCGCGAGTTTTGGCCAGGTGAGCGTGAACTGCAGGACTCCCGGTAAGTAGAGGGTGTCCGAAAAGCCCCTGGAGACGGCGGTCCTCCGCCGTTACGAG
>CAZKRK010000656.1:0-2928 GCA_964555035.1 uncultured Victivallales bacterium | reverse complement strand
AGAAAAATGGGCTGGCAGAAAAATGGAATGGCAGGAAGATGGGGTGGTAGAAAGATGATACAGTCAATTCTCCCATCTTCTTACCTACCCATTTTTCTACCGATGCCACACTTGGGTTACGGGCGACACCCGCGTTGATCCGTTTCGGGAGAGCAAATCATGAAGAAACCAAAACCACCCGCGGATCCCAAACGACGCGCGGAATTGATTGCCGAGCTGCGGCGTGACCAGAAGGACCGCCAGAAGAGCTACCGGGACCAGGCCCTGCGGATGTTCCCGCACGTGTGCGGACGCTGCGGGCGCGAGTTTTCGGGCAAGCGCCTGCGTGAACTCACGGTCCACCACCGTGACCACGACCATTCCAACAACCCCCCGGACGGCAGCAACTGGGAACTGCTGTGCCTCTACTGCCACGACGACGAGCACGAGAAGCAGAACAAGAAGGGCCAGTTCGTCGGCGGTTCCGCCAGCAGCGCAAGCGCCTCAACCGGACTGGCCAACCCGTTCGAGGGACTGGATGGGCTGTTGGGTTAACCGGCGAAGAGCGAGAATGGCGGATAGGACGGCGTTCCCCTGCTCCTTCCCCTATTCTCTCCCTTTTCGAACGAGCGTACTGGGCTAACCTGACGGCACGTCTTCTTGCCTGATTCTCTCTCTTGCAGGGGGTTGGCCATGTCTCGGCTTTCTCCCCCCTTTTGCCATCCTCTTCGGCGGGCAAACTGCACCCCTACCTGTCATCCCGAGCGCAGCGAAGCGGAGTCGAGGGATCTCGAGAATTGGAAACCAGTCCGGACTTTGTCGCAAGTCTCGAGATCCCTCGACTCCGCTCCGCTGCGCTCCTGAAGACATCGCTTCACCGCGCACCCCGTACCAGGCACCGTTACGGTAGAAAAATGTGTGGGTAGAAAAATGGGAAGGCAGGAAGATGCGAAAATCGAACATATCATCTTTCTACCATCCCATCTTTCTACCATTATCTCTCCCCGCAACCCTGCGCATGTCTTGCCCACGAGCCAGCGGGTTCCGCCCGTGACGTTCCTCGGGATGACAGGGCGGGAATTGGAGTTTGCGGTCAGTCCCGCCCACGGGGCGCTTCGCTGCCGGGACAATTCAAGATGGAAACTCAAGCTTCGGAGAACGGGTCTCCAGACCCGTTCTGAACGGCTCTGGAGAGCCGTTCTCCTGGTTGTGTGCGCAACCGTAACTGGATTCAAGTTCCCGGTCAGTACGCAGTCACCGTCAATCCCGGCCAATCGTCGGTGCGGAAGGGGGTGACGGGCAGGCCGCTCTGATCGTAGAGGTTGCAGACGGGATTGTCGGCCCAGGCGTAGCGGACGGCAACCGGCGCCGCCACGGCGTCGCTCCACACTTCGACCCGGTCCTTGCCGACGATCTTCGCCTCGGCCCACACCCACTTCTTGTCATCGCCGGCAATGGCGAACCCGCTCACGCGGCGGTGGTCGACGGTGCGCAGGCCGCCGTTCACGTGGTCGAACGAGAGCACGACTTTCTTCCCCGCGACCGTCATCGACTTGTACTGCGCGCTGCGATAGGGCAAGTCGAGGCCGTAGTCGCGCGCCAGGGCCCAACGCGCCAGCCGAAACGCGACGTTCTGCTTGTCCTTGGGGTGAATATCGGACGCCTCGCCCAGATCGACGATGACGGCCTGACCCGTGTTGGGCAGCTTGTCCATGGTCATGGTCTGAGCCTCGCGCAGCTCGGCCCAGTCGCTGTCGCCCGGCTCGGGCTGCTCGTCCCTGAAATCGGCCAGTTGCACCCAGTAGAAGGGGAAGTCGCCCTGTTTCCACGTATCGCGCCAGTTCCGGATCATGAGCGGAAACATGTCGCGGTACTGGTAGGCGCGGCCGGAGTTCGACTCACCCTGGTACCAGACGGCGCCCCGGATGCCGTAGGGCACGAGCGGAAGCAGGCGCGCGTTGAAGAGGTTCGCCGGACGGTGCTGGCCGGCCAGCTTGTTCCGCGGCGGACGCGGCCGGCGCGGCGCCGGCGTGCCGGCAGCCTTGGCCTTCTCGCAACGTGTCTTCCACCCCGCAAGCTTCTGCTCGTAGTCGGCCCTGATCTTGGCGAAGTCGAAGCTGCGCTCGGTCTCGACCCACCGGTCCATCAACGGCTTGTAGATTTCCTTGTCCTTCAGCAAGTCGCGACGAATCCATGCTTCGCAGGCGGAGCCACCCCAGGCGTTGTCGATAAGGCCGACAGGAACACCGAGCATCTGGTGCAGGGTGCGGCCGAAGAAGTACCCGACGGCGCTGAAACCCGGAACGGTCGCGGGGGCGCAGGCCTCCCAGGCGCCGTTGAAGGTCGTCTGCGGCTCCTGCGATCCCGGGTTCGGATTGGTGATCAGTCGGATGGCGGGGTAGTTGGCCGTAGCGATTTCGAGATCGGCGTTCCAGCAGCCGTTCACGCTCATGCCCATGTTGCTCTGCCCCGAACAGACCCACACTTCGCCGACCAGCACGTTCTCGAGTGTGAGCGTGTTGCTGCCCGTGACAGTCATGGTCCGCGGCTTGGCGCACGCCTCCATCGGCGCCAGCTTGACCCGCCATTGACCGTTCGTGCCGCAGGTGGTCTCGAGCGTCTGTCCGGCAAACTCGACCTTCACCTTCTCGCCGGCCTCGCCCCAGCCCCAGATCGGGTTCTCCTGCCCGCGCTGCAGGACCATGTTGCTGCCGATGACGGCCGGGAGGCTGATTTCGGCATAGACGGAAGAGACGATGAGAGACAGCAGTGAGATGAGTAGAGCGTGTCGTTTCATAGTGCCGGCTTGTATAGGCGCACGGCGCGGTCAAGTCAACTTGATTGACGATCAGACATCTCGATGTGGGATGTGAGGTGTGGGATGTGAGTTGCCACAGCCCTTCACCCGTCTCCGCTGCGCTGCGGCGACGGGGCTGTATCAAAAGGTCA
>CAZKRK010000655.1:0-2958 GCA_964555035.1 uncultured Victivallales bacterium | reverse complement strand
GGAACCGCGAAGGGCCGGGCAACTTGGGTTGTGGGCCCCGGCCCGCCTTGTTGGTAACCGCGGCACTCATGCTGGCGATTTCTTCATGGCTCCTGGCCCATTTGGGATAGGACACCCACTGGATGGATTTGGGCGCGGCAACAACCGTATCGTTGGCCACGGCGTTGTTGTCCGCGCCATGCAGATAGTGGGTCCATTCGTCGAACTCCCTGGGCCAGGGCTTGACGCTCTTTGTGCCGCCGATGATCGCAACACCCAGTGGCGCCAGGACCCGCATGATTTCTTCTTTGGGAACGGAAGTAGACGCGTCGGCCACCACCAGGTTGACCAGGTTGTCCACGTAAGGCAAAGTCTTGCCGTCGAACTCGGAGACCGATACCGGACCGTACAGGTCTTTTGAGCGCAGATACTCCCGGACGGCCCCTATCTTCCCCTTGTCCGTTTCCAGCCCCTGCACCAGGTACTTCTCATTGACGCGGAGGTCGGTCAGTTCCTGGCCGCTGTCGCAGCCGATCCGGACCACGATGCCTCCCGTGACGCCGCTATCCTGCACCACGCCGGCCCTGGCGCACAGTACCACTGACAGCCCCGTGACCAGACAGATCAGATGTTTCTTCATGCGTACCTCTCTCCTTTTCCTCATTCGACGGCGACGGTCACTGACCAGCCATGCAGAGCACCTTGCCGTCCTTGGTTGTCATGTACAGTCTACCTTTTGCCGCAATCAAACCGTCGAATGCCGGCACCGACTTCAGCGTTGTCGATTTGAGCAACGAACCGTCCTGTGCCGCGTACACGTTGAGCAAGGAGCCCTTCCGTCCTTCGAAAGAGGCCAGAGGATCGTCAGCGTCGACCACGTCCGGCAGACCGACGGCGAACAGGAGGTCCGCTGACTGTCCCGGAGTCGCCGAACGGGCCAACACCATGGCCCGAACACGCAGCGGTACCATTGACTGCCACTTCGGCGGTTTCTGCCGCACATACCCCGTACCTTTCTCCACGCCCTGACCGCCTCGTCGGTGGCTGTCCTTGATCGACTCCTTCGGCAGCCATTCCAGGAAGCCGGGTTTCTGGCCCTTCTTCAGGAAGGTCGGCTCGTTGTCGTTATCATCGGCGAACAGCAGGTAGCCCTGGTCCGCCGGGATGAAAAGAGGGCTCCACTGGTGCCGCCGATAGAAGTACTTGACGGCGTACGTCGTGCTGTCATCGAAAACAACAAGTTGTCCCGCCTTCGGCGATTGTTGCGCGAAGTAGAACCCGGGCCACCTCTTCCCGTACATCCAGTAGATCCGGTCATAGCCGGTGTCGTCCAGGAAGCCGCCCGTGGCGACGAGATGGTTCGCCCCCATGTCCAGGTCGCCGAGAGAGCTTCCCTGCTGAGTTTTCAGACGGTTCAACTTCGCATCGAACTTGATCCGTTGCATGTAGAGGTCTTTGCCGTCACTGACGATCAGGTCGTTCAGCGCGCCTTCCATCGCGAACGGGGTGCCTGTGTCCTTCTTTATGTCCGGCCATGGCCCTTCGAGGACGTGACTGCAAAGCACCTTGCCGGTTTTAGCCTCCACCCCATAGACGATGATTCCTCCGTCAAGAAACGATGAGCGACCCGCAGCGAAATACACGACCCCGTTCTGCACGAGCACACTGCCCTTGACGGGCCACAGCGATTCCACCTGCTCGTAGGAGACGATGCGCCTTGCTTCAGGTGCGGCGCGGAAACGCCATACCAATTCCCCGTCGTCCGCGCGGAGGCAATAGACGTATCCGTCGCGGCAGCCGAACAGGACCGCGCCCTCGTACACGGTGGGTGCGGAGTCAATTCGACCGCCGGCCGTGAACGTCCAGATGTCATTGCCGTTCTCCGTATCCAGGCAGCGGACGCAGTGCGCGTCTTTTTCCGCCACCCAGAGTCGGTTGCCAACGATGACCGGCGGTGTGCCGTTGCAGTTAAGCCCTGTCTCCCACAGCGTCTTCAGGTTCACGGGCACGCGTGTTGCCGTCGACCCGCTTCGCTGCGCATCGCGCCTATACATCGGCCAGTCGTCGTCCGTTACTCGGCGCCTGTCCCCCGTCGCCCGGCCAAAGGCGGGTCCGCGCTCGACGGAGGCATCCGTGGACGGCTTCAGTTCGTCGACCGGTTGCGCCGACAACGCCAGGTAGCCGTTGAACTTCACGCCGGGGTAGCAGAAGCACTGGTCGGTCGGCACGTAGAGCAATCCATTGGCCGGAGTGGTTCCCGTGAAACACGGCGCACGGAGCCAATCGTTGCGCATATGATCGTCGCCTTGCACATCGACAAACT
The DNA here is from genome assembly GCA_964555035.1 of uncultured Victivallales bacterium. GTDB lineage: Bacteria > Verrucomicrobiota > Kiritimatiellia > UBA8416 > CAYOBW01 > CAZKRK01. The sequence continues at coordinate 656 of CAZKRK010000655.1, read as the reverse complement.
CGGCGCCGCGCTTTGGCAGGATCATGTAGCGCAGCGTGGCCTTGCTGCGATGGCAGCGGTAATGGTGTCCCGGAGAGATCAGCTTGTCTGTCGTCAGGGTCTTCTTGACCTCGCCGGTCTTGATGTCGCGGCCGGAAAAAGACCCGCAATACACCAGCCCGTCGATAACAAACAGGTCCGCCGGCTGCGTGCAGGCGCCCGCCCAGGCCATCCTGCTACGGCACTGCCAGAGCTCCTTCCCGTCCTGCAGGGAAAAGGCCGTCAGGAAGATGGGTGCTGCCGGCTTCCTGCCCTTCTTCTTGCCGGCCGTGTTCTTTGCACCGGTCCGGCCGGTTGCTTTCTGCTCCCTCCTGCACCCGTAAAAGAAGACGACGCCGTTGCTGATGACGAGATTGCTGGTTCCGCCCGGAGACGAACCTATCTCGTGCTGGGCGCGCCACAGTGCCTTTCCGCTGTTGAGGTCGAGACAAACAATCTGTTCCGTGTTGTGATAGATGACTTGCCCGCCCTTGGCAGACAACGCGTAGGGTACAACGCGTGCGCTCTCTTTGCGCCATAGCTGCTTGCCCGTCCGAACGTCGATAGCCATCAGCGTGTCACGAAGATCCTCCTTCTTGAAGCGAGCGGTGGCTCCTACGGAGCGCCTTTTGGTGACC
>CAZKRK010000654.1:0-2965 GCA_964555035.1 uncultured Victivallales bacterium | reverse complement strand
TGCTCGTAACGGCGGAGGACCGCCGTCTCCAGGGGCTTTTCGGACACCCTCTAATTACGAATCCTTTCCTGAGCCTCATACGCAACAGTCCCCCACTGAACAACGGTCTTCTGAGAGCGTGGAGCAAATGCTGGACGAAGGCAATTGTTGACGGCTGTGTTACAGTAGAGCGTGTTGAGACGAGGCGTGTTGCCTGTCGCCGTCGCAGAGAAACGGGTGAATCGGGAGGTACGTTGACTATGGAGACGTTGGTTGTCGTTTTGGTTGGTCTGTTGACGGTCATGGGTAGCGCGCAGGCGGTGGGGCCGCCTTTGCCGATCACCGTTGAGAAGGACGGGTCGTCTACGCGGGGCGGCGGTATCGCGATGTATCGCCAACGGCCCGGCATGCCCGCGGGCAGTAGACTGAGTTTCCTTGGCAGGTACGACCCGAAGGCGGACCAGATTCGCTTTCTCGATCCGCCATGGGTGCATGTGCAATGGAAGCGCCCACAGAGTTGGCGGATCTATTTCACCGTCAGGACGGGAGATGGTGTGTCCAGAGCGATATCACAGTATCTCGAACCGGCCGAGGCCGCCGCGCTCCGGAAGCTGCCCGCCATCGTCAAGTACGTCAAGCAGGTCAAGAGATCCGGCAATGGCGGTCGTGGCGTTCCCGACGTGCAACTTTCGCTGCATGCCGTGTATGCCGGCAACGTTCCGCGGAAATTCGCGGAGTTGGATGCTCGGAAGACGATAGTCACGGTTTTTTGTGACAACCTGGGCAATCCGAAGCCGACGAATCAGCAGGCTTTCATGGTTAGACCCGACAGGGAGCCCGCGCCGCTGCATCCGGGGAAGATCGCGGTCTTCACCGGCGAGGTCCATGTGAATCGCCCCGACCTGAACTACCACCAGAAAGTAGAGACGGGACTTCATCACTTCGATTTGAAGCTGATCAAAACAGACCCCGTCGAAGTCAATCTCGATGAAGAGACCGCCCATCAAACGTACCGTGATCTGATCGCCAGGGAGGAGCGACGTTTGAGCGACACCTGCAAGGGCGAGGGGCTGGCATTCCAATTCGATCCGAAGGTGTCCTTAAGAGCGAGCTGGATCGACAAGCAGCTGGTCGGAAGGGGAGTGGGAGATCCCGAAGGATCCCTCGAAATTCCACCTCTTCATTTTCATGGGACAGTCCAACATGGCGGGCGGGTTCAAGGAGAGCCATCTGTACGACGATGCCGGAAACTACAATCCGGTGACCAATGCCGTTCCGCGTGTCCTGCAGCGGCGGGGGGGCGGATGGAAACCGGCCGCGCACCCCCTGACCAAACACGTGAAGAGAAGCTTCTCCATTCCCATGCCGTTTGCGCAGAAATACCTGGAAGAAATCGCGGACCCGGAGGTGAAGGTGGGGCTGATCATCAGCGCCTTTGGAGGAAAGGCCATCGACAACTTCACCCAAGGCGGCCGGTTCCACCCGTCGGGCAAGGCACTGCGCGCCATGCAGGAACAGGGAACGTTCAAGGGGATTATCTGGCACCAGGGAGAAGCGGACACGACGAGGGTGTACCGCTTTGCGACCTACCAGGAGAAGTTGCACGGGATCGTTGCGGCCATCCGGGAGTACGTCGATGATCCCCGCCTGCCGTTCGTAACCGGGCAGATCACCCGTCATTCGAGCAACACCGATCCGGAGAGAGAGTATTGGTCCGAGTCGATCGGGGTCGTCACGCGCGCCCTGGCTGACGTCGGCAACCGTGTGGACTACGCGGCCCACGTTCGTTCGGCGGGCGCGGCGGTCTGCGTCGAACACAGGAGGCGCCTCGTCGATGAAAACGGGAAGCCCAACGGCGACGCGTTGACGTTCTCGAAGGTGAGCGGGCCCGACTGGCTGGAGGTTTCCGCCGACGGTTCGTTTTCGGAAACGCCCGGGCCTGGCGATGCGGGAAAGACCGCCACGTGGACGGTGAAGGTCACCGACGTGGATGGACCGGACACCGCAACGTACTGCTTGGAGGTCCTGGGGAGTGACACGGTCTGGGTTGAGAGTTTCGACTATTACCCCGACATCAAGTATCAGGTGGTTGGCGAGGTCGTGCTCTTCAATGCCGACACGCCAACGGATACCTGGTTCATTACCGGCGGGAGCTTTCCGGTCAATGAGGGAAAGGCCTATACCAACCTGCACACGTCACTTCACGCGCAGATGCACAAGTTCTCCAAAGGCTCGGTCTGCGCGCGTGCCATTGTACTCGACGAAAACCGCCTTTGCCGCGGGAAAGAACGCTACCGTTTCCGCTTCAATCTGTTCGGCGTTTCCGGGGAAGACGTCCACTTCTTCGTGAGCATATACGACATGCATGCCGGTGCGACCGAGGACGACGGCTGCTCCATTGAGCTGGTAAACAGGAAGCTGCGGGGAGTTCCGGCAAGCGTCACGGCCAAAGGCAGCGCGACCGTGACGAAGCTTGCCGAGAAGAACTACAGAAGTACGGACGGCAGCGGATTCAAGGACCTCGATTTCGAGTACGACGGCGCCGGCGACGTCCTCGTGATGTTCTCCGCGTCCCGGGATTCCAACAAGGATCGCGGCGGCGGTTCGGCATTCGATGATCTCAGCGTGGTGGCCATCCCCAACGTGAAGGACGACATGTTCTATCCAGGAGAATCTGAAATGGGTAAAGACCATTGGTTGGCGGGCGCGTCTATGTCGGGCACGGCGGGTTGGACATGGAACTCCCACAGCATCCCGGCAGACCGGTGCCGTTCCCGGACGACGAAAGAAGGCTGGTATCCAATAATCAAACCTCGACAATTCCTCGCTCTGGCCGCGGTGCTGTGCGGGCTGTTTCTGCTCGGCAGCGGACTTCCTATTTTCTTCTCCGCAACGATAGCTAGGATATCTTCTGCCGTCTTTTCGATACCTTCCCTAGCTAGACCCCATCCGAAAAGGGTCGGCAACCGATTCTGGCCGGAAATGC
>CAZKRK010000653.1:0-2970 GCA_964555035.1 uncultured Victivallales bacterium | reverse complement strand
CCGGCACAAGGCCGGCGGTGGCCCCAGCAAGTGCAACAAATCGCAGATGCGCCCCACGCACACCGTGTTGCCCGTTTCTGCTTGTCTCGCACCTCACGGTGTGTCACTTTCATTCGAGGGGAAGAGCGTTCCCTCAATCCAGACTCGTGCTGTAGTGCGGAGCTTTGAAGCTCCCTCCTCGGTCCCCTTAAGAAGCGTGAACAGTGAACGCGAAACTGGCACTCAAGAGGATTTGCCCGCACCCGGTCTGGCGCCGGCTGGCGACCATTCACAGGCATACGGCCGCCGTGCGGGAGAAGTCAAGCCAGGAGCGTCAGAAGGTGTTTTGAGCGGGCGCCTGACATGCCCGCGTGGCTGGGATGGGAAGAACTGCTGTCGCTGCAAGAGGAGTACCCCCACTCGCCCTACTACGGGTACGACCCATCCGCCTTTGAGCGACGGGGACAGGAGCGTGCGGAGCAGGTGCTGAGCGTGCTTCACCGTGACGCCGACCGGGCCGAGACATTTCTTGAACTGGGCTGCGCCGACGCCATGGTGAGTTGCGTTCTGCAACGAATGGGGAAGACCGCGACGGCTATAGACGCTCAACCCGGAGCGTTCGACAAGAGGGCCGAACAGGCAGGGGTGAAGTGGTTCCGGATGGATGCTGAAACCCTGGAGTTCCCGGACGAGTCATTCGACTGTGTCTTCTCGTACAATGCGTTCGAACACTTCGCCGGCCCTGAACGGGTAATGCAGGAAGCCCTGCGCGTGCTGAAAAGGCGCGGACACGTGTATCTATCGTTCGGTCCGCTATTCATGTCTCCTATGGGGCAGCATGCTTTCCATTCTGTCACCGTGCCGTATTGCCAGTTCTTTTTCACGCAGGAGTTGCTCGAGAGATACACCAGGGAGAATGGCCTCAGGGCGATAGACTTCAGCAGTCTGAACGAGTGGCCGGTGGCACGCTACCGAAAGCTCTGGCGCAGCCTATCCGATAGATTTGCGCGTGTTTTCTACCACGAGAACACCTGCTACTCGCACCTGGATCTGGTGGCGAGATACCCCTCCTGCTTCAGAAGCAAGACCAAGGACTTCGACGACCTTGTTGTCTCGGGAATCACGGTGTTGCTTCGCAAGCGGTGAACGGTCCGCGGGCCGATGGCTTCTACTCTTCCCACAGGCGGGACTCGTGATTGACGTGGAGCGTTCGCGACCTGCCCCGTTTGCAGCGGCGCACGGCGCTTGCGGTAAAACCGCCTTCCGTCAGAGTCATGTCGGTCAGCGTGGTCTCTCTCTGCTCGAATTCCTTCAAGGGCAACTCCAGCGCGGCTATGCTCTCCGCCCAGCGGGAGTGGGTGTCGTAGTGCTCTTTCTGCGCGTAGTATAAGGCCATCAGCAACTCGCGCTGCGGCAGCGTCTCGTCCGGCACGAATTTGTCCGTTCCCGGCACGGACATCGAGAACTGTACGTAGCCCCACGTCTCCGGCCGATGCATGTTTATGACGCCCTGGGGTGACCACACCCAGTTGCACTCAGGGATGTCGGGCACCTTGATGTACGTATCTCCCCCGATGTTGTACTTCCACTCCACACGCGAGAAATTGACGCGCCACTGCTCACCTCTCTCGGGCGGCAGACTGCGCGCACCGTAACGCCTGAAACCCTCCCAGGGGATCGCGACTTCCACCGACCAGCCGCGGTCCGTGTCGCCGGGGTCGTTGACGGTGCCGACAACGTGAACGGCCGAACGCAAGCCCTCGATATTCGTGCCGTGCAGCGGCGGTCCGCCGTCCTTGTAAGGTCGGACCAGGGTCAATTCCCAAATGGTATTGAGCGCGTTCATCTCGAATTCATAATAATTGTGATTGTCACCGTCCGGATCGATGAATATCTCGAAGTCGTTGTCCTTGAAGATCACGGAGTTCTTTTCCGTGAGCGCTGCGCAGACGTGCGGTTCCTGCAGCGAAGCGCCGATGTAGAAGAAGTCGGCGTCCCAGAGCATCTTGGCGCGCGTAGTGAGCAGCGGGGCCGGCTTGGCATCGCCCTCGATGTCGATGAAGAAGTCCGTCCACGGCGCAAGCTGCCAGGCCCGGTCCATCAACGATCCGTCCAGCGTAGGCGGCGTATCCGTGCGATAACACACATAGCTCTTCGGAAGAACCTGAACGGACTCGTCCGAGGTCGCATCTTCAGTCTTCCGCGGCACTCTGCTGCGACGTACGCGACGCGTTCTCGGAGCAGAGCGCCGCGAGGAACGTCTCGGCATCCCGCACACCGCGACAATTATTCCCACGGCAAGAAACGCCAGTGCAAGTACGGCGCCAACCCCGATCAGTCTCTTAAGAGAGATCTGCCGGCTCTCGTAGCTCTGATAGGCCAGCAGAAACAACCAGATCAGCAACACCAACGTCGCACCGAGGAGAACGAGTCCCTCCGTGGTGGAAATCATCTCGGTCATTACGCATATCCCCCTTGCGCACAGACTACCCCGGGTGTACCCCGTCTTGCCTTTTGCTGCAACTCCAGCTACTAGTACCACGTTTGGCGTAGCATATGCAAGTTGAGGGAAATAGCCGACTCATCATTGAGGGCAACCTGCCGCGCCCGATCCGGTCGATCCCTCACACCCAGGCCGTCTGGTACGCCATCGCCATCGCCATGACCGCCCACGGCCTTCTCATCACCGGCGCATTTGTGGCGGGGAAGTGGAAGAGGAAGGTGCTCTGATCGTAATCGTGGTCTTCCGTCCTGGCCGGGAACTTGACGCCATGTGAGCATTCCGCGGATGAATGAGAAACACGGATGGAGAATTGGAGTCCCTCCGTCCGTGTTTTTCATTCATCCGTGGGGCCCATCCCGAAGTTCCCACCCCCGAATTGTCCAAGGCCCCAGCGCCTTGGGGCGTTGCTGACCAGAAACTCCAACTCCTGCCCGTCATCCCGAGGGCCACCACGGCCTGCCCCTCACCCGCCTCCGCTGCGCTGCGGC
>CAZKRK010000652.1:0-2971 GCA_964555035.1 uncultured Victivallales bacterium | reverse complement strand
ACCTCTCCCCCTGGGGGAGAGGTCGGTCCGACGCAGGAGGACCGGGTGAGGGGCGGGTGCCACCTTCCCACCTCTCCCCTCGGGGGAGAGGTCGGTCCGACGCAGGAGGACCGGGTGAGGGGCGGGCTCGTGGCGGGCTCGGGACGGCAGGCGGCAGCCGACGGCCCCCGGAGGATCGCACATGCATCTTCTCTACGTAGGTACTCATCGAACCGGGAATGCTACGACACTCGGCAGGAAAAGAACAGTGCCGTTGGACATATTAAAACGGAATCCTTGCACGTTCTCACGAACCGGGCAAGTTCCGATTGACGAACTCCTGTATGGTGGCAAGGTCGGTTGCGGTCGGTACGTCCGGCGGCAAGTCGGGGATGTCGCCGGATGCCCGGACGCAGGCAATGATCGGCCTGCCGTAGCGCACGGCGAGCCGTACCTCGGCGGCGGTGCCGTGCGAGCCGGGCAGCGCGACGATCACGTCGGAGGACAGGACGTTGATGTGGTTGCGGGAGAGGGGGTCTGTCCCCCGCGTGCCGCTGTACGGGAGGTGTGTGTAGACGGGAAGCTCGATCGACTCGTTCGGATATCCGGCCGGCGCTCCCCGCCGGCCGGTTTCATCGCCCGGAATCACGCCGATCGCGAGTCCCTTTCTGTCGGGTACGGACACAAACGCGCGGGCGACCGCGGCCATGGTGCCGCCTCCGCCCCCGGTCAGGAGGTGCACACCGCGTGCGGCCAGCCAGCTCCCCAGGGGGGCGGCGAGCTCCGCATGCGCGTCACTCCCCGATCCCATGACTCCGACTATGGGCAGGCGGGACATTCTGGTTGCCGATCGTCGATTGATATTTGTCACGAAGCTCCCGTAACCTGGTTCCGGTCAGCGCCGCCCCAAGGCGCGTGGTGCCTTTGACAATTCGGGCGAGAGACAGCAACTCCGCCCTGTCATCCCGAGCGCAGCGGAGCGGAGTCGAGGGATCTCGGGAATTGGCAACCACGCCGGACGTGCTTGGCAGTTCTCGAGATCCCTCGGCTCCGCTACGCTGCGCTCGGGATGACAGGGCCGGAACTGGAGTTCCCGGCCAGCTTGCCGTTTTTGTTGCGCTTGTCGCGAACCTGTATGCCTTCTCTATTCCCCCTCGTCACTCATACCCGCACTCTCGCTCCCGCACCCGTCACACTTGGGCGCGCCGCAGCCTTCACAGCCGTCCCAGCAGTAGGTGCAGAGTTTCTCCTTGGGCAGGCCGATGGCCGCGACCAGGTCTTCCAGGCGCTGGTAGCGCAGTGTCGACAGCCGCAGGCGCATGCGGATGCGTTCGACCATGGCGGCGTAGCGGTCGCTGTCGGGATCGGCATACTCCGCCGGGTCAACGTTGGTCGCGTCGCCTTCGAGCTCCTTGATGGCCTTGCGGGTTGCCAGGTCCATGAGGGAGCGGGAACGCGAGAAGTTGAGGAACTTGCAGCCATAGACCAGGGGCGGGCAGGCGGGCCGCATGTGGACTTCCTTTGCGCCGTAGTCGAAGACGCGCTGGACGATATCCTGCAACTGCGTCCCGCGCACGATCGAGTCTTCACAGAACAGCAGGCGTTTGCCGTCGATCAGCTCGCGGATCGGAATGAGTTTCATGCGGGCGACCAGGTCGCGGATGGTCTGGTCCTGCGGCATGAAGCTGCGCGGCCAGGTGGGCGTGTACTTGACGAAGGGGCGACGATAGGGGATGCCTTTTTCGACGGCGTAGCCGATTGCGTGGGCCGTGCCGGAATCGGGGATGCCGGCGGCGAGGTCGACCTCAACGTCATCGCGCCGGGCCAGGGCGGCGCCGCAGCGGTTGCGGCAGTCTTCGGTGTTGATGCCTTCGTAGTCGGACGAAGGATAGCCGTAGTATACCCACAGGAACGAGCAGACCTGCATCTTGTCGCCCGGCGCCTTCATCTGCTCGACGCCCTCTTCGGTCAGGCGCACGATTTCGCCCGGTCCCAGGTAGCGCTCCAGCTCGTAGTCCAGGTTGGGAAAGGGGCAGGTTTCGGAAGAAGCGCAGTACGCGCCTTCCTTGCGCCCGGTCATGAGGGGGGTGCGTCCCAGCCGGTCACGGGCGGCGTACACGCCTTCGTCGGTCAGAAGCAGTATGGAGCATGACCCTTCGATTTCCTCCTGCGCACGGGCGATGCCGGCCGTGAAGGACTCCTCCTGGTTGACGATGGTTGCCACGAGCTCGGTCGGATTGACTTCGTCGCGGGCCATTTCCGAGAAGTGGGTCAGGCGGGATGCAAATGCTTTCTCGGCCAACTCCTTGGCGTTCTGGACGATGCCTACGGTGACGATGGCGTAGGTGCCGAGATGCGAGCTCACCAGAATCGGCTGGTCTTCATAGTCGCTGATAGCGCCGACGCCACGGTGGCCTTTCATACCGGTGATGTCGTGCTCGAACTTCGAGCGGAACTGGGTATTCGAAATATCGTGAATATGGCGGGAAATGCCCTTGCCGTTCATCACTGCCAGCCCGCCGCGCATCGTTCCCAGGTGGGAATGATAGTCGGTGCCGAAGAAAAGGTCGTTAACGCAGTCGTCCTTGGATATAACAGAAAACACACCACCCATAGGTAAATCCCTCCATACAAGATACAGTATGCGGCCGACTGAAAGTGGCCGTTAGTTCCACCACGGGTTGTGTTTGTAGCAAGTTGAGAAACGGTGTGCAAGCGCAAACGGATCGCCGATGCGCCCGGGGCACGGCGGCCCCGTCACTCCCGGTCATCCGACACGCCGTTGCCGTTTGCGTCCGTCACGCCTGAGAGCGGATTGGTGACGCGTCCTTCACCGTCTCGGGCATCACCAACGCCGGCCCGCTCAAGATACTGCGCGCCACACCATGGGGCCCGGGCCGTACCGACGGACAGCTCTGGGTGCGTGTCACTCGCCCTCCCAAAACCGCGGACTGGACGGGTGTTGTCTTGCTCTCGGTGCAGTTCCACTTCG
>CAZKRK010000651.1:0-3014 GCA_964555035.1 uncultured Victivallales bacterium | reverse complement strand
TGCAAGCGAAATTCAAACCCTCAGACTATCGTCTAGTTGAATGCCAAACTTCAGGTGAAGCGCGCCCTCTCACCTCTCCCCTCGGGGGAGAGGTCGCCGCAGCGCAGCGGAGGCGGGTGAGGGGCAGGCCCGCGGTCTCCCCGTCAGGACGGGACAAGGACACCGATCACCGACCACCGATCACCGATCACCGACCACCGACCACCGGTCACGAATCCTCCCCCATCTACCACCGGTCCTTGCGTGAGCGCAGCTCGGCAAAAACGGCCACCGGACTGCGTCCGATCAGGTTCATGGCTTCGGCGACAAAGGGATCGTCTGCCTGCAGGAACACATTCATCTCGCGCTCAATACCGATCGTTGAGGGCACTGTAGGCAACCCGGCCTGGTCCAGGATGCGGACTTCCTTCAGACGCTCCATGATCGGCCCGTTGGTCGGTGCAACGTGATGGGCGAACTCCATGTTCTCGACAGTGTAGTTGTGCCCGCAATAGACGAGTGTCTCTTCGGGCAACTCGCGCAGCCGGCACAGGGAAGACCACATCTGCCTGGCTGTGCCCTCGAACGGCCGTCCGCACCCACCCACAAACATCGCGTCGCCGGTCCAGACAGCACCGTCGTGGCTATTGCAGTAATAGGCCAGATGGGTGCGTGTATGTCCCGGAACAGCAAGGACCCGAAACTCGCCGCCGCCGAACCGAATCGTATCGCCGTCGTGCACGGCGCGATCCACCATCCGCATGCGGGAGTCAGCCGGTCCGACGATCTCGCAGCCGGTAGCTCTTTTCAACTCCCCGCATCCCGCCGTGTGGTCCATGTGGTGGTGCGTGAGCAGCACCATGGCAGGCACAACGCCCAGGGCTTCCGCCAGCCTGAGGACAGTTGTGCTTTCGGCCGGATCCACGACCAGGGCGCCGCTCCCATCCTCGACTAGATAGGTGTAGTTGTCCCCGAGAACCGCCAGAGTGTGTATCGTCATCTGATGCTTCCGCTCCACAGCCTGGACGGTAGCAACAGGGGGCAATGATGGCAAGGGTGCAGTGCAACGCCCCAACGCTCCTTGACACGCGGCGTGCGGTTTCATAGATACGTTCGCAAATCCCGCGAGAAAACCCATGCCCTCGGACCAGATCTACTCAATCGAACGGGCCGCGATCGCGCCGACCTGCGACGGCAACCCGGAGCACGCCGCGTGGCGGAACGCGGAATCGGCGGCCGTCACCAACTTCCGGCCCGAGAGTACGCCCGGACACTCCCCGCTGACAACGGTGCGCCTGCTGTACGATGCGTCCGCGCTCTACGCGCTCTTCGTCGTCAATGAAAGCCACGTGCGTTGTGTCCACAAGGGCTGGATGGCGCCTGTCTGCCGGGACTCGTGCGTCGAACTCTTCGCCCGACCGCGCGCGGACGGCGGGTATTTCAACTTCGAAGTCAACTGCGGCGGCGGATTCCTGTGTTCCTATGTAGAGAACTGGACGCGCACGGCAACTGGATTAGAGAGATTTACGCCCTTTACCCCGGAGCTCTGCCGACAATTCCGCATCTACCACTCGCTTCCTGAAACGATCGACCCCGAGCTCGCCGGTCCGGTCGAATGGCGGGTCGAGTTGCACATACCGCTCAGCGCTCTCGAGACGTTCACCGGTCCGCTGGGCACGCTATCCGGAACCGAGTGGACAGGCAACATGTACAAGTGCGCGGAAGACAACAGCCGCCCCCATTGGGCAGCCTGGTCACCCGTCAGCGCCCTCAACTTTCACGCCCCCGAGGAGTTCGGCACACTGCGATTCGAGTAGCATGCCTATCAGAGTAGCACAGATCCTTGAGGCCACCACAGGCGGCACGCGGCGACACCTGGTCGACCTTGTGACGCATCTCGACCCCGAGAAATTCGAGATCACCGTCATCTGCGCCACGCTACGCGACGCTCGCTTCCTGGAGGACATCGAGAGAATGCGTCGGCAGGGGACGCGCATCCACCTCGTGCAGATGGTCAGGCCCATCCATCCACCGAGAGATCTTGCGGCCTTCGTTCGGATCTACCGTTTGCTCAAATGCGGCCGCTACGACGTAGTCCACACCCATAGCGCCAAGGCCGGTTTCCTGGGACGAGTCGCGGCCAGGCTGACGGGTGTTCCCCGAATCATCCACACCCCGCACGGGTTCCCCTTCCAGATGGATGTCGATCCCCTGCGCAGGGCGCTCTACCGAGCCCTCGAGCGCTTCGCGGCGCGGCACACGGAAGCGCTGGTATGTGTCAGCGCCGAGGAACGCGATCTGGCATCCCGCCTGAAGCTCCTGCCGCGCAGCCGCATCCGCGTTGTCGCGAACGGCATTGAGACCAAGGATGGCACTACCTACGACTCGAGCGCCGTGCACGCCGAACTGGGGATTCCCCTCTCCTGCGACATCGTCGGCGCCGTGGGACGCTACACCCGGCAGAAAGGACTCGACTACCTGCTCGACGCGGCGGCGAGCGTGATTCAGAAGCACCCCGACACCCGCTTCCTCCTCGTCGGCGACGGGGAAGACCAGCGCAAGCTCCAGCACCACGCCAAACGCCTCGGCATCGCCGACAGCATCCTCTTTGTCGGCTATCGTGAAGACGTAAACCCCATCCTGAATGCCATGGACATATTCGTGCTGCCGTCGCTGTGGGAAGGACTGCCCTACGCCCTGATCGAAGCGATGCGCATGGGCAAGGCCATCGTGGCGACAAACGTCGGCGGCGCGCGCGACGCCGTCTGGTCAACCGTCTCCGGCCTGCTCGTCCCACCCGCCAGCGCCGAGTACCTGGCCGACGCCATCAACGAGCTGCTCGACGACCCCGACTACCGCCGTCGACTCGGCGACTCGGCCGTGAGCTTCGCTGCCACCCACTACCGCATAGACACCATGGTAGCCCGCCTCGCCGATCTGTACAGGGGTGCGACGGACTAGCCGGGAACGTCAGACGCCCGCCCCCTCACCCGCCTCCGCTGCGCTGCGGCGACCTCTCCCCCGAGGGGAGAGGT
>CAZKRK010000650.1:0-3028 GCA_964555035.1 uncultured Victivallales bacterium | reverse complement strand
ATAAGCCGGAACACTATATGTTGCGGTAACGCCAGTCAAGTGGATACCCCAGTATAGAAAGTTCCCTGAAGCGGTCTCTGTATGGACGGGGACACAGTCCGACGGAACGGCTGCAACCGGATTCGAGCTAGGTGCTGCTTCTGTCGCCTATGGAACGTCAACGGACGGCAACAACATGATGTGGCGTTTCGACGCCAATACTGCCGTAAATACAACCCAATATCAACTTTATGGTATGTCCGGCGTGTTAGGCGGCGGCGGCGGCGGCCCAGCCCTCGAAATTGCTGGCAACAGCGTGAGCGAGAACGTGGCCATCGGCGCAGCGGCGGGCTCGTTGAGTGTGGCCAATACCAACGCGACGTTCAAGTTCGAGCTGGTGGCCGGCGACGGAGACGACGGCAATGGCAGCTTCAACCTGGATACCCCTGAGATCAATAGCAGCAATATCCTGACTGCTGCTGTCTTCGACCGTGAGACACAATCGAGCTACGACATCCGCGTTCTGGCCACCGAAACGAGCGGCGGTGGCTTGTTGCTCACCAATACCTTCACGATCTCGGTTGGCGACGTGTCGGAGCCTGTCGACCGCATGTTTGCCAACGCTGAAGTGAAGTCCACCACGACCTTGGCGGCAACCCTGGAAGCGATGGCTGGTGGCGTCACGTATGGCATCACTGCCGGGGAGCACCACGCAGCCCTGTTCGAAATTCAGAACACCGACGAACTGCATCTCAAGACCGCTGCCACCGCGGGTCAAGTGGGCGACGAGTACTTCGTGGAGGTGACCGCCTCCGGAGGTGTAACCGATTCGATGCTGATCAAGGTCACGGTGGTGAGCGGCACCCCCAAGGGCACGGTCTTCATCTTCAGGTAGAGCAAGCAGGAATCGAAATCGAGAGCGGGGCGACGTGAGTTGCCCCGCTTTTTTTCTGCCGTGCAAGCACCAGGAGGCGGGGGTCAGGTGCCGGCGCTTCGCGCTACGCTTGCTTGGGTCTTCGTCCCGATCGCGCAAGCGCATCGGGACTACGCCCGCACAAGACGGCGGGCCATGGGAGGCAGGAGGCAGCAACTCGAACCTCTTCAATTCAAGCCCCAGAAGGCGCACATGGTACCACGGTTGGCCAGGCGCCACGTGTAGAGCCCAGCTCTCCTTGCCAACCAAATTCATCCTCGCACCTTGGCCTGCTCCGTACGTTCTGGACACATTGCAGAAAGCTAGCAGAAAGCTTGCCTTGACTGTCGCAAGTAGTGGTGCAAGCATGACCTCAGAGCGGCAGGAGTGTGAGGGAGAGCGGGAATGACGTCGGAACAGGTGAAGATCTTTAGAGCCATGTCTCCAGCCCAAAAGTTGACCTTGGCCGGGCAATTCCACTACGCGGCCCGGAAACTCAAGGACCGCGGCTTGAGGGCACTGCACCCCGACTGGTCCAATGCACAAATCGAAGAGCGCGTGCGGGAGATCTTCCTATATGCCTCAAACTGAACTCTTTCTCATCTTCACAGAACGCCTTGAGTCGGCCGGTATCCCCTACATGGTGAGCGGCTCAGTTGCCAGCATAATCTACGGCGAACCGCGACTCACGAACGATATCGACATGGTTCTGCACATCGGCAGTGGAGATGTTAACAAGGTGACCAGAGCGTTTCCGTTAACGGATTTCTATTGTCCCCCTGAAGAGGTGATGGTTGTCGAAGCCCGACGCCGACAAAGAGGGCACTTCAACCTGATCCACCACGATACAGGCCACAAGGCCGATATCTACCTCTTCGGTGAAGACCCCCTGCATGCATGGGGGTTCGCGCAACGACGTCGGATCGAAATCGACGACAATCAGTCGCTATCGATTGCGCCGCCCGAGTACGTGATTCTCCGCAAACTGCAGTACTTCAAGGAAGGCGGATCGGAAAAGCACATAGGTGATATCCGCGGAATGATCGAGGTTTCAGGCGATGCCATCGACAGAGCCATTCTCGATCACTGGATTCCACAGCTGGGGGTCGCGGTTGAATGGGCCGCCGCCGTTGAAGGCACTCCCTTCGCTTAGAGGAAAGCGGGTTCGAGGGTCTGTCCCTCCAGCCTTTTCGGTGACCCGGTGGGGTGGTTGTGTGACCTGGTGACCAGTGACCCGGTGACCCGGCGGGGTGACGCGGTGACCGGTTGACCGGGTGACTTGCTTGAGAGCTTTGGGCTCCCTGGACACGTCGGGGTCACCGGGTCACGGGTCATCAGGTCACTCTGCGCGAGGCGGTGAGCGCCCTTCGCTGCCCCGCGTGCTCCCGGCAGCGCGGCCCCCGCGCCTCCGGCGTGGCGAGGTCCCGGCTTGCCCCGCGTTCCGCGGGGAGGGCCCTTGTCACGCCATAGCCCGCAGGGCGACGGCGGAAGCGCAGCGCAAAGAAGCGCCATTTCTCGCGTCAATCATGACTGCCAGAAAGTAGATCTAAGAAACCAGAACGTCCATTGTGCAGAGGTCGCTGCTGGAAGTACTATGGCGACACTGAGGTCGAGCTATGTTTGAGCTTCAACCAGCGGCCAACCGCAATGCAGATGCCCATGAGCGCGCTGCTTCGCCCCGCATGGGGCGGACAGGGAGTAGTAAGATGAAGAAGATGATTACATTATTGGCAGTTTTGGGAATGGTTCTCGCACTGGCACCGGCGGCACAGGCGGCGCCGGGGGACATTATTTCTCCCGTTACAGCCACTGCGAGATCTGAGTTCTATGGTCATGAAACTTGGCACCATCAAATCGAAGAGGCCGTCAATGGCGATGGGATGGTGTCGGGCGAAGGGGCTACCGGACTGCACACGGCCGCCTCTGCAAATCATGGGGTTGGTTGGCAGGTAAGCCAAGCTGGCAACATAGCACATTGGGTCAAAGTCGACTTGGGTGACAGCTACGACGTCGGGAAGATGTATGTGTGGAATAGCTGCAGGGGTCTATGGGACCGTGGTATGAAAACGGTCGATATTTATTACTGGGGTATCCACTTGACTGGCGTACCCCCTATATGTTGTGTTTCGTGGGTTT
>CAZKRK010000649.1:0-3072 GCA_964555035.1 uncultured Victivallales bacterium | reverse complement strand
CCTCTCCCCTTGGGGGAGAGGTCGGTCCGACGCAGGAGGACCGGGTGAGGGGCGGCCCGCCGCAAGCCGCGCATCAATCCAGTGACCGTGATTGCCGTCGGGCACAAAACAGAGGTCCTGGCTCTCCCGGCCGGCGCGCGTTACCAGCCCCCGTTCGTGCGCGATCGCCACGATCTCGGCCTTGGTCCTGCTCCCCAAGGGCAGAACCGTGCACGCCAACTGCTCCTGCGACAAGGACGCCAGAAAGTACGACTGCTCCTTGGCCGCTTCCCGGCCGCGCCGCAGCTCCGTCACGCCGGCGGCATTCCTTACAACGCGCGCATAGTGCCCCGTAGCAACATGCGTAACGCCCAGGTTGCGGATGCCGGCCGGCATCGCACCGAACTTAATGAGCCGGTTGCATCGCACGCACGGCGATGGCGTGCGCCCGGCCAGGTACTCCCTGAGGAAGTAGTCGATGACTCCCTTTTCGAATTCTCCCACGACGTCGACGACATGATGTTCGAATCCCAGTCGGTCCGCCACGACACGCGCCCGGTTGACGTCCTCCGGCGAGCAGCACTTGGACTCCTCGCGCGTCATGATTGCGGTCACGCCCAAGACCTCCACGCCGGCATCCCTGAGCAGCAGTGCGGCCACGGAGCTGTCCACGCCCCCGCTCATGCCGACGGCCACCACCGAGCCGGCCGGAAGAGCCTCCACCACCGCGTTATCGTATGCCGCCGGGTCCATTACATTCTCCTTGCTTCCACCCACCACCCCTGTGACAATAGCGGTTTCCGAATTTCCATGCGATAAGAACCGAATGAGGAGTGTTCCCAATGGAAGAACAGATCAAGGAAAAACTGGAAGAACTACGCGGCATGCTGCAGGCCGACGGCGGAGACCTGGAGCTCGTTTCGATCGACGGTACGACCGTCGGTCTGCGCCTCACAGGCGCCTGCGGCGGGTGCCCGCACGCGATGGTAACGCTGAAGCAGGGCATCGAACGGATCCTCAAGGAACAGGTCGATGACTCCATCGTGGTGGAACGCGTCGCATGACAAGGAGGATCAACGTGAATAGGCCTCTTTCATCTCTCGCATTCGTTTGCCTCGTAGTCGCAACCGCCCACGCCCAACTCAAACCGACCCCCATGGTCGTAAAGATCACCGGGCTCGACGGCAACGACAAGTACCAGGTCATGACGTCGACAGAACTCAAGGCGCTTGAGAAACGCATTCGCGATGAGTCGCGCTACTTCCGCAAGGCCCTGGACAACGCGAAGAAGGCCTGGGAGGCCGACGAATCTCACGAGAAGATCAGGTTTCCAAGCTCCGCGGTCCGCGTCAGAAAGGCGCGGATGATGGGCCGGTTCAAGAGCAACGAAGACGCGCAAGAGAAACTGCTGGTCTACGAAGAGCGCTTGGCCGAATCCGAGAAGAAGGCCGCGGAGAAAGAAAAGGAGCGCGCCAACCGCGCACTCAAGCGCGCCAGGAGCAAGCAGGCCAAAGAGAAGATGATGGAGAAGGTCAAGGAGGCCGAGAGCGAAAAGGCCGAGAAGGAAGCGCTCCGCAAAGAAGCCGAGGATCTTTTCGAGGCCGAGCTCGACAAGCTGCTTCCGCCGGCAGAGGCGGCGGCGGACGAGTAGAGGCCAACCGCTTGACGATTGATGTTCTGTGATCTGCGAAGTACTGCGCGTATCGGCAGCCACCGGTCATGTCCTCCCTTTGTAGACTCGCCGTAG
This sequence comes from uncultured Victivallales bacterium, assembly GCA_964555035.1. GTDB lineage: Bacteria > Verrucomicrobiota > Kiritimatiellia > UBA8416 > CAYOBW01 > CAZKRK01. The sequence continues at coordinate 1,346 of CAZKRK010000649.1, read as the reverse complement.
GGGCTGTATCGGAAGGTGCACCGAAGCGAGACGTCGGCGGCCGGGAAATGGGAATGACACCGTGCCGGCACCGGTAGCCCCGGAGGGGCGACATAGGCGGCACGAAGACGTATGCCGCCACGCACAGCCCAGCGGTGATTGTGTGCGAAATATTCTGCAAATTCCCCGATGGGCTCCGAAGTCGCATAGAACGCTGCATGCCGGAAACCGGAAAGAGAGATTAAGGCGAAAGAATAGGGCGAAAGATTAAGGGGTGTATGGCTGTCTCGTCCTTAATCTTTCGCCATAATCATTTGCCCTAATTTTCCCATCTCTGACGGCTGGATGCTTCCATGACTGCGTGATCATCGAAATTGCAGAACTTTCAGTACTCAACCCCAGCGGTCGAACCAGGCGCATATGTCGCCCCTCCGGGGCTCACCGAGTTTGCCGACTGACGGATCCTGGGGTTCCGCTACGCTTCACCCCAGGCTTTACTATGTCGGCCCTCCGGGCCTATGGACGGCGCTGCACTTCCACCACCGGAATTGCCGGCGGATGTATGCCGGGCTGTGACGATAGCGAATGAGTGTCACTCACAATTCCGAGAGGTAAGGTTCTCTGGGAATAGGGGCTGACGGGAGCGGCTTGCTTCAAGCCGCACACCGCGGACGCTCTACGAAGAGCGCTTCCCCCGCCGGCTACGGCATGCGCACACGCACCCGGTAGACGCATTCGGGCGCGGGGGCGTTGGTGTCCCGCAGCGAGTCCGCCCCCCCTGCCCCCGGCACATGCTCCTGGTCGGGTATCCGTTCCCAGACCCCGGTCACGTTCGGAGCTGAGTCCAGCGTGTACTCGCGCGCGGACGAGCTCGGGAAGTAGACCACGCGGTGTGGCGTGTTCGAGATGCCGATGATGCGGAAGAACGAGTCTTGGTCACACGGATCCGTATCCGCGATGTACTCATGCTCATTATCCGCGCCGTCACCGTCCTCGTCGCCGCTGACTGTCATGTTGGTTATGTTGCCGTGGTGCAGCAACTCCCATTCGTCCGGAATACGATCGCCATCCGTATCGCAGCCCGTAGGGCGCCTTTCGTAGCACCCCATAGGCACTGAAGTTGTAGTTGGTATTGACGTCTATCAGTGTCTCACCAAGCGCAGGCCCCGCCAACACCAGTGCCAACAGCGCCACACACCACATCCGTCGATAGAATCTCATCGAGCGAACCTCCTCTATTCGACTGCGAATCATGCATCCCGACCGCCCCGGCTCATACTTCTTTCCCCAGCCAACTCAAGTGCCGTCTCGGGCAGCAATTCTCATTATGGCCACGCCCCCTGCGACCTTGTGTCGCAGGAGCGGGA
>CAZKRK010000648.1:0-3105 GCA_964555035.1 uncultured Victivallales bacterium | reverse complement strand
GCATTTCCACAGAATGATCGCTTAACCCCATGAAATAGGTGTCGACATCAATGAGCCCCCCCCCGCACAACACCCCCCCGCCCCCTCAGCAGGCACCGCAGGGACAGCCTGCACCTGCTTACGGTGAGACACCGTACTATCATTCGCAGTACTACGGACAGCCCTACTACGGCGCGCAGGGCGGTCCGCAAGAACCGGGAGGCATTGACTTGTCTCTGGGGCGCCTGCTTCGCATCCTCCAAAAGAAGTGGCTGACAATTCTCCTGGCCGGCATTCTCGGTCTTCTCGGCGCACTGTTCCAAATCCGGCGCACGACGCCCATCTACGCCGCCAGGAGTACAATTGAAATGACGGTTCGCCGTCCCCGGATTCTCGACAATCGGGAGGCAATCCTCGATGACGGTCGTCTCCTCCGTGCCGACGAAATCCTCAAGACACGTCTGATCAAATTCAAGAACGCGAAAACGGCGCTATTCGCATTTCGGGAATTTGTGGCAATCCGCGGCGAAGCCGAGAAAACGGACGAGAAAGAGTGGTGCCGACGTCTTCGCAGGGGGGTGAGTTTCGCCATGCGAAGCGGCACCCGCCTGGTAGATGTCTCGTTTACGGATTCGGACCCCCAGGTTGCCGCCGATGCAGCCAATGCCTATGCCAAGGCCGCTGAAACTGCCATGATCGAAGAGAACCGCTCGGTCTCGGACGGTGCCGTCGAGTGGCTGCAGGAGCAAGCCAAGGTTCAGGCTGCAAAGCTGGAGAGGACAGAAAAGAAACTCGCCGAATTCCGGGCCGAGAACAACGTCGACATTCTCCAGGGCGAGAAGGCCTCCGCGGAGGAGTCCATTCTCCAACTCACCTCAGCTCTCGCAGGTCTTGAGAGCCGAGCCTTGTCGTTGCGCGAGTTGCGTGGCGTATCGGACACTCTTCCAGAGCAACCAAACACACGGATCGCCGCCAGTCTGCCTTCGGAGCTACCCCGCCAGGACCAGATCGTAGAAGCGCTCAGCGACCTACAGACCGCTATGGCCCACAAAGACGAGCTTCTCAAGCGCTACACGGAAGAGCATCCTTCCGTTATTCAGCAGAACGCACAAGTCGAGGCTCACCAGGCCAGGTTGGCGAGAGTTATCAAAGCCGCAAGGGACACGATCGCAAACGACTTGCGACTTGTGGAGAATGAGATGCGGGGTCTCCAAGCTACGATCACCGAGAAGCGAACAAAGGTAGCCGAGCTGCAACGAGAGATCGTCGCAACCGAGGCCGGCACAACGACAATCGAGCGTGAGCGCGATGCCTGTGATGTCACCTACAAAGGCATTCTGAAGCGAATCGAAGAGGCTCGCCTGTCCGCCGACGAAAACACGGCGATCGTCAAGATCGTTGAGCAGGCAGGTGTACCTGGGACGCCAATCCTGCCGAAACCTCCCCAAATAATCACTCTGATGGTTCTCCTGGGGCTTATTGGTGGAGCGGGATTGGCATTTGTCACCGACTTGCTTGACGACCGCATCAGCAGCGTTGCTGACGTAGAACGCGGCCTTGGCTTGAAAGTCATCAGCGTCGTTCCTCACGTGGCCAGTGCGACGAGAAAAGATCTTGCCCTGGCAACGCACAACCAGCGGTTCAGCCATCTCACCGAGTGCTTCGCCGGCATCAGGAGCCTACTCGACTCTCCCCAGTATCGCCGCATTTCAGGCTCCATCCTCGTGTCCAGCTCGGCACCGGAAGCCGGCAAGACCATCACCTCCTGCAACCTGGCCATCGCCAGCGCCCGTAGCGGAAAACGCACGCTATTGGTCGACTTCGATATGAGACGCCCCCGTCTGCGCGGCATCTTCGTGGAACCCGGCAAAGAGCACAGCCTGCTTCACGTCCTGGCGAAAGAGGAAACCGACCGTTTCAGCGAGTTGCCAATCGAAACCGAGTGCCCCAATCTCGATGTGGTAACCAGTCATCCCTCTTCGAGCATCAGCCCGGCAGAGATTATCGGGGGCAGCAGCGCTCGTGAATTCGTTTCCTGGGCCACGAGTCGGTACGAACGAGTGGTGATCGACTCCCCCCCCTACGGTCTGGTCAGCGACGCCGCTGTGCTGGGTTCCCTCGTCGGATGCACGATCCTGGTCTGCCGGCCCAAAACGAGCCGCAAGAGGAGCATGCGGCACGCCCATATGCAGCTCTGCGAACACGGCGCCAACGTAGTTGGAGTACTGGTCAATGACATCGATCCAAGCAAGGACTCCGGCATGAGCAACTACTACGGCTATTCATACATGTACCGCCACGGATATCGTTACACCACCGCACCGGAAGAAGAAAGCTGAAATGCTGAGAGGCTGGAAGGGGAGGGGCTCGCCAAAAACGAGCAATATCGGAGCCCAGGGTGGAACCCTGGTACCCACACATACCCCATGCAGGTGCTCCCTGAAGGGGCGCTACATCTTTCACATATGTGTTCCGGATGCCGCTCCCTACCGTCACGCGCCGGGACGCAAGCGCCTCAGGGAACTGGGCTTGACGGTCACTTGCGCTGGTGGGGACGTATCAAAAGGTACTACTACTGGAGAGAACGCCGGCATCCGTAGCGCGGAAATCCGTTCCAGTGCACCTTTTGACACAACCCGCTGTGGCGAGTGTTTCCTGCGGGACCAACCACGACTCGCGAGAGCAGAAAGGCGTCACTCCTCTTTCAGCATTTCAGTTTTCAGCATTTTTCCCAAGGCTTTTCAGCGTTCTCCAGAGTGTTTGACACGCTTGACGGGTACAGATACCATACTAAGTGGAGTTGGTGAAGTATGAGTGCAGTGACTATAGAGTTGCCCGACTCGGTGCTTCGATCGTTGCACGAGACAGCCGAGTGCTTTGCCAAAGATGTTCGACTGTTGGCGGCGGTGAAGCTCTACGAGCTGCGCAAGCTGTCTTCCGGCAGGGCGGCTGAATTGGCAGGAATGTCCAGGGTTCAGTTCTTTCACAGGCTAGCCGACTACGGTGTGGAACTCTACGCCGCAACACCGGACGAACTGCGAAGCGACCTTGAAGCCGCTCTCGGTGCCGCAGATGACCGTCAGTAACACCTCACCGCTGTACTACCTTCACCAGCTTGGCTGCATC
>CAZKRK010000647.1:0-3121 GCA_964555035.1 uncultured Victivallales bacterium | reverse complement strand
TCGTAACGGCGGAGGACCGCCGTCTCCAGGGGCTTTTCGGACACCCTCTAGGTAGGCCAGTCCCGCTTCAGAAACGGCTCACCGATGGAGAAATCCGAAACGTCCGTGCGAGTATCGGCGTACAACGTCGCGCTCGCCAGGAATACGGTCATCATCGTCGACACGGAACTTGTAAGATTCCTCTCCCAACCCCTGCTTCTATTGTCGGGCTAACAACCAGAGACCAAGCCCAGGTTCCCGGACCGAACCGCACTGCCCCTCACCTCGGCGTGACTTCCTTTGCCCACGCCTCGTGCATCGCTTTCAGGCGCGTGACGATTTCCGGGTGGTCGGCGGCGTCGTAGGTTGTAAGCCATATCCACGTATTCCTTTCGACTTCGCCCAGGGGTCCTGGTCGTTCTGCGGCACAACAGAAGAGCGACAATGTTGCGCAATGCACCGAGATTGCGCAACACAAACACCGCGACGTTGCGCGACCTGTAGGACGGTGCTCCTGCGCCGTCCCTGAGACAGTGAAGGTGGCCGCTGAATAGAGAGTTGAGGAGCTTCGCACGTGTCTTCTCTCTTGTTTTGCCTCCCCTCTGTCTCGGGACGGCGCAGGAGCGCCGCCCTGCGCAGCTTCGCCCCGGCAACAGGCCTTTTCGGACAACGTGTAGCCGGACACAGGACACCGCGCAACGGTTCTTTCAGGGATCGAGTTGACGGTCACACTGGAGTTTGCTTAGAGTGGTATTACGGTTCATCTGGTTGGCGAGATATGAAAATCTCATGAACTCACTCAAGGGAATCCAGATCCTGCACGGCGTGAGTCGGTACGATGTCTTCACGACGTGGCAGGCAGCTTTGGCTCGTGCATTCCGTGCCCTGGGCATTGACGCCTCGGTTGTATCGGCTGACTCCGAGCGACCGGGCCGAGGCAAGGACGAGCTGGGACTCGGGTTCAACCTGGTTCGCAAGTGGGCCTCCGCCACGGCCGACAACCGGCATCTGGCCTGGCTGGTCGATCATCCGGTATTCCACGCAGATTTCTTCATGCCGGAGGTCAGCGGGGTTCCGCGGAACGCCGCGGCCTGCGCCGTGGTCAGCGTCGACGAGGCATGGGCGGAATTTGGGCGTGAGCTGTACGAGTTCCCGCACATTTTCTTCATTCCGCATTTCTGCTGCACGCGCGATTGCCTTGCGCCCGGTGGCGAACAGCGCGAGTACGACGTTGTCTGCATCGGGTCCATCCAGGATCCGGATGAGCTGCTGCGTTCGATCGAGGTTCAATCGGGTCCATTCTGGCCGGTTCTGCGGGATGCCGTCGCAGTCTATTCGGCCGGGCCCGAACGCCCGCCGCTCGACCGGTTCCTCCTGCACACGTTTCGCCAGGTGAACCCCGACGCGGGACAGGTACGCACAATGATGAACGCGTTCTTCCCCGGTATTGATGCCTACTTCCGCTCGCTCGGGCGCATCCGGTTGCTCCAGGGCATTCGACGGACGACGGTCCATGTCTTTGGCGCCGGCCCGTGGGATCGTTTTTCCTTTTCGGACAACATCGTTTTTCACGACCACGTTGCGTTTGGGGATGTCCCAGCCGTCATGGCGCGCGCGCGACTGTTGCTTAACCATACCCCGACGCTGCGGGCGGGCGCACACGAACGTATCTTCGAAGCCGTCGCCGCCGGTTGCCTCGTGCACACGACGGCATCGGGTTTCCTCGCCAGGACCTTCGGAGAGGACGCCGGGGTTTCCTGCTACGATGACGGCGATACAGACGGTATGGACGACCGGTTGTCAATGCTGCTCGGCGACAGTGCTGCCGCCGAACGCGTCAGGATCGGTCAAGCCATCGTGGCAAGTGGCCACACGGCCCGCAACCGCGCCGAACAGATCGCCCGGCTTTACGTTCGGCGCTGGCCCTCACCCTCGTTGCGCGATACACCTGATCCCGCGCCGACCGCGAACCCGAACAGTAGGCCGGATTCGTAATCCGGCCCAAGGAAGACAAGAGCATGATGCGTGTATGTCACGAGCCCGAGCCGCCATATTCTCCGGAACATGCTCGGAGTCTCTCACGGCCGGATTGCAAATCCGGCCCACTGGACGTTGCCGCCACAAGAGGATGAGGGGGAATCCCGGCCATGAAGACACTGTTTCTGCACGTAGGCGCCCAGAAGACGGGCTCGTCCATGATCCAGGGGCTCCTGCGCGTGGCGCAACCGCAACTCAAGCGCGTGTCGATCCTGTTCGATCACGTCGGTAGCGGGCTTGGCGTGCGACTCAAAGCGGCCTCGCCGCTTGCCGCTGACGAACGGGACCACTGGCAGAGAGTGTTCACAGCCAACCTGGGCAAGGTGCCCGAACGAACCGTCGTCCTGAGCTCCGAGAACTTCTTCGGCAGCTACGAGCGCGGCTATCCCAACACGCGTGCGATTGCCGAGGACCTGCGCGTCATATTCAGCGCCTTCGATGTGCGCATCATTGCCTACACGCGCAGGCAGGACACCTTCATCGAGTCGTGCTATCACCAGCTCGTCAAGGAAGGCGCCGGCTTCTCGTTTTCCGAATACAAGGATCAGTGCGGCATTCACTCCTACAAATGGCACGAGCTGCTGGATCGCTACACTGCCGTGTTCGGCGCCGGGAGTGTTACCGCCTTTCCGTACGAGATCGTCCGTGACCGCGAGAAGTTCGTTACTTCGTTCTTTTGCCTGCTGGGGATCGACTTCAGCATTCCCTTCAAGGCGATCGCGCCCGTGAACCCGGCCTACTCCAAGAAGGGATTGCGCATTGCCCTTCTGTGCAACTCCTTTCTGGACGAGAAGGAGCGCGCCAGGCTGCACGAGTTCCTGGCCAGGGAGTTCCCCAAGCCGCGCGGCGAGTCGTTCGGCCTGTTCGAGCCCGACGAACGCGCCCGCTTGCTGGATGACTACCGGGACGCCAACCAAACGCTGTTCGACACCTATCTGCGCGGCTTCGACGCGGGTTTGTACGTGCCTGCCCAGACCCAGACGTAACCCATGGCGACGCCATCCCGCCGCCGGAGAGCAGGTGCACTGAAGACGCACATGATTCAGACGAACAGAGCAGACGACCTGTCATCCCGAGCGCAGCGTAGCGGAGTCGAGGGATCTCG
>CAZKRK010000646.1:0-3160 GCA_964555035.1 uncultured Victivallales bacterium | reverse complement strand
GTTGGAGCGCAACGGACTTCTGACCTTTTGATACAGCCCCGTCGCCGCAGCGCAGCATTCTTCGACCATGTCACACCTCACATCCCGATCACCGATCACCGGTAACTGCCTTTTTCACGCTCACCGCGTCACGGCGTAGAACCCGACGATCATCAGCACAACCGCAATCCAGGCCGCGGTGAAGCCGATAACGGACTGTCGGCTCGGGCGGAGTATTTCCAGATTCGCGGTGTTGAAGAGCTTCCGCTTCGCGGGCGCCGTGACGCCCTCCGGCAGAGTGCAGGGCGCTGGCGGTACGGGTTCGCCCGGCTGCACGGGCGTCCGCACAAGCTGGTAGAAGGCGTCGAGCTTCTTCTCGTCGACCGGTTCGGTGAACAGGCTGACGACGATTCCGCTCAACGTGCCCGTCACAAGGTAGAAGACCATCTGCCACGGCAGCGACATCGCGCTGCCGTCACTCTTGACGAAGTCCGCGTCGATACTCCCGACTAACTCGACAAAGAACGCCTGCTCGGTCAGCATCAGCATGGCAAACGCACTGAGCGTGGCGGTCCAGGCGCCGGCAACCGTCGTGCGACGCCAGAATAGACCCAGCCAGAAAGCAATCCCCATCATCGGCGCAATCTTCCAGAATATCTCCAGTCCGTGCACCACGCTTTCCAGCGTGTACGCGGCCAGGACCCCTCCGCCCACGATCAGCAGGGCGAGGACACGTCCCACCATGACATAGTGTCCCGGCTTGCGGTTCGGCCGTAGCGGTTTGTAGATGTTCTCGGTGAGCAGCGCGGACGACGCGATCATGAAGGAATCGCACGAGCTCATCACGGATGCCAGCAGTGATGCCAGAAACACCCCGAGCAGGCCCGGCATGATCTGGGGCAGAAAGTCACGGGCCATGATGCCGAACACCCGGTCCGGATCGACATCGCGTCCGGCGAGGTAGCCCACGGCCGCAAGGCCCGTCAGGCACCAGGCCATGGTGCAGACCCGTTTCACGAAGTTGCCGACCGTGAAACCGACCCGCCCATCATACTCGGAACGCACGGCGGCGCAGGTTCCCATCGTGTGGGGTTGGGTGACGATCCCCACCAGGGCATTGATGGCGATGACGGTGATGTAGAAGACCCCGATGCCGCCCGGCGCGACCAGCGAGAACATCTTCTCGTCGGCAAGCGTCTCACGCAGGCCGGCGATACCGCCCACCGCGTTGAGCGCTGCCGGCAACAATGCGAACGAGAACACCACGGTCAGGATGCCCTGTACGAAGTCCGTCACAATCGCGGCGGACAACCCGCCCGCGACTCCATACAAAACGAACATCCCGGTCATGATCGCAATGACAACGTTCGGCGAGACCTGGCTGCCGAAGCAGGCTGAAATCACCGCGCCCGACCCCCTGAGCATGAGACCGATGTTGAACATGAGCTGGCAAGCCCCGATCAGGGCAAACAGCATGCCCACGCTGCGACCGTAACGTGCCACGAATACGTCCGAAGTGGTGATGGCCCGAAAGCGCCGCATGACCGGCGCAATCAGCCAGTAGAACGGCGTACAGAACAGCCACAGCCACTGGTACCAGATGCCGGACAGCCCACTTGTAAAGGTCTTGGAGGCGACGCCCACGGCCTGGTCGGAATGCGTGCCGGTCCCGAAAGCGTGCGTGATCAGCATCATCTTGCCGAATCGACGCGGCATGAAGAAGTCGTTGGCGTTCTTCACCAACCGAACAGCCCACGCACCCACAAGCGTGATACCGATCAGATAGAGCCCCAGGACCGCCATGTCCGCCAAGGCCAAGCCAAACATAATGCTCCTCCATGCTTCACGCGAACTTGCTTCAACACGCCGGATATGGTACAAGGTCTGACGTGAAAAGGCTATCCGTCGTTATTCCTATCTACAACGAGAAAAACACGATCCGCGAAATCGTGGACCGGGTTTGTTCCGTCGAGGTCGGTCTTGAGAAAGAGCTCGTCCTGGTGGACGATTTCTCGACCGACGGCACGCGCGACATTCTGGCGGAGCTCGAAAAGGAGCACTCCGACTGGAAGTTCATCTACCAGGAAGAAAACCGCGGCAAGGGCGCGGCCCTGCGGGCCGGGTTTCAGCGTGCGACAGGAGACTGCGTAATCGTGCAGGACGCGGACCTGGAATACGACCCCACTGACTACCACAGGCTGCTCGCCCCCATGCTCGACGGTCACGCGGACGTGGTCTACGGCTCCCGTTTTCTGGGGGGCGGGCCGCACCGCGTGGTCTACTACTGGCATTCCGTCGCCAACCACATGCTGACGACACTCTCCAACATGATGACGGATATCAACCTGACCGATATGGAAGTCTGCTACAAGCTCTTCAAGAAAGAGGTGCTTGATTCCATCACGCTGCGCGAGGACCGGTTTGGTTTTGAACCCGAAGTCACCGCCAAGGTCGCACGTGGCGACTGGCGCGTCTACGAGGTCCCCATCGCCTACTACGGCCGCAACTATGCAGAGGGCAAGAAAATCGGCTGGCGCGACGGTTTTCGGGCACTGTGGTGCATCCTCAAATACCGGTTCGTGACCTAGGGACCGCATGAGCATGAAACGACTGTCCTTGGTTCTCGCGACCGGTTTTGGTCTCGGCTACGCCCCGGTCGCGTCGGGTACCTTCGGCACCCTGCCGGGAGTGGCGATTGCCTTTCTCGCGTCGCACTTGCTCGCCTGTCCATGGGGTGTCCTCTGGCAAAGCGTACTCGCGGCGGTGCTTGTCGTTGCCGCCATTCCCATTTGCGACGTTGCCGAGAAGCACTTCGGAAAGAAGGACGATGGCCGCATTGTCGCCGACGAGTACCTCACATTTCCGATCTGCATGATCGGTCTGCCGTGGAATGTGGTCACTGTGGTGATGGCCTTTCTCACGGCCCGCGCGTGCGACATAGTCAAACCCCCGCCGGCCCGGCAGCTCCAGTCGGTCCGCGGTGGGTTGGGCGTCGTGATCGACGACGTTCTGGCCTCGGTCTACAGCCTGATTCTCAATCACCTGCTGTATCGCTTTGTGTGGCTGCCGATGGTCAGTCAGGCATAGACACGGCTCCGCCCCTCACCCGGTCCTCCTGCGTCGGACCGACGGGGCTGTATCAAAAGGTCATGGGCCGCTTGCGAGTGTCGGCGCGTAGCGT
>CAZKRK010000645.1:0-3178 GCA_964555035.1 uncultured Victivallales bacterium | reverse complement strand
GCACACTTGCTCGGACTCTTGACCGCACTCTTAACCGCCACCCTTACTCGGATACTCTTAACCGCACTCTTAACCGCACTCTTCACCGCCACCCTTACTCGGATACACTTAACCGCCACTCTTAACCGCACTCTTAACCGCCACCCTTACTCGGATACACTTAATCCTACACTTCCTCCCCACCCTTACCCGGGTAGTATCCGAGTAAGGGTGGGGAGAAAGTGTGCGAGTAAGTGTATCCGAGTAAGGGTGGGGAGAAAGTGTGCGAGTAAGTGTATCCGAGTAAGGGTGGGGAGAAAGTGTGCGAGTAAGTGTATCCGATGTATCACTGCCCGAGCGGGACCGACAGCGTGACCCTGGTGGCTACGTCCGGCGTCGACTCGATCCGCATGTGACCGTCGACGGCACTCAGACGTTCCCTGATTCCGAACAGCCCCAGGCCCAGTCCGGCATCCACGTCGCCGCCTTCGGAGAGGTGCGGGAATCCCTTGCCGCGATCCTCAACCGCCAGTTCCAGGGTCTCGCCATTGCAGCGCAAAGAGACGGTTGCCCTTCGGACGTTCGCATGCCTTACGACGTTGAAGAGAAGCTCGCGCGCGGCCTTGAACAGTACGATTGCGGTCGCCTCATCCAGGTCCATCGATTGCCCCTCGTCCCCGAAACGGTTGCGTGTCTCGGCGCGGCGGCGCCCGGGAGAATCCCCGCTCGTCCGGCCGGCCGGCGTTCCGTCTTTGCCCGCCCGTTTCGGCGCGGCCCGCGTCCGGAACTCGGGTGTATCGTCGGCCTGCATCTCGAAACGGATGCCGTACCGCGTGGACATAGTCTGGCACAACTCGCGCACGGCGTCTCTCAGCCCCAGGCGGTAGAGAGTCGACGAGGACAGCTCGAAGCTCAGGGAGCGCACTTTCTCGTTCGCCACCCTGAGCAAATCCGTGACTTCGGCATGAACGGCGCCGGCCTCTTCCGCGCTTCGGGCGCGTTCGGCTACGACCATCTTGATACTGCACGCCATCAGGATTTGCGCAACGTCGTCGTGCAGCCCTTCCGCGATGCGCCGCTGCTCGTCATCCTGCGCCGAGGCGAGCTTGGCGGCCAGGTGACGAAGCTGCTCCCCTTGCCGGGCCTGAAGCTGCTCAGCCTTCTTGCGCGCGGTAACGTCGCGAAGCACGCCCCTGAATCCTGTAACGGTCCCGGACTGATCGCGCTCGACCGCGGTGCGCTCTTCGAACCAATGAACCCGTCCGTCAGGCGCCTGTACCCGGAACTCCTGCGGAACGCCATCGCCGCCCTCGAACGTCAACATGAAGTCGGCTGCCACGCGTTCCCGGTCATCGGCGAACACCAGGTCGAGAAAGAGGCGTCCTTCGAGCTCGGCGGGATCCAGGCCATAGCGCTTTGCCTGCGGACCGACGTAGCGGAGTATGCCGTTGCCGTCCGCCGCGCACGGGATGTCCAGCGTGTCCTCTACCAGTTGACGGTACTTGGCTTCCGATTCCGCCAGTTCCGCGGTCCGTTCCCCGATGCGCTGCTCCAGTTCTTCGCTCAGCCGCCACAACTCTTCCTCAGCCGGTTGAGCCGCCAACTCACGCACAAGCTCCTGAACGTGTGCGGTGGGAAGCACGGGCGTCTCCGCGGGATCGGTGTCGAGAAACGTCCCCACGCGTTTTCTGAGATCGGACACTTGCGGTGTTCCTTTGCCCTTGCCGTACCCGGGTATCGATTGCGACGGCGACGACCATCGACCGGGCATGCTCACTCTTAGGTCATCCGTCGCGGCTACAGTCCGCGGCCACGGTCTTCTAAATTGGTTGCAGAAAAAGTAGACGGAGTCAAGTGCTTCATGGCAGGAAACAGCAATTCTCATTATGGCCACGCCCCCTGCGACCTTGTGTCGCAGGAGCGGGAGATTGGGGAGAAAAGGCCCGCCTTTTCTCCCCAATCTCCCGCTCCTGCCGCACAAGGCGGCAGGGGGCGTGGCCATAATGAGAATTGCTGGGCAGGAAACCCGGATAGACCGAGAGCGATATCGTCCTCGTCGCTCGTGCTCTTGCTTGATACAGCCCCCTGGAGACGGCGGTCCTCCGCCGTTCCGGTCCGGCGGGTTTGGTTCCGCGGACGATCTACGATTAGCGATTGACGATTCCTCATTTCGGAAATCGGAAGTCACCAATCGCCAATCATCAATCGAAAGTCCGCGTCCCTGCCCTAGCCCGCATATTTCACAGATTCCCTACTGCGAGCGCGTATAGCACGGCACCTCAAGGACTCGCGAACGATTGCCGACCTCAACGTATGTCGATACGCCTTCGCCCGGCAATCACTCGCAAGCCCTTGATCTGCCGCACTCTACGCGCTCTCGCTACGGGAATCCGTGAAATATGCGGGCTAGCGCCCCCTGGTCGTCAGGCGCGCCGTGGTTGCCTCCCAGCACCAGGGGATGGCGTCGTCGGCCCCAAGCCGGTCCGGGACGCTGTTGGCCCGGTAGCCGCTACAGGCCACCGCGTGTTCCATGTTGGTAATGTCCGTTCGCATGGAGTCGAAGCTGACCGTCAGCCGTCGCTTGACCCGATCGACGACAATGCCGCGCGTGTTGCCGTCGGTTCTGGCACGCGCGATGGCGCCGACGACGCGATTCGCGTCCACGGCCGATTTCATGTCGCCGATTCTCAGAAGCAACGCATGGCGATTTGCCCACATCTGGATCGGATGGGGATGGTTCTCCACCTTGACCGGCGGCGGTGGACAGTGCCAGACGTGGAGCACGTCCGCCTCGAGCCCGACGTCCCTGATGTTGCCGAGGATGGATTCCCGGTAGGCCACATTCTTCAATGCAGGGCCTTCATAGTAGTAAAAGAAACCGTTCTCGAGATCCGCCTTGTGTTCCTTCTGTCGACGGTCCATCCGGCCGACGACTTCGTTTGCCACCGAGTTGGTGACGATGCGCACGGCGCGCTCCCCCTCCATCTCGGGTACGTCGATAGTGGCTACACGCATGTCGCTGCGCCGGCAGGAGCTCGTGCCGAGCAGAAGCAGCGCGGCAGCCAGCGGCAGTGCCCGGATCCTGTTCAGGGTCATTGTCGGTCCTCCCTTTGGAATGGAGAACGGCCAAACCGCAGTCTCGTCACGCCGCGTGGGCGCATCTGCGATTTGCCACCCTTGCAGAGTGGCCCCCGCCGGC
>CAZKRK010000644.1:0-3192 GCA_964555035.1 uncultured Victivallales bacterium | reverse complement strand
CTCGAGATCCCTCGACTCCGCTACGCTGCGCTCGGGATGACAGGTCGTCTGTGGACATGTCTGTCCCCTCATCCTCGTTGATTCCGACCCACAGAACGGGCCGCTGCCATCAAGAAGCAACTCGGCTTTCCCTATTCCGGGAAGAAGTGCAACTTTCTGCATCGAAGCTGTGGGCCTTACCTCTTTGTGTCAGCGAGTGGATGGACAAGATGATTGGTCCGGGCTAGAGTGTGCCGCAATGAGGTGGTTGTCTCTTTTGTTGTCATTCATGGTTGCGGGGTGGGCGACGGTTTGCGGTGCTCGCGCCGGCGATTCTCTGGTCTTGTGCGACTTCGAAGGGACCGCACTACCGAAGCTGTGGGAGTACAATAGCGGACAGCCGCGGTTGATTCGCGACGGCGCGCTCCAAGGGCGGCAGTCTCTGGAGGTCGCTTTTGATCCCAAGGCGCGCTACCACGGCGCATACCTGGCGTCGTTTCGGCTTCGCCGCGACTGGTCGGGGTACGATGCCCTTGTGCTCGATGTGCTCAACCCCAATACCGAGCCGGTGCCCGGCTACGTGTTGATTGCCGACCGGGCGTGGCAGGAACGTGGCAGCAAGTACTGGAACAGGCACAACGGTGGACGGACGTTCCCGCCGGGACGGACACAGTGGGTGATCCCTGTCCGCGGTCTCTATCGGGGAGAGGCGGGCAGCCGCAACAATGACATCAAACGCAACATCGATCCGGACAGCATCATCCGCGTGGACTTCGGATTCGGAGGCAGAGGCCGGGCCGGACGAATTGCGATCGATCACCTGCGGTTGGTGAAGAGCGCCAGACCGGGAGGCGTCTGGGCATTTGACTTCGGACCCGCCAGTCAGTCGCTCATGCTCGGCTGGACACCTGTCTCGCACGCGACCCGGTACACGCGAGAGCGCGGCTGCGGTTGGGGGCCGCGTGGCGGCGCGCCCTGGAATGGTGCCGCTCGCGACACGACTTTCGGCACGATGCTCACGCAGGACTTCTGCGAGGCCGGCGGCTACCGGTTCCGCGTCGATGTGCCGCCGGGAGACTACCGCGCGACGGTGATCTACGAGAACTGCGGCTATTGGGGCGGTGAACAGGCAAGGCACGGCCGGCGCCGCATCCTTGTGAACGACCGCGAGGTTTGGCAGGAAGCGCGAGCGGACGGTACCGCCCATGCCCTGTACCGTTTTGAGGAGGTCGAACCTGTCGGCGTGGACGTTTGGGACACGTATATGAAAGCCGAGCTCGCACGGCCTGTTACGTTTGATGCGAGCGCGCGGGGCGACGGGCTTACGTTTCGTTTCGAGGCCGATCGGGTTTGGGGCAGCAAACTCTCGGCCCTGGCAGTTCATCGCGTCGGTGACGCGGACGGCGCGACGTGGGTTGCCGGTCAACTGGACAAGGTGGCCGACGAGTTCCGCGGCAAGGCCGTCTGTCTAGACCGCCCGGCGGCGTCTATGGATGTGCCTGCGGCGTGGCAACGGAAAGGCCTGGTCGCCTGGGCCGTGCGGATCGAAGACGAGGTCACGCCGCACAGCACGCCCGGTTTGGAGCTGCCGACACTCGATCGTCTGACGGTCTCGCGTCTCGCCGTCCGAGGCGAATTCGAGCCGTTCTGTGTCGCCCTGCGGCCTCTCCGGGAGCTCGGGAAGTGTCGCCTCGAATTGGAGCCGTTCAGCGGGGCCGGGCGGCTGGCGGCGGAGATAGGCGTGGTGCGGTACAACACGAGCCGTGGGTTTGGCAATATTGCCTACCGCGTCCGTCCGCACACGATTCGGCCGCAGACAAGCGTGGAGCTGCCGGCAGACGTCACCCGTGAGGTGATTGTCACCGCGCAGGTCCGGCGCGGCACAGCGCCGGGCGAGTATGCCGGCGCCCTGCTGGTGAAGAACGCGTCCGGCGCCACGCTGCTTCGCGTGCCCCTGCGGTTAGCTGTGCGCCCCGTGACCCTTGAACGGGACACCGAGTTCCAGATGGGGTTCTTCGGGCTGATGCCGCCGGGGTTGGTTCCCGACGAGCGTCGGTGGGAGACGCTGGAGCGCACGCTGGAGCTCCTGCGATCGCATGGGATGAACGCTGTCTCGGGCGGACCGAGCTGGCGGCTCAAGGGCTGGAACAACGGCGAGCCGACGATCGACTTTGGCGATATGGACCGCTTTTTCGCGCTGCTGAAGAAGCACGGCTTCGACGGTCCCGTGAACGGTTACGGCGGCGAGCGGTTCATCGGGCTTCACCAGGGTTACGAAGCGGGCGGCGTCGTCGCGAAGGTGGAGCGGGACAGCGGGCTCGGGTACGAGGAAGCCCTGTTGCGGGCCTGGCGGGCTGTCGACAGCCATGCCCGCGCGGCAAACTGGCCTACGATCCTGTATGCCATGTGCGATGAGACGCGGGTACGCGATCGGGCCGAACGTGAATTGGCGTTCATGCGGATGATGGGCAGGGTCAGTCGCGTCATGCCCGGGACCGTCCGTACGAGCGGCAGCTATAGCGTACGTTTCGACGGCCGGTCAACCGATCCCGACGACATGCTCCACTGGCACCGGCAGTTTTTTGACGCGTTGGACATCAGCAGTCTCAACCACCACGACGAAGCTGTGATGGCTGAAGCCCGGCGGCTGGGCAAGGAGATCCACATCTACAACCAGGGGCGCAGTCGCTACAGTTTCGGGCTATACCAGTGGTGCGAGTATCGCCGTGGCGTACGGGCGCGATGGCAGTGGCACCTGAACATCCTGCACGGATACCAGTACTTCGATCTCGACGGCCGCGAACCCGATACGGCGATGATCTGTTACGGGCGCAACGCGATTTACCCTACGATCCATTTCGAACGCTGCCGCGAGGGGGCGGAGGACTTCCTCCTCTATCAGACGCTCTGGAACATCGTCGAGCGCAAGAGGGGGGAGGGCGCCGGGGGCGAGCGATTGAAAGCCGCCACGGAGCTCCTCGATGGAATGGCGGCGGGGGTGAAGCTGAACCAGCGTCGCCCGCCGGAGGGATTCGACGCGGATGTGCTCAAGCGCAAGGTGGTTGACGCGATCGAGGCGCTTGGGCAGGCGGCTCGGTGAGTTGCTTCGGGTTTTGGGGCAGAAACTCCAATTCTCCTGTCATCCCGAGGGCGCCAAAGGCCGGCCCCTCACCCGCCTCCGCTGCGCTGCGGCGACCTCTCCCCCGAGGGGAG
>CAZKRK010000643.1:0-3194 GCA_964555035.1 uncultured Victivallales bacterium | reverse complement strand
CTTTGAGCGGTTCACCCTTTTCAATACCTCCGGCTCTGCCGGAGGATAAGTTATTTCAAATAGTGGTCTCCACGTGATTCGTCTTCAGATTTAGACCGCTGCGAGCCGCCGGCTGTTACGCAGCGGATCGTAGACCTCCGCCGTGACCCAGAGCCGATGCAGCAGCGTGGCGAGTTTTCGCGAGACAGCCACCACCTTGTGGCCCAGCCCCTCCAGGCACCAAGACAGCCAGTTCGAATGTGTGCCTGCCTCGAGCACGATGCAAAGGCCTGGGCGATCTCCGAAGTGCCGTTTCATCCCGGCCCTTGTCGATGCAATCGTCCCTTTCCAGGCCAGTTCCGCTGTCTTGTCCAAGGCCTAGACAAACGACTTCCGGTCGCCCACATCCAGCCCCGCGGTCTTCCATATCTTTTTCTTCTTGTTACACTTACGGTTGCTCATTGGTCGATCTCCAGTTTTGCGGCATCACGACTGCGCCTCTGACGTTCGAGTCAGTATAACTGGGGGTCGACCTTCTCATTCCATCTCCGCCGCATACACCATTGCAGATAGAACCCGGATATGGCAAAAAGGTGCTTTGTTTCGGCCATCCCCAGGCGACCTTCCGGCGAGAACAGTACGGAGCGAGAACTTGCCGGAAGGAACGGTCGGCGGCCAGGTGGAACACGGGTGACCATATGCGAGGATGACCGGCAGGCGCGAGCGGATATCATCCGCATCTGCCGCCGCATCCACGACCGCGGGTTCGTGTCGCCAGCCACCGGGGATGCCGCCGTGGGCGGTGTCAGCGTCCGCCTCACAGATGACCGCGTTCTCATCACTCCCGATGGCTGCGCCCTCGGTTGCCTGGAGGAAGATGAACTGGTCGCCATGGGTTTCGGTGGTGAACGGTTCGAGGGCGCCCGTGACCCCTCGTCGGATTTCCCGATTCAGCTGGCGGTCTACCGGCGGCGACCGGATATCCACGGGATCACCTGCACCTGCCCGGTGACTGCTATCGAGATCGGTGATCACGTGGGACTTGCTCCGGGATACGTTCGAGTTGCAGGTGAAGGATTCGCTGGCCCGTGGCAAGGGGCCGGATTGAGGGGGGCCGTGGCGCTCTTCGATGAGAATCACTCTTGATCAGGATTACTGCTCGATCAGAAAGGAAACGAGGATGGACTGGGGCATGGCAAACCGCGTTCAGCGACTCATCCGACCGGACGGCCATTGCTTTTTCCTGCCGATCGATCACGGGTATTTTCAGGGGCCGACGCGCTGCCTGGAAAAACCCGGGGCTACCATCGAGCCGCTCTTGCCCTTCAGTGACGCGATTTTTGCCACCCGGGGGGTGCTCCGTGCCTGTATCGATTCGACCTGCGACAAACCGATCATCTTGCGGGTATCCGGTGGCACCAGCATGGTCGGCAAGGACCTGGCCAACGAGATTCTCACCACCTCCGTGGAGGAGGCCATTCGCCTCAATGCCGCCGCCTTGGGCGTTTCGGTGTTCATCGGCAGCGACCATGAGCGCCAGACCCTCGACAACCTGTCGCGTCTCGTCAACGAGTGCGAGCGCTACGGGATCCCGGTGATGGCCGTGACGGCGGTCGGCAAGGAGATGGAAAAACGCCAGGCTCGTTACCTGGCCCTGTGCTGTCGCATTGCCGCGGAGCTGGGCGCCCGGGTGGTCAAGACCTACTGGTGCGACCGGGACTTCGACAAGGTGGTGGGCGGCTGCCCGGTGCCGGTGGTGATGGCAGGGGGGCCGAAGTGCGAGACCGAGCGGGAGGTCTTCGAGTTCGTCCACGACGGGATGCAGAACGGCGCCATCGGCATCAACCTGGGGCGCAATGTCTGGCAGAGCCCGCACCCGGTCGCCGTGGCCAGTGCCCTGCGTGCTATCATACACGAGCAGGCGTCCGTCGCCGGCGCCCAGGCGATCTTCGAGGAGACCCGAAACGCCAGTTGAAGCGAGACGACATGCGAGTCGCGGTTTATTACAACAACAACGATCTCCGGCTGGAGGAACGGCCCGTGCCGCGCATCGGCGAGGGCGAGGTCCTGGTGGAGGTCGCCGCCAGCGGCATCTGCGGCACCGACGTGATGGAGTGGTACCGCCTGCGCAAGGCGCCCTGCGTGCTCGGCCACGAGATCGCCGGAACGATCGTCGAGTCGAAGTCCGAGAGATACCGTCCCGGCGAGCGGGTCTTCGCCAGCCATCACGTGCCCTGCAACACCTGCAAGCACTGTCTGGCCGGCCATCACACGGCGTGCGAGACGCTGCACTCCGGCAACTACGATCCGGGCGGCTATAGCGAACTGGTGCGATTGCCGTCGATCAACGTCGATCGCGGGGTCCATGTCTTGCCCGAATCGGTGACGTTCGAAGAGGGCACCATGATCGAACCGCTGGCCTGCGTGTTGCGGGCCCACCGGGTGATCGGGCTGGACCGCGGCCAGACCGTGTTGATCCTCGGCAGCGGCGTATCCGGCCTGTTGAACATCCTGATGGCCAAGCGGCAGGGGGCCGAGGTCATCGCCACGGATATCGATGACTACCGGCTGGGCAAGGCTCGGGAATACGGGGCGGACCGCGTCCTGGATGCCCGGGAATACGTTGCCGTCGCTGCCGATCGGGTGATCATCTGCACCGGCGCGATTGCCGCGGTCGAACAGGCCTTCCGGTGTGTCGAACCCAAGGGCGTGGTGCTCCTGTTCGCCATTCCGAACACGGATATCGTTCTGCCCACTGCAGCGTGCTGGCGTAACGAGATCACAATCACTTCTTCCTATGGCGCCGCGCCGGCGGACCTGGACGAAGCCCTCGATCTCATCGCCCGCCAGCAGGTCGACGTGAAGAGCATGATCACCCACATCCTGCCCCTCGAGGAGATCCAGAAGGGCTTTTCTCTGGCTGCCGGAGCGAAGAACTCCTTGAAGGTCGTGCTGACGCCGCGGCATGAGCCGTGAGTTCGTGCCCGGCTACAGGGCAGGGTTTTGCATTTCATGGACCAGGTCGTCCGAGGGGATAGAGGGTGACAATTCCCAGAAAGACATCATAACTCATTGAAAAGTTGAACGTTGTGGCTGATGTCCTGTTCAAAAATGTCGTCCGAAACTACCTGGACCAGAATAGACGGATGTTATAGGAGGCCACTACTGTCCCAACGTTATTCAAATAACATCAACTGGTTATGATCT
Organism: uncultured Victivallales bacterium; assembly: GCA_964555035.1. Classification (GTDB taxonomy): domain Bacteria; phylum Verrucomicrobiota; class Kiritimatiellia; order UBA8416; family CAYOBW01; genus CAZKRK01. The sequence goes on along the minus strand of CAZKRK010000643.1, from coordinate 8 downwards.
TGGTGTAT
>CAZKRK010000642.1:0-3212 GCA_964555035.1 uncultured Victivallales bacterium | reverse complement strand
CCTACCTCCAATTCTGCGTTTGTCACGATAACCGCCTTCGCGCGGGGAGAGGCAGCGATTCAGGGGCCGGGCAAACCGGGAACGCTGATCATGGTCAGGTAGCTGTTCACGGGATAGCTCCTGTCCTTGTTCCGGCGGTTCCGTGTCTGGCGGGGTTGTTCGGGACACGCTGCGTCACGGACAGGCGTCTGACCGTAGCGCGGAAATCCGTTCCGCGTGTGAGCATGGCTGGCGAATCGGTGGAGAGAGTTGTGACCGCGGGATTGACTTCTTGCGGGCCATTCTCGGTCCCATGCACCTGCGCGGAACGGATTTCCGCGCTACGGGAGAACGGCGCCAGACTGAGACAGGCCGTGAACGGTTACCACATCAAGGAGGAAGAACTCAGATGAAGAAGACAAGAGCACGTTGGTTGATGGCGGTGGTCTTGCTCAGTGCCACCTCGGTACTGGCCGGGTTTATCCCCGCGGATGACAAGAATCTTCAGTACACCGGAAGGATAGACTTCAGCAACAGAAAGGCGCCGGAGTTCAGCTGGGCGGGCACCTCCGTCCGCACGAAGTTCACCGGCACCTCGCTCAAGGTGACGTTCAATGAAAAAGGCGCCGGCATGTACTACGCCTTTGTCGGTGGCAACTACAACGGCGGCCACGTCATCACATGCGACCAGGGCGAGAAGACCTACGATGTAGCATCCGGACTGGAGGACAAGACCCACGATCTGTTGATCTACAAACGCACGGACGGGGGCAAGGCGACCACGGCGTTCCTGGGGCTGGTACTGGATGACGGCGCGAAACTGGAAGCCCCCGGTCCGAGACCCAGGTTGCGAATGGAGGTCTATGGGGATTCGATCAGCACCGGGCTGGGCTGTGACCGGGCGCGGGGCAAGGAGCACAGCAGAGAGGCCACCGACAACTTCTTCTCTTACGGATCGATAACCGCGCGCAATATCGGCGCCGAGTTTCGCTGCATTTCCAAGAGTGGCATCGGGCTCATCAAGAGCTGGTGGCCGACCATCATGCCCCAATACTACGACCGAGCCTGCGCGACATCCCTGGAGGGGGTGGGAGAAGCCTGGGATTTCAGCAGATGGACAGCCGATCTTGTGGTCATCAATATCTTCCAGAACGACAGTTGGACGCGGAAGAACACCACCAGCGAAGAAGGGGTCTCGGCCTACATTGACTTCGTGAAGAAGATCCGCGGGCATTATCCGGAAGCCAGGATTGTCTGCGCGCTGGGTTCCATGGATGCCAGCAAAGGCAAATGGGCCGGGTTCGTCAAGAAGGCCGTCCAGCAGCTCAACGACGCCGGGGACAAGAAAGTCTACTCGTACATGTTCAAGGTGCAGACAGGCCATACTCATCCGAATTCGAAGGTCCACGCGAAGATGGCCCAGGAGCTTACCCAGTTCCTCACGACGATCGACATGGACATCACGTTGACGACCCCGGCGTCCGTCGAAGTGAAGGAGGTCGCGAGCAGCTTCACCCCTGATCCATCCAAGACCTACACCGTTGACTGTCCGTCAATGGGGCTTCGACTCGCTGGGGGTGGTGCGCAAGTATCGGAGTATGGGTATACAGTCACGACTCCCAGGGGCGTGGGACAGTCGGAAACGGGAGCACATGTCGAATGGCAGTTCGTTGCCGTTGGCGACAAGTGGCACGTTCAATTGGCTGCGGGTGGCGAGGACTCGCGATTGTGGGCCGTCAAGCTCCCCAAGGCTCGAGGCATCGCACTGACCAGTGACTCCAAGAGCGGCGGATGGGCCCAGTTCAAGATTAGCGGAGTCAGCAACGGCAAGTGCTTCATCACCGCTCCTGACGGCCCCAACCCGTCCCACCGGTTGCAGTTCGTCTCCGGCGGCAAGGTGGCCATGTCCAGAGCCAACAACACGGACTCAAGCGCCCAGTTCGACATCCGGGAGGTGGGAGCGGCGGAAACAGAAGCGGCAGAAGCAGGGGCGGGCTATCAGGAGGCGTACGAGGCGGCGGTCGAGAAGGAGGAGGAAAAGGACTACCACGCGTCGCTGCGGCTCCATGCCGCCGCCATTCGCAAGTACGGTGCCGAGGCCGCGCCGTCCCGCCTGAAGGTCGCAGAACTCAAGAAGGACCCGCTGGTCGCCAAGGCAGTCGAGATGCGCGAGTTCATGATCAAGGCCCAGAACAACTACCGGCGCGGCAAGCTGACGAAGGCACAGTTCAAGGCCGGTCTGGAGAAGATCGCCGCCGCCGTGCCGGGCACCCGCACGGCTACCCTTGCACAGGAGACCGCCGCTAAGCTCTGACGAGGACGATCCTGGTTGATCGGGCTTTCCTGGTGTACCGTGGAGACTATGAGCAGAACGAAAACGCGCTTCTTGTGCATGCTGTCAGTCACTGCAATATCCGGACTCGGGTGCGTAGCCGCTCCCGCCCGGACAGGGTGGGTTCAGTCGTATAGGGCCGGGTACACCGACAGGAACGGCAGGTACTGCGGCGGGTCGGAGATCATGCACATCGTCGCCCACAAGGGCAGACTTTACGCCTTTAACGGGTACTGGAAGGACAAGAACTTCGGTAAGTATTCCTCCCAGGTGCTCAGGCTCGACGAACCGGACACCGAGTGGGTCGCAGACCTGACGACCACCAAGGATGAACTCAAGTACGAGCGCGGCGACATCCTGCACATGAAGGGCAACATCCTCAAGTCCGTTACCTTCTCGACGGACAAGGATGGAAAGAAGGTCGACGCCAGCCTGCTCGTGGCAGCGGCATGGGCCTTTAACAGCAACAAGCAGCTTCACCAGGCGACTTCGATCTTCGTACGCAACGACGAGACCGGCGAGTGGCAGCACACGATACTCCAGGAAGGCCCGCGCGATATGGTTCAGCCCGACGGCAGAAAGGCCAAGGTGCGCCGCGTTCCCCGTGACATCGAGGTCTATCACGATCCCGTTGCCAAGGTGGACATGATATTCATGCTGGGCGGTGGCACGGGCATATTCTCGGGTGTCTACAACTCCAGGACGAAACAGATTGAATGGGGACCGAAACCGGAGTACCCCACTGACGGGAGCCGACTCGTAAGCAGGCCCCTGGGAATAGCCGAGGCCAACGGGAAACTCTATTTCTCTGTCGGCGGCCAGCTGTACGAACGCGTGAACGGCAGGAACCCGAGCTGGAAACTGGCCTTTGAGATGAAGGAGCGCATCAATCCCGAGCTGG
>CAZKRK010000641.1:0-3242 GCA_964555035.1 uncultured Victivallales bacterium | reverse complement strand
AAGATGGGATGGTAGAAAGATGGGATGGTAGAAAGATGGGATGGTAGGAAGATGGGTTGGCGGAAAGATGATACAGTCGATTTTTCCACCTTCTTGCCTTCCCATTTTTCTGCCTATGCCACACCTGGGTTGCGGGCGACACCCGCGTTGATTCCTTGGCTCTGAGGAAGCGCCGTGGCAGACAGGGACAGGGACCGAGAGTTGGCGGTTCTTCAGTGGGCCGGATTTGCAATCCGGCCGAGAGAGAGTTGAGCATAGTATTGAGAATAGACAGCCTGCGGGCAGGCCATTCCATTGTCATGCTCGCCACTCTCTCGGCCGGACTGCAAGTCCGGCCCACGTCTGATAGGAGTTCGACATGGAAAAGGTCATAATCATAGGGACGGGGCCGGCCGGCCTGACGGCGGCTCTGTATACGGCCCGGGCCGAGCTCGCGCCCCTGGTTATCGAGGGCCTCCAGCCCGGGGGACAGTTGACGACAACCACGGAGGTCGAGAATTACCCCGGCTTCATTGAAGGGATCGACGGCACGGAACTGACCAGTCGCATGCGCGACCAGGCCGCGCGTTTCGGAGCCCGGTGCGAATACGGCGATGTCGTCTCGTGCGACTTCTCGGGCAGTCCGCTCAAGATCGACTTGTCCGACGGCACGACGCGCGAGGCCACATGCGTGGTCGTTGCCACGGGCGCCAGCGCCCGCTATCTCGGGCTTGAATCCGAACAGAAGCTGATCGGCAAGGGCGTGTCCGGGTGCGCAACCTGCGATGGGGCGTTCTATCGCGAGAAGCCCGTCGCCGTCGTCGGCGGCGGCGACACGGCCATGGAAGACGCACTGTTCCTGGCGCGCTTTTGTACGCGCGTGACCGTGATCCACCGGCGCGACCAGCTCAGGGCCTCGAAGATCATGGGGGACCGCGCCCAGGCCAACGAGAAGATCGATATTCGGTGGGACAGCGTGGTGGACGAGGTGCTGGCCGGGGAGGACGGTTTCGTCAGTGGGCTGAGGATCAAGAACGTCAAAACGGAGGAGCTCTCCGAGCTGGCCGTCGACGGTGTCTTCATGGCCCTCGGGCACACGCCCAACACGGTGCCTTTCAAGGGCCAGCTCGAGTTGGACGACAAGGGCTTTATCGTAACCGAGAACACGCGCACCAATGTTCCCGGCGTGTTTGCCGCCGGCGACGTGCAGGACCCGACCTACAGGCAGGCCATTACCGCCGCCGGGTCCGGCTGCATGGCCGCGCTCGAAATCGAGCGATACCTCGAAACCCTCGGACAATGAGTGAACCGGCATACGGCTCGGCTTTCAGCGCGTTTCGTCGACTGATGCGGTATGCGCGTCCCTACCGCGGGCGGCTCATCGTCGGTGTTGTGGCCGGCATTATCGTGGGCGGTTCCATCTTCGGCATGCTTGCCAAGATCGACGACCTTGTGGCGCCTCTCGAATCCGGCGGCCGCGTCGAAAACGTGTCCGGCGGTGTCGATGACGATGGAGGTGGCGCCGCCTCCGGTCACGGCTCGCTCGGCGAAGCCATCAGGTGGCTCGAGAAGCACGGCATCCCCGCCACGACAGCCGATGGCCAGATGACCTGGCAGCTCATGGTGCTCTCCATTATCGGGTTGCCGCTGTTCGTCCTGGGGAGAGGCGCGGCCACGTTCGTCAACCGCTACTACATGCGCTGGATCGGATCGAAGGTCGTGACCGATCTGCGCAACCACCTGTTCGAGAACCTGCAGTGGCAGTCGCTGAAATTTTTCGGGCGCAGCGACATCGGTAAGCTGATCAGCCGGGCCACCAACGACGCCACGGTTGTCGAACACATCGTCTCGCAGACAATTTCGGATGTGACGCGCGCGCCCTTCGAGATTCTGGCCGCGGTGGCCTTCATCGTCCTGTACTCCATCAAGCAGGGCATCCTGTCGCTCGTGCTGGGAGTCGGGCTCGCCTTTCCGCTCTGCATCGTCCCGATCATCGTTCTCGGGCGATACGTGCGCCGCAACATGCGACGCGCTTTGGAGCGCATTTCCGTGGTGGTGTCGCGTATGCACGAGAGCTTCACCGGTATCCGTGTCGTGAAGGCCTTCGACATGGAGCAGCGGGAAATCGACCGGTTTGGCGAGTTGAACATGGGGTATTTCCGCTACCTGGTCAAAGCGCTGCGGGCGGAGCTGCTGATGACGCCCCTTATGGAAACCACGGGCGTCATACTGGCGATTGCCTTTGTTGTGGTGTGCTTTCTGAACGGCATCAGGATCGCCCAGATCGTTTCCGTAGGTGTGGCCGGGGTAATTGTCTACAAGCCGATCAAGCAACTGACGCGGATCAATCCCAACCTGCAGCGCGGCGCCGCCGCGTTGGAGAGGATCTACGAGCTGGTCGACGCCGACGACCGCATTCCGGTCGCCGCGGAGCCGGTTGTCGCGCGGGAGTTCACGGACAGGGTCGTTTTCGAAGACGTCGCTTTTCGCTATGAAGACGAAGGCGACATGACCGTTTCGGACGTGTCGCTCACGATTCCCAAAGGCAGCGTGGCGGCGTTCGTGGGCGGTACCGGTTCGGGCAAGACAACGCTGGCCAACCTGCTGGCGCGCTTCTACGACCCGGCATCGGGACGTGTCCTGCTTGACGGGGTGGACTTGCGTGAGCTGGAGGTCAAGTCGTTGCGCGCCCTGATCGGGATCGTAACGCAGGAGACGATCCTCTTTAACGACACGATCGCCAGCAACATCGCCTACGGCACGCGCGATGCCACGCGCGAGCAGATCGAAGCCGCCGCGAGGCAGGCGAATGCCCACGATTTCACTGTCAAGAAGCCGCTCGGATACGACTTCGTGGTCGGCGAGAAGGGAATCCAGCTGAGCGGTGGGGAACGGCAGCGGATTGCAATTGCCCGCGCGATTCTCAAGAACCCGCCCATCCTGATTCTCGACGAGGCAACGAGCGCGCTGGATACGGTCACCGAGCGCCTCGTCCAGGAAGCCATTTCGCATGTGATGGAACACCGCACGGTGTTTGCGATTGCCCACCGGCTCAGCACCGTGCGCCACGCGGACCAGATCTGTCTGCTGGAGGGCGGGAGAATTGTGGAGCACGGTACGCACGACGAGCTGCACGCCGCCAACGGCAGGTACCGCAGACTGTGCGATATGCAGGTGCTGGATGGGTGATTGGTTTATCGGTGATCGGTTATCGGTGATCGGTTATCGGTGATCGGTTATCGGTGATCGGTTATCGGTGATCG
>CAZKRK010000640.1:0-3254 GCA_964555035.1 uncultured Victivallales bacterium | reverse complement strand
CCTTGAATCATCGGCTCACCCGGGGGCAGCCAGATGACGTCTTCCGACCAAAAGGTCCGATAGGTGTCAAGATCACCTGCTTTGACCGCTTCCACGTATCGATCGCACCATGCTTGCATCGTTTGAACATCGGCCTGCCGGTCCGGTTGTCTTTCGGAACGGTCTCCCGATGATCCGTCCCTCCCGCAACTTACCGTGCCGGCAGCCAGTACCGTCAGTACAAGGAGGTGTGCCCATAAGCGTTTCATCTGCATTCTCCTTTCTCGATCACACGACTACCGCTCATTCACGAAAGGTTCCTTGATTGGCTTACTGCGCGTTCGTCAGCAGTTTCGCGCGGTCTTCCTTCAGTTTGCGGACCCAGCAACTGCGGCAAAGGCAGCCTGAATCTCGTCCACAGGTCCCGGCACGGTCTTCGTAAGGCAATGGCTTGATGGCCCTTTGCACGAGTTCGTACATCCGCTTGTAGCCGGGATCATCGGTGCTCTTCCATTTGCCCCCACCCACCTGGCCCCATCCGCCGGCCGCAACAGCCAGGGGCGCTTTCAGGATGCGGCTCTCACTCGGAATCGCAACATTCACCAGCGCTGCAAAGGGTTGTTTCGCCAGCTCTTCCCCAAAGACATCACGGATCTGATCGCGCAGGAGCTGCTCACCCTCCGGATCGCTTTCACGCCACTCGTCTTTGTTCCACGAATAGGTGCCGAAGAACTGCGCGTTCAGATCGAGCCAGTTGATGATCCTCTGCATGCCGGACCGGTCGAGCTGCATCTTTTCATGCCCTTTCAGTTCACGTCCCTTCAACAGCATGAGCGCGAGTTTCCCGGCATGCGCGAAGTAGTCCTTCGGAACACTGTACCAGCTCTCTTGCGGGTATTGCGCGATCTTCACGTACGGCGGCCGGGCCAGTGCGAGATAGGCCTTGCTGGCGTGCATCCTCTGCAGGGTCCGATTAAGATCACCCGGAGGCGTAATCGTCCCCAGCAGGTTGACCTTATTCTCCTTGGGTCCCAGGCCGTGACAGCCAATGCAATAGCGATCCAGCACCGGTTGCACTGTTTTGGCAAAACTCAAGCCACCCTCGTACTGCGGGCCGTCCGGCGGAGTGAGTTTTGCCGGCTTCCCTGGGAGCTCCTTCCGTTGGGCCATGGGCGTTGAGGTGCGCGACTCGTGACAGCCCACACAGCTGGCGATCTCACCAGGCTGCAATTGGGTCATCGTCCGCATCGTCAGGACCGCCATTCCGTGTTCGTCCAGTGCCTGGAGCTGAATGGGGATACCGGCCGGAGCCTCGAAGATTACCGAACCATCCGCCTCTACGGGCACAGTGCCGACAACGCGCTTGAGGATTTCAAAGGTGACTACGCTGGAGCGAGGAGCACGCTGCGTAGGCTGCAGCATCAACTCGTTGACACGAATGCGCTTGATCGTACCTGGCTTGATCGGTTGGCTGCTGATGTTCACATCCTGGATGTAGAATACTCCTTTTGCCGGTGTGTCCACGGCAGTCTTGAGAGCAGACGGCCGAACAAACGGTTTCCTTCGCGGCCTGACAGGCATTGGGGCGAAACAGGATATGTCCTTGTCGCGGTAGATCAGTTCGCGACCACCCAATGAATCGACCAGGTAAATCCCAAAGGCGTTCTTCTTCGGGATGAAGCTCATACTGTGGGGGTGCGGGCTTGGTGAGTATGCGGCAAGAAAAAGGTCCTCACTCAAAGGATAGGGAGTTGAGAAGGAGACCGGTGTCGTGCGTTCTGACTCGGGGAAGGTGGCTTCCGGCGTTAATCGGGTGATCGATTTGAGCCCGTCTTCGGCTATGCGTCGGTCGATAATGATCAGAGCACCTGCCTGCATGCCGTGATGCGGGGCCGTCGTGGCGACGACCTTGCTTGATCCGGAAATGGGCCGGGCCTGGCATACTTTCATGGGGTTCTTCGTGTAATTGCCAAAGTAATGCGCCGGGGCTGTTCCGTCCGCCCTGATGGTCCACAGCCCCATGGTTGGCATCACCGGCCTGTTCACATAGTCCCATCGTGTCCAGAGAATCTGGCCGTCGGGCATCACCGCGGGATCCCATTCGTTTGCCTCACCAAATGAGATTTGGCGGATATTGGATCCATCCGCATCGCAGCGATACAGCAGATACGTTGGACAATATCGCCCTCCCCAGTGGCATCGTACGCCGCCTTGATTGCGAGTGGAAATAAACGCAATCCCCCCGTCCGGAAGGTAACAGGGGTCGTAGTCCTCCGTGACGACAGTCATCCTGCCCCGCAGGCCTTCCTGACGATCATTCTTGCCGCCGGTGAGCCGGCGTAGACCCGTGCCCGCCTGCCCTGAGCTTGCCGAAGGGTCTATTCCGACTTCATACAGAGAGAACTGTCGCTCTCTTTTTGGAGGCGAGAAGTCGCAATAGGCAAACACGATGCGTTTGCCATCGAACGAGAGGTCGGGGTGCATCATGCAGCCCGGCGACAGTCGGTCCTCAAGCAACACCGTTTCCACGGGTTCCTCGTTCTTCCACCCGTCAAGGATCGTCAACCCGGGGCCGATCCCATTATTGATGGCATAGTAATTGTCGCCCGGTGCGCAGAGTATGGGCGGCGGGCGTTTGGTGAACAGAATGCGGTCGAAGTCGAGCAGCGGATGGGAGAAGATGATTCGTCGACGCAACGCAGCTACAGCTTCGAAGAGCTCTCTGGCTGGCGCAGAGTCGGGCGCAACGGAACCCAAAGCGGCAAAGCGGTCTTCGAGCGCCTTCAGTTCGTTCGCCATGTCCGGCCGTGCCGCCGTCCTTTGAACAAAGGCAAGTGTCCTGCGCGCAAGGTCCAGGGGGTCTTTCACCCCCAGGGGTGTGGTGGGTCTGGATGCAGCGGCCTGTGCGGCAGCCTCTGACTTGCTGAATAGTTCGGGAGGATACAGGGCTTTGACCTCGCTGCCCTTCAGCGCCCTGCTGTATACGCGAAAGTCATCCAGAGCACCTTCGAAGGGGTAGCCGTAATGAAGATACGGGGCGCCGATGCCGGCCTTGACCCCCTTGAAATCAAATGCACTTCGGGACGCGTGGCGCTTCCTGCCGTTGCGGTAACCCGCGACCGTGCCGTCTGCCTCGTAGACCACCGCGACGTGCTGCCAGACGTCCTTGTCGCTCAGGCCCTCCACCACGACGGACCATCGCTGTGCATTCCACACTTGAAGGCTGCCATCGATAAGACGCAGGCAGCCGCCTTGGCTGGGCGGTCCATCAAGCT
>CAZKRK010000639.1:0-3269 GCA_964555035.1 uncultured Victivallales bacterium | reverse complement strand
GCGCACAGTACCTGCCCCAATGCTGGCCGACGACAAAGATGACGTGACCGGCTCTGGTGGCCGCAACGGAATCGGCGAAGCGTTTGACGTCAAACGAGTCAACCGCCTTGTTGTAGGACTCGGCGCTGTGGTTCTTGAACGCCTCGTAGTGGAACATCAACCCGAAGCCTGCCTTCTCAAGCCAGCGGTCTTCCTGGACTTGCCCTGATGCAATAGAGGTGACAACAATCAATGTGCAGGCCAGGCGGATCATATCAACTCCATTATTCGATTCATGCTTTCATGAGGCATCACACCCGGCTCTACATTCTGCCGCGGGACACCTCAGGACTCCAAGGGTCTATTCTCTCAACGTCAGCTCCAGGCAACTCATACTGTGCGCTTTGGCTACGTGGTTGATTCGTTGGCTTCCGGCCTCGATTTGTGAAACGACTTCTTCTCCTGGGCCGGACAGTACCGAGAGTTTGATGGTATCCGCAAATCTGAATTCAGTACTGAAGCTGAGTTCGGCATCCGTCTTGTCGCTCTTGTTAATCACGATGACCGAGAGTTTGTTCCCGTGATGGCGAATGGGGTAGACGCTGATATACTCTGATGTGCTGCGGGCTTTCAGCAGTTGGCTGCCGTCGCGTGTGTCATCGGTATGGCTGTGTCTTCTCAAGAACTTGAACGCATAGAAGGTCGGTTTGGGTCTTATGCTGTCTGTCTTTTTGTCGTAGAGGAGCAGACCGTGGTAACCGCCTTCCACGCGCCAGTAGAACGTCTCGCTTCCCAGTTCGAACCATTTGACGTTGCAGGGATCATCGTGCTTCGGGTTGTATGGGTTGAAATCCTCGAAACCACGGTTGTTCAGATAGCGGAGCAAATCGCAGGCAGAGGTCACGCCATCGGGAACCTTCTTGTAGGGGCCGGCGGGAAAGAACGCTTCCCATTCCTTAAAGTGACGGGATTTGTCGTATAGCAAGCCCAGACGGTCGTTAAGGCCAATGATGGGTTCGGCGCCAATGCGCCTGGCCTGTTCAACCAGGTGGGGGGTGCTGCGCTTCTCTGACAGTTGTCCGCTTCTGAGGCTGTTGACATACCAGAGGTAGAAGCCTCTCGGGTTGCCCCCGGGGATGGCGAACACCGTAACGCCTGCTTCTTTCAGCCTGTCGAATACGTCATCGCGCTCAAGGGCTGTATTGTACAGAAACGGGTTGATGCCAAAGAGATACTTGCTGATTCTGGGATTGATTACCTCCCCGTCGATGGTGACATGGACCGTCTGCGTTCCACTATTCTCATAACCCACGGCTGAATCCACGGCCGACATGAGAAAAAGGCCGGTTGCCGTCAGGGCGATGAGCCGGCGTCTCAGCGGCAGGATGCGTGAGGGTGGGTTCACGAAGAGTTTCCTTTAATCAGCGTTCCGGTGCGACGCCATTTTCGGCATCCGGTCTGTTCTCCGCCTCGCCGGTCGCCGAGACTGCTCGTTCCGGTCCGCCGGGCCAGTTCCGGAAGGCGTTGTTCTCGATGCGAACGGCGCGGAAGTCATCGAGCTTGATTGCATACACCCCGGCAGCCATTTCCGCAAAGGGGATGAACGCGTTTCCAATAACCCGCACGTCGGACACGTCCCGGAGGAATATCGCGTGCACGGGATGCTCGACCAATTCCGCCGAACGAGTCGCCACCGGGACGCGCGCGGTGGTATCCCACCTGTCGAAGTGGTTGCGTTCGATGCGGATGTTCGCGATCCCGTTCCAGTCGGCGCCGTGGCCGACGTCTTCGTTCTCACCGCGTGTCACCTCGATACGACCATTCAGGCGCGCGGCGACGACCCCAAACGGATGGGCGTTCTCCGCGTGCCAGCAATCCTCGAACCGATTGCCGACAATCTCGATATTCCTCGGAACTGCTCCGCTCTTGTTGTCGAAGTAGTTGTCCGAGTTTACAAGATAAATCGCGGCGTTCTGGGAGCGGACAAAGCTATTTGACACAATCGAACCATCCGCCCCGGAACAGAGGACGCCCCAGCGCCGGTGGTCAGCGAAAGTGTTGCCCTTAAGCACAAACCCGTTGCACTGGCTGCTCAGGTTGTAGACCCAGAGATTGTCGTCCCCGGCGGCCACAGACAACGGCGGGTCGAGCGCAACATCCTTGTCCCCCCACGGCTGCTCGCTTGAAACGGCGGTGACACCGTGCCGGGAGACGAGAGTGCGTTTGCGCATGTCGTAGACGGCAAGGCGGTCGCCGGGCAGGACGGAGAACCACCCTTTGTCTGCGCCGATGCGATAGGGCCGCTTCCGGTCCTGCGAAGCGCCCTTGAAGAAGCCAACGGTGTTCTTGAGAACCACGGCGTCGTCACCGATGCCCTGGAACCGGCAGCCTTCGATCCAGGGACCGTTGCGCTGATTGGTGGTGAAGATGCCGTCTGCCGTGGACGTGAAGAGGTCGCCCCCGGTTGGGCGCACGGTAATGTTCACATAGCACGTTCGCTCGCTGAACTGGTCCGCGAAAACGGAGGCGGGCGAATGGTTGACCTCGATGTTCCGGTAAACCAGCGTGTGGCAGCGGCTGGCGTAGAATCCGCCACGGCCATTGGTCCGGCCAAGGAGGGCCACTCGGTCGCCAATCTCAAGAACCTGCCGTAACGGATCGTCTTCGTGCGCGCCATGAAGGCGGCCGTGGTCCAAGGCTGAGTGAAAGCGCACGCGAAAGCGCCTGTCGCCGAGTCGAGTGGGGGAATTCGGCCATTTGAAGGTGATCGTCGTGGGACATCCGGGTTTCATGCCCCATGAGCCGTCGGGCTGCTCCCGCATGGCGATGGCCCACTGGAGTTTCGCCGAGGCGAAGCGTGGGCCATCGGGGAATGGATAGCCCGGATCCACCCTGATCTCGTAGATCCCCCGGCTATCGTCAATGATCCGCGTGATGACGCCCTGGGTGATGCTCTTTGGATCGTATGTGAGCCGGAAGTTCTTCAGGATGACGTTGCGCGCCTGGGAGATGAAGAGGAAGCGGGACCAGGACGTGACCGTGAAGGTGCATCCCCGTCCGTCGATCACGAGATTCACCGGCTCGTTGCCGCTCTTCGTCTTCTCGATTCTCAGGACGCTCTTCCCATCGGGCGCTCCTACCCGGTAGTCGGCGCCGGGAGCAAACTCCAACCGCACCGTGTGGTTGCCGGAGGATTGATCGACCGCCCGATCGAGCCGCCACTGGATGTTCTCGGTCGATGCGTCCGCTGGAACCTGCAGCACTGTCGTGTCGCCGATCGAGATGGTCTC
>CAZKRK010000638.1:0-3276 GCA_964555035.1 uncultured Victivallales bacterium | reverse complement strand
TCAACCGCCACCCGCGCCGGAGGCGCATCCGCGATCTGTTGCACCTGCAGAGTGGGCAAAGCCCGGCGGAAGTAACGTGACATCGCTTCGTCTTGACCAACCCGTCTGAGTCGATCAACCACTCACGTTCACCCATTGCGAGACTGCTACGCTACTTACGCCCGGGAGCACTAGGCCCCTCCCCCAGGAACTCCTCAACCGCACTCAGAAACTCCTCTCGATCCGAGTAGGAAACCGTCCTGGCAGGGATGCTGCGCCGGAACCAGCCGCCGTAGCGTTTTGTGACGATGCGACGGTCGGCAACTATGACGACGCCACGGTCCTGCCGATGACGAATCAGGCGGCCGAATCCCTGCCGGAACCGAATCACGGCACTCGGTAGACTGTAGCCGAAAAAGGCGCTGCCGCCCTCGGCTTCGACCCGTTCGCAACGCGCCTCTATGATCGGATCGGTGAATACGCCGAACGGAAGCCGCGCCAGCACAAGACACGACAACGATTCGCCAACCACGTCCACACCCTCCCAGAATGAGTGGGTCCCCATGAGAACCGACTGCACGTCCTCGCGAAAGACCTCGGTGATGTGCTCACGCGATCCGGATTCGCCCTGCACCAGGACCCTGATGCCCCCAAGCCCCTCCCGGAGCACTTCGCTCGTCCGCTTCAACATGGCATAGCTGGTGAACAGGGACAGCGCGCGCCCGTCCGTGCGACGAAAAACCGCGGTCAGCAATTCCCCCAACGCCGTGGCGTAGTCGCCGTCCTGGTCCTGCGGCTCCGGCAAGAACATCGGCACCATCGCCAGACACCGGCGCGCATAGTCAAACGGCGTCCCGGCGTTGAACTCGCACACCGCCCCGTCGTCAACCAAATCCAGTCCAAGCCGCTTCTTGAGAAACCCGTACGAACCGCCCACGCTGAGTGTCGCGGACGAAAAAACGATGGACTCCTTGGCTGCGTACAACTCGTCCGCCAGACGCCGCCCAACGCAAACCGGCGCCGCCCACGCGCGGCAACGGCCGTACCGCCGTCCAACGCGCTCGACCCAGTAAACGTAGTCGGACTCGGACACCGACAAAACGAACACGATATCGTTCCCGACCTCGCGCACCCACGCAGCCATCGCGTCGAGATCGCGAACGGTCTCGAGATGAAACGGCAGGCCGTCGTCCTCCATGGAACGAAAGATCTCGATCAGCTTCTCGATACCGCCGCGAACTTCGGCAAGCGCCGCCAGAAGCTGCTCCCGTGCCTCGGCTATGCGTTGCCAGGTTTCTCCAGTCACCGCCCCGGGCCGTAGCCTGTGCGCATCCCGTCCGCTCGACGCCGGCATCAGTGCGTCCAGGGCGTCAATGAACGGTTCAAGGACGGGCTCCACGGCCTCGACCGCGCCTTTCAGCGCTTCGCACGTGTCGACAATGCGCTGCGTTAATGCCTCACCCCCGCCAAACGCGCCGGACTCGGCCTGTTTGATGACCGCCGGAATCAACCCCCGCCCTCCTCTCCGCTTGCGCCGGCCGCGCTTCCAGAGCCGATTCAGTATGAACCGCACCCGGCTCTGGGAGACCTCCACCGAGAAGTGCCGCGTGGCGGCATCCTCAATGTTGTGGGCTTCATCGAAAATTATGTGGGCATAGGGCGGAAGCGAAGGACTGTTGACGTTCATCTCCGCGAAAACCAGCGAATGATTGGCTACGACCACGTCGGCCGCTTGTGCCCGCGCCCGCGCCCGCCACAAGAAGCAACGCCGATAGTGGCGGCAGCTCCGTCCCATGCACTCCTCGCCCGTCGCCGTCAGCTTGACGCCCAACGCACCGCTCCCGCGCCACCCCCAGGCCGCGTTCTCGGCAAAATCGCCCGACGCCGTCCGCGACAGCCACCCCAGAACCGTCGCCAGGAGCCGGCGTTCGTCGTCGTCCTCAATCTCGAACTCCGCATTGAGCAGAACGTGCAACAGCTTGCGAATGCAGAGGTAGTTCATGCGCCCCTTGAGAAGCGCCGCCTTGAAGTCCATCCCCAGCACGCGGTCGATCAACGGCAGGTCCTTGTCGATCAGTTGCGACTGCAGGTTCTTGGTGTTGGTGCTGACGATCACGGGCATGTCGTTGGCGCGCGCCCAGTGGACTGCCGGCAGCAGGTAGGCCATGCTCTTGCCGATGCCGGTACCGGCTTCTACCAGAAGATGCTGCCCGCTATTGAAGGCCTCGGCCACCTTGCGCACCATCGAGACCTGCCCCTCGCGATACTCGTATCCCGGCACGGAGTCGGCGAAAGGGCCGTCCGGCATCGGCAGACCGGCCAGGGCCTCCGCGTCGACGGTACAGCGCTCGTCGTCGTCCACCGGCTCGCGACGCGACGTGAAGCCCTTGCCGGCCGGAAAAACGTCGACCATCCGCACCTCGCGCGACGGCACGCCGTCGAACACCTCCCGCTCGACTTCCAGCCAGAAGGAGCACAGCGCGGAAGGAGCTCCCGCGGCATGCAGACCGGCCAACTCAACCAGTAACGCCGGCGGCATGTCCAGTGCCGCCGACCTCATCTTCCGCCAGAGCGCCAGCAGGGCTTCGGCCTCTTCGGCGGCGTCGGCCCACTCGACCGGCAACCCCAGCCGCGCGCACAACGCGGGGAGCGTATGGTCCGGTAAACACGGGAAACAGACGTGGGAAAGCAGCCACGTGTCGAGTATACGCTCCTTCCCAACCGCTACGCCGCACTCCTCGAGGAACTCGCCACAGAACGCGGCATCATGGGCAAGGCAGACGGTATCGGACGAAATCCATTCGCCCAGGCCCGCGGACGCATCCGGACCTGGCTCGAGCACCAGGCGCCGAACCGGTTGTCCCTGCCCTGCATACGCAATGCCGGCGGCAAGGCTGGGAGTGCTCGGCTCGGACGCGCCGACGACAGCGATCAGCGACTTGAACATGCGCGGGATGCTAGCACGGCCGTCGACTGACAGCGAGAGGTTATTCGGAAGAGGAAGGTCCATCGCGTCCTCCAAAGTTGCCGAGAGCGCCCTATTGCGCCCTCTACCACCTATGGAAGCTCTCCCGAATTGCCTTTTCCGGAAGAATCGGTGATCGGTGATCGGTGATCGGTGATCGGTGAGATGTGAGATGTGGGATGTGGGATGGTGGGTCGAAAGATGGGTCTGTTGCATCCGGCATTTTTCGACCCTAACCACACTCGGCACAGGCTGCGGAGCATACGCCATGTCATCATCCCGAGGACACCGCGGGCCTGCCCCTCACCCGCCTCCGCTACGCTGCGGCGACC
>CAZKRK010000637.1:0-3277 GCA_964555035.1 uncultured Victivallales bacterium | reverse complement strand
CCGACCACACCCCCAAGGGGAGAGGAGGGAGGAGCGCGCGATTCACCTCTCCCCCTGGGGGAGAGGTCGGTCCGACGCGGGAGGACCGGGTGAGGGGCGGACCGGTCGCGGTCCCGCGGCGGATCGTGGGGATTCCCCGTTGTGCGGTGGCGGGCCGGGTGATATAGTGAATACGCGGGGAGAGAAGCTGGGCGAGCACGCCGGCATTCATCATTACACGGTGGGGCAGCGGCGGGGGTTGGGTATCGCCGTCGGGCATCCGGTGTACGTGGTGCGGGTGGACGCGGCGAGCAACACGTTGGTGGTCGGCCCTCGAGCGGAGGCGCTTGGCGGGCACATGCGCGTTGACGGCGTGTCGTGGACATGCGGGGCCGGGCCGGCGGCGACGTTTCGGGCCGACGTGCAGATACGCTACAACCATGCAGCGGCCGCGGCGGAGGTGTGTGTACATGACGGAGGTACGGCGGATGTGAAGTTCCACAAGCCGCAGTTCGCGATCGCGCCGGGACAGTGGGCAGTCTTCTACGACGGTGACCGCGTGCTCGGCGGAGGTTGGATCGTGAGCGATTGAGAGGGGGTGAGCGGTGATGAGTATGGCAGGAGTTTTTGTGGGGGTGGGAATCATGGTGTGTTGCGCGTTGTGCGTGTCGTGTGCGGGGGAGGGGCGTGACGGTGACGATGACCGCTACGCCAGGGCGCGGGAAGCCATGGTTGCCAAGGTGCGCCGGTATGGCGTGCGGGACGAGCGAGTTCTGACGGCGATGGGTAAGGTGCGGCGGCACGCATTTATCCCGAAGGGGTACAGCTACGGTACCGATGCCTATGGCGACCACCCGTGTCCGATCGGGCGGGGTCAAACGATTTCCCAGCCGTATATCGTGGCCTACATGACGGAGCAATTGAAGCTGAAGGGCGACGAGAATGTGCTCGAAATCGGCACGGGGTCCGGGTACCAGGCGGCGATTCTGGCGGAGCTGGGAGTCGAGGTCTTCAGCATCGAGATCATCGAAGAGCTCGCGACCCACGCGCGCAAAGTGCTGAAGGCCGAGGGTTACGACAAGGTCAGAGTGCGCACGGGTGACGGCTACAAGGGGTGGCCCGAGCATGCGCCTTTCGATGCGATCATCGTGACGTGCGCTCCCGAGGATGTGCCGCGGGCATTGGTGGAGCAGCTCAAGGAGGGCGGGCGCATGATCGTGCCGGTCGGGCGGTATTCGCAACGACTCGTGATTCTGCGCAAGAAGGACGGTCGCGTGGTGCGGGTCGACGATTTTGGCGTGCGCTTCGTGCCTATGGTCCGCGGTGGTGACAAAAAGAAGAAATGATCAGGCGAATGCATCTGTTGGTATCGGGGCGCGTGCAAGGCGTGTTTTTCAGGGCAACCGCCCGGGACCAGGCGGAGCACCTGGGCCTCTCCGGCTGGGTCAGGAACCTGCCCGCGGGCCAGGTCGAGATCGTCGCCGAAGGCGATGAGGAGGATCTGGAAAAACTGCGGCGCTGGGCCCGCCGCGGCCCCGCCTACGCGTATGTAACCGAGCTGGAAGAGAACCTGGAAGCGGCCACGGGGGAGTTCGACGGGTTCGGTGTGCGGTACTGAACATCTCACGTAACCGTTAAGCTCGGGTAATCTCGCCGTAGGGCAAGGAAGGCCAGGCCGTGGCTGTCGCGTGCTGTGAGAGGAGATTAGGGGATGGAATAGGGGATAGATAGACCCACAACCAGCAACCACGCCGCGGCAACGATGCCCAGGTCGGCGGCGGCATGCATGCAGTAGGGCGCCAGCAATCCTCCGCCGGTCTTGCGCTGTACGTACGTCCAGCCAATGGACGCTCCCAGCAGTACGGCGAAGCAGAGTGCGAGCCACGCCGGTTGCAGCAGCGACCAGAGGACCAGGACATGGTAGGCCGCAAAGGCGACATGTGCCCAGTGGGTCTCCGAACGCAGCCGGTTCCAGTGGGCCTGCTCGATTAGAGGATGAACCAGTCCGAA
This sequence comes from uncultured Victivallales bacterium, assembly GCA_964555035.1. GTDB lineage: Bacteria > Verrucomicrobiota > Kiritimatiellia > UBA8416 > CAYOBW01 > CAZKRK01. The sequence continues at coordinate 1,288 of CAZKRK010000637.1, read as the reverse complement.
ATAGGGGACCATCACAAGCAGGGACACGCCGCCAAGTCCCGCCTCACTCAGCCACGTTCCCAGTGACACTTCCCGCATCATGATCGGCAGGAGAAAGAACGCGAGCGGACCTGCCAGGGCGCACGGAAGTACGCCGATCAGAAACAGATTCCGGTTCCACCCGCGTCGGACGCGGTTGAGATCCGCGCGCGACCACAGCAGGGCCTGCGCATGGTAGACCAGAATGCAGAGCCACGCGTTGCGGTATACACACCAGAGGGGAATGACGGCGAAGTAGGGCGCAAGCATCCTAAGAATCGTTTTCACATCCCGCATCTCATATTCCTGATCATCCTCCCACCGCCTTCACAATCAGCGTTGCCGACGTTATCAGGAGTATCGTGTAGATGAACCAGCGATAGTGATGGCCTTTCATCAGGCGCACCAGCCCGTATCCCGCGGCCACGCCGGCGGGAATGACGGGCAGCAGATGGAGCCCCAGCACGAGGTTGTCGCGTTGGATGCGGCCGAGGAGCGAGAAGGGCGCCATCTTCACGAGGTTCAGGATGAAGAAGTAGACGCACGTTGTGCCGGCAAAGCGGAGCTTCGCCAGGTGCTGGGGCAGCAGGTACATCTGGATCACCGGGCCGGCGGCATGCGCAAGCGTGGAAGTTACCCCGGCGCCGAAACCGAACAGGCTGCTCTTGGCCCAGCCCGGCGCCTTGCCGCTTTCCAGGTGCGAGAGAATCCACTTCTTTCCGCCCTGGTAGGCTATGAACAGCAGGCCGATGATCCCGATGAGCAGCTTGAGGACGCGGTCGGAGACACCGATGACGGCGGACCGGTCCGAGACGAAAAGCGCGCTGGCGACGGCCACGCCCAGCAGTGTTGCGGGAAGCAGGCGTAAGACCGGTCTCCATTCGATCTGCTTGCGGTAGAATGCGAGCGCCACGATATCCATCGCGCACAGCATGGGCAGCATGAAAGCCACGGCCGATTTCGCGGCGTGCGTCTGGTCCGGCCAGAGCAATATCAGCAGCGGCAGGGCAATCGGTCCAACCGGAAAGCCGCCCTTGCTCATGCCAAGCATGAAGATCGACAGCGCAATCCAGAAGAACTCGGCAGCCGTGTGCGTGTCGGGAATCATGCGAATGCTCAATGTTTAAGAACTTGGGAATTGGGGGCAACTTCAGTTTGCTGCGTTCCAACCTGGATCCTCAATCCCCGCCGGTCGTCCGGAGGACGCCGAGGGCTTGCCCCTCACCCGCCTCCGCTGCGCCGCGGCGACCTCTCCCCCGAGGGGAGAGGT
>CAZKRK010000636.1:0-3314 GCA_964555035.1 uncultured Victivallales bacterium | reverse complement strand
AAGCCCTGGAGCGGAGCGGAAGGGCAAGGGCGGGCGGAGAGCGGGCAAAATGCCCCAGATAACAGATGACTCCACGCTTGCGCGACCTTTACCGCGCCAGCTCCTCGATCGCGGCCGCGAGATGGGCGAGCCAGAGGTCGGCGATGCCGCCGTAGTCGGCCAGGCCCCGGAAGATCGGGACCGGCTGGATGCCGGCGGCAGCCAGTTTCGGCAGCCAGCTTCGTTTGTCCGACTCGGTGACGACACCGCGGAAGGTGCTTCCCGCCAGCGTGGTCAGCGGCATGAGATAGGCACGGGCTGCATCTGCGGCGCGGCAGGCCGGCAGGATGTCGTCAAGGCTCGGGCGTCCGCCGACCGTGGCCACGAAAACGAGAGGATCCAGGCGGCTGAAAACATGAGCAGCCGCCGCGTAGATCAGCCCGGCGGGGTGTCGGGCGTTGCCGTGGCCGGCGAGGATGACGGCGTCGCGGACAGTGCGTTCCGGGGGAAGGTCGGCAAGAACGGCGGCGGCAGTCTGCTCCAGATCGTTGTAGGAGGAAAGCAGCGGACGACTGACCTGGACCGTTGCCGCCGTCACCGCGGATGCGGCCGCGGCCAGCTCGTGGAACTCCCGGCCGGGAATAACGTGCAGCGCCCACACGGCAACGCGCGTGAAACCGTCGGCAGTCATGCGGGTGAGAGCCTCGGCGGGGGGGGGGACGGAGTGGTCGGTGTCGACCAGTCGTTTACGGATGGCCGCCGCAGTGTAGGACCATCGCAGCTCCATGTCGGGGAAACGTTGGCGAGCACGTGTTGTGAGGCTGTCGAGAGTCGACCTGCCCGCGTCATCACGCGTACCCGCGGCTACGGCTAGAATTCCTGCTTTCATTGCGGACAATGTCTACCGCGAAGTCCGCGTCCTGTCCATGTCGGAAACACCGGCGGCGGGTGTCCCCGTAGAACGGTTCTGCGTTTTTGCGGATAGACGACAGCACCTGCGGTGCGTTACCGTGGGCGTCTTCGGCGGAGTCGTTTGCATGAGTTGTCCGTACATATCTGGAGCGGTCGTCCTGACGGCGGGAGCGATGTGTTTGTCGGGTGGCGCCCGCGCCGATGCTTCGAATCGCGGCGGCTGGACGCAGAGCTATGCGGCGGGATATGTGGACGCGAACGGTGTGTATGCCGGCGGTTCGGAGATCATGCACATTGTCCCGCACAAGGGAAAGCTCTACGCCTTCAACGGGTTTTGGAAGGACAGGAATTTCGGCAAGCACTCCGCGCAGGTTCTCCGTCTCGATGCTCCGGACGGCAAGTGGCAGGTCGATTTGCAGACGACGAAAGCGGCCCTGGGGTATGAGCGCGGCAACATCCTGCACATGAAGGGCAACATTCTGAAGTCCGTCACCTTCAGGACGGACAAGGAGGGGAAACCGATAGACGTCACGCTGCTGGTGGCCGCGTCCTGGGCCTTCAACAGCAACGACAAGGGGCACCAGGCGGTGTCGGTCTTCACGCGGGACGACGCTACCGGGAAGTGGCGCCACGTGACCCTGCAGGAAGGCCCCCGCGAGCTGAAGACGGCCGACGGCAAGGTCGCCAAGGTGCGCCGCGTGCCGCGCGACATTGAAGTATACCGCGACCCGAAGACAGGTGTCGACAGGGTCTTCATGCTGATCGGCGATCCGGGCATCCTCTCCGGCGCCTGCAACGCCGATACGCGCTCTATCGAGTGGGACAAAAGGCCGGAGCACCCCCCCGGGGTGTTTCCCGCCAGGCCGCTGGGGATTGCACAGGCCAACGGGAGGCTCTACTTCTCCGTAGGCGGAAGGCTGTTCGTACGCGGCAACGGAGCGCAGCCGACGTGGTCGACGGCCTACACGGTCTCGGCCCGGGGCGTGAATACCGACCTGGGCGGCATCAGGGGATTGAGCGCGATCGACAATCCAAACGGTCCCGGGGAGTCGTTGATCTTTGTCTGGACGCCCCGCGGCAGAAGCCCCGGGCAGATCAAACGGCTCGACGGTGTCGAACTGAAAGAGGCGGACGAAACGAGCCTGCGCGAGCTCTACAACCGGCACACCCCGCACAAGGGCACAACCTCCACCGGCAGCCTCGGCGGCTACAACCGGTTCCTGCCTCTCACGGACCCGCGCACCGGTAAGACCGTTCACCTGGTGGGATACGAGCAGACCATCAACACGCCCGATCCCTCACTGGCCTGGCACCGTTACTACAAGGGGGCGCTTTATGGGATCCGGTACGGGCCCGCGACCTACGCGAACCAGAGCGTTAACGGCACGTGGGACGCCGCCAAGCCGGTGCTGATCGCGCCGCGCGCGTTCGCCCACTCTCCGTTTCCCGGAGAAAAGGGCTCGATCTACATCGGCGGGCATGACGCCAACTTCCATGAGTCCACGGACATGGCCTGGATCTTCAAGGCCCCGCTCGATGTCGTGCTGGGGCGCACCGGCCGGACCTCGTCCGCAGAGCGGTAGCCATTGCGATTGGTCGCCCGTCCCCACGGGGACGCGAAGATAAGGTAAGGAGATGAAGTAGAGCAAGCGGTCTTCATCTCCTTACCTAATCTCTTTACTTCATCTCGTTTCCCTCCGCGCTACGGGCGCCGACCCTCTTCTCCGTAGCACCTCTTGATACGGCACCGGTCGGCCGGACATTCACTGACGCCAGCTCTCCAAAGGGGAGCGACATCCATCTTGCCGCGTTGAGATGTTGGGCCCTTTCAGGGAGCGGGCCTCTTGCTGCGTATGCGTTGCCCCCCGGCGATCCTCGCCGGGCTATGATGTTGTTCGCCTTTGGCGAACCTGGGTTCCTCTCTCCAGTCGTGAAGAGGCGGAAACGTAGAACCGTTCTCCAGGACGGTTCAGCGGAGCCCAGGCAGGGGTGGTGGATTCTGCGCGGTCTGGAACCGTCCTGGAGAACGGTTCTACGCGACGCCGCAGCGCAGCGGAGGCGGGTGAGGGGCAGGCCGTTGGCGCCCTCGGGATGACAGCGCGGGGTGAAACATGCGGGTCAGCGGGGGGGCAATCCTCTCTCGCGGTTCACGGGCGGCCGGGGGACAGGACCTCCCGCACGGCATCGAGCCGGATTGCCCCGACAACGGGCCGCCCCGTCTCACCAAAGGTCACGGACACAGCCAGAAAGAGAATTGCCGATACGGTTGTTCTCATATCATTTGCGCCTGATCCATTCGCTTGCTCGACCAGATGCGGACATTGCGGAACTCTCGACGCACACAACTGGGGGCGAGTGCCCTCGCGAGCCGGTTAGTGACTCACCCTCCCAAAGCTGTCGAAAAAAACAAGAAAAACCGGCGC
>CAZKRK010000635.1:0-3330 GCA_964555035.1 uncultured Victivallales bacterium | reverse complement strand
CTCCCCTCGGGGAGAGGTCGCCGCAGCGCAGCGGAGGCGGGTGAGGGGCCGGCCGGCGGTGTCCTCGCGATGACACGCAGGCGTTGGGGTTTCCGCACGGCAAACAGGCTATCACCTGTCAGGCGTCTGCACTTGAACGACATCAAATCATTGCATCCCCGTGCGCCCCCCTATACGGTCTGGCGCCAGGAGGATCTGCCGTATGAAGAAGTCCCATGTTTCGATCGCAGCGATAGCCATACTCAACCTGACCAGTCACGCCGCCACGCTTGAGGAGTGCAATCTGCCCGGCGGGGTGGTTGCGCACATCGGTTGCCGCGCCGCCGGCTCCGTCCTCGAATTGGCCGCTGACGGACGTCTCGTCGTGCAGGCGCTGGATACGGACCGCGCATGCGTGGAGGCGCTACGCGACCGGCTCGTGAAGGAAGGTCTGCACGGCAGGGTCACGGCGCGCGTGTTCGACGGCAAGCACTTGCCCTTCGTTGATAGCCTGGTGAATGCGGTTGTGATTCCGGACGCGGGCCACGGTGTCCCCGCGACCGAGCTCGACCGAGTCCTGGCGCCGCTGGGAGTCATGCTCGTCGCCGGCAAGCGAACCGTGAAGCCGTGGCCCGCCGAGCTGGGCACGTGGTCGCACTGGCTGCACGGACCCGACAACAACGCCGTGTCGGCCGACACAAAGGTCGGCATTTCCCGCGGCATGCAGTGGATCATGCCGCCCGCCTGGGGGCGTCACCACAACATGCTCCACAGCGTCAACGCCATGGTTTCGGACCAGGGGCGCCTCTACTGCATTATGGACGAGGCCCCGATTGCCGTGAACGGCCCCACCTATGGCTGGACCCTGGGCTGTCGCGACGCTTTCAACGGTATGGAGCTCTGGAAGCGCCCGGTTGGGGATTGGGGCTGGGACAGGTGGTCAGCGGTCGAGACCGGCGTGTCAATGCGTTTCCGCGCGCCGGACCAGGTCTTCCGGCGTTTGGTGGCTGCCGGCGATAAGGTCTACGTGACGCTGGGATTCCACGCGCCGGTGTCCGAACTGGATGGTAGGACCGGCAAGACACTCAAGACGTACGCTGGCACCGACGATACGGCGACTATCCAGGTGAAGGACGGTACGCTCTATCTCACGCGGAACGTGCTCGAGGGCGCCCCGGGCAAGACCGTCATGGCCGTCGATGCCGCCGGCGGGAAGACCCTGTGGGAGTGCAAGGGCCTGCGGGGCGTCACGCCGCAGGGCACCGAGATGAAGCGGTTCACCGACGCGCATCTCACGGTTGGCGAGAAGAAGGTGTTCTTTCTGGACGGCGATGACGTCGCGGCGCTCGATATCAAGACCGGCAAAGAAGCCTGGCGCCGTCCCCGTCCCGAATCGAAGAAGGACGTGTTCGGACACTACAGTTTCAATTTTCGCAACTTCTGCACCCTGGTCTATCACGACGGGATGCTCTATCTCGGCCAGATCTTCCCCGATCCGAACAACCTCAACAAGTGGCAGCAGAAGGACATGACGATCTGGGGGCTGGACGCGGCGACCGGCGACAGGGTCTGGGAGCACATCGGCATGACGCTGTCGCATTTCACCCCGCCCGACCTTTTTGTCAACAAGGGGATGGTTTGGACAATGAAGAAGGGCGCCGTGAACCTGGTCGGGCTGGACGCGAAGACGGGGGCAGTGAAGAAGGACTACCCCGTGAAGAACATGCTGGTCGGGCATCACCATCGCTGCTACCGCAACAAGGCCACGAGCAACTTCTACCTGGCGGGTGAAGAAGGCATCGAGTACATGGAATTCGACGGTGGCGCGCTCGACGTGCATCACTGGATACGGGGTGCCTGCGCCTACGGCATTATGCCGGGCAACGGCCTGATCTACCTCCCCGCCCACGCCTGCGGCTGCCACGGCAACGCCAAGCTCAACGGTTTTATCGCACTGACGAGCACCAACATCGAGATCGACGAGGAGACGCTCGCCGGCGACCGACTCCAGGAAGGCCCGGCGTACGCGGCAATCCAAAATCGAAAACCCGAAATCCAAAACTCCCGAGACTGGCCCGTCTTCAAGCACGACACCCGGCGCAGCAACGCCACGGCCACCGCGCTCCCGGAGAAACTGACCGAGAAATGGTCCGCGTCGATCGGCACAACGCTCACGGCGCCGATCTGTGTCGGAGACAGAGTATTTGTGGCCGTGCAGGACCGACACCGGGTGGTCTGTGCGAGCGCGGGGACAGGGGAGACGCTGTGGCACTTCACGGCGGATGGACGCATCGACTCACCTCCGACCTGGCGCGCGGGATATCTCTATTTCGGTACGCGGTCCGGTTCTGTGTATTGCGTGACGGCCGGCGGCGAGGTGGCCTGGCGTTTCCGCGCGGCGCCGAACGGTCGGCAACTGACGGCCCACGGGCAACTGGAGTCCGTCTGGCCGGTGATCGGCAGCGTGTTCATGGCGAACGACAGAGTCTATTGCGTCGCCGGCCGTTCAATGAATCTCGACTCCGGTCTGTTTGTGTACGCTCTGGACGCCGACTCCGGCAAGGTCGTCCAGAGCAGGCGGCTGGCGGCGAACACGGATGTCAAGGGCGAGTGCGCCGGTTCCGTGGTGGCCGGTCTCCTGGTCGGGGACGCAAACGGCATCGACATGCGCGGGCTGCGTCTCGACCCGGAGGATCTTTCAAGAGGCGGCCGGGGTGGCAAGGGATATCTGGCGCCGAATTCCGGCGGGCTCCTGGATACCTCCTGGTACAACAGCTCCTTCTGGAAGTACAAGGGCGCGTCGGCGCAGATGCTGGCGTTCGACGATCGCGCAGTGTGCGGCATCGGCGCCTTCAAAAAACAGGTCGGCAAATCCTGCCCGCACGACGTCTTTGCGGCGGGGAGTGGCTATCGTGTGTTTGCGGCAACCCCGGGCGGTACTGCATCGGCGAAGAAAAAGGGAGCCGCGAAGAAGAAGAAGGGCAAAAGCGGCCCCGCGGCCAGGAAACTGTGGGAGAAGCGGTTGCACGTCCGTGCGGAGGCCCTCGTTTTGACCGAAGCAAAACTCTGCCTGGTCGGCGCCCCGGACATAGTCGACCCGAAAGACCCGTGGGGTGCGTTCGAGAACCGCAAAGGGGGCGTCCTGATGATCGTCGACCGCGAGAACGGCGCGCAACTCCAGAAGGTCAAACTAGACTCCGCTCCCGTCTACGACGGCATGGCCGCCGCCGGCGGCCGGCTGCTTATATCGCTGAAGAGCGGAAAGCTGGTGTGTTTCGGGAAGTGAGGGGGGGAGTGCTGAAATGCTGAAATGCTGAAAAGCTGAAAAGCTGAAATGCTGAAATGCTGAAA
>CAZKRK010000634.1:0-3338 GCA_964555035.1 uncultured Victivallales bacterium | reverse complement strand
GTCGCAGGGGGCGTGGCCATAATGAGAATTGCTGGAATGGGTCGCGCGGCCGGCGGCGGAGAGGGCCGGCAATTCGCCTTCGAAGCGAGCCGTTCCGGCGGCGAAGGGGAGGGTGCGGCAGACGTAGAGGAGGGCTGATGCCGTCTCGTCTACGGGCTTGTTCAGCTTTCGCTCGGACTGGATGGTGAGCACGATGTCCAGGCATCGCTCTGCTTCGGTGAGTCGCGTGGCGATCTTCCTGCGTTGGGCCGGAGTCAAGCACTCGAGGTCGTCGATATCCACCAGGTCGCAGTTGCGGGTGATTTTGCGAACGACGTGGCCGAGCAGGTTCGAGATGACCTGGTAGACAAAGCGATCCAGCGGGTCGCTGATGGCCAGGCAGAGGTCGTCGCAGATGTACCATGTGCACTGCATGGGGCGTCCGGCCGGAAGACGGCAACCGTTCGCACCGAGGAAGCGGGCGGGACCTTCTTGCGTGAACTCGTCGATCGTCCGCGCGTCAGCCAGCTCGGCTACGCGCCGAAGCCACGGGCTGTCGGCGACATCGCAGCAGTGCTCATCCTTGCAGCAGGGGGTCTTGCAGTTGGCGCAATAGGTGGCCGATCGCGCGCGAATGGCGGCGTGGATGCGCTGCTCGAGCCCGGCATAGCGTGCGACCAGATTCTCGGTGTCGTGAGATTCCATGATTCTACAGTTCCGGGCCGGCGGTGGCCCCAGCAAGTGCAACAAATCGCGGATGCGCCCGGGATCAAATGAAACTTGCAATGCCCCGGTTCATTCTCTAGCTTTGCTCGGCAAGGGGGCGCATTGTCCCTTTGACTCAGAACGCATTTCAAACCGAGGGAGAAGCAATGTCAACGATCATCGACGTATACGCAAGGGAAATCATCGATTCGCGCGGGAACCCGACGGTGGAGGCTGAAGTCACGCTTGAGACCGGCGTGGTTGGCACGGCGGCTGTGCCGTCGGGCGCTTCCACGGGCGAGAACGAGGCAGTCGAGCTTCGCGACGGCAACAAGAAGCGTTACCTGGGCAAGGGTGTGCTCAAGGCGGTCAAGAACGTGAACGAGGTTATCGGGCCCGAGCTGCTCGGCATGGAGTCACTCGACCAGGTCGGAATCGACACGGCGATGATCGAACTCGACGGCACACCCACGAAGAAGAAGCTGGGTGCGAACGCCATTCTGGCCGTGTCGATGGCCGTGGCGAGAGCGACCGCGGACGAGTGCGAGCAGCCGTTGTTCCGCTACATAGGCGGCACGAACGCAAAGGTGCTGCCGGTTCCGATGATGAATGTCCTCAACGGCGGTGCACATTCTGACGCTCCCGTCGACATCCAGGAGTTCATGATCATGCCCAAGGGCGCCAAGAGCTTCTCCGAGGCGATCCGCATGGGCTGCGAAACCTTCCACGCCCTGAAGGGCGTGCTGAAGGGGCTGGGCATGAGCACCAACGTGGGGGATGAAGGTGGCTTTGCCCCCGAGCTGAAGAGCAACGAGCAGGCGCTTGAAGTACTCATGAAGGCGATCAAGCAGGCCGGCTACGTGCCCGGAAAGGACATTTTTATTGCGCTGGACTCCGCCTCGAGCGAGTTCTACGTCAAGTCGAGCAGGAAGTACTACTTCAAGAAGAGCGACAAGTCCCGCAAGTCGGCCGCGCAGATGGTCGAGTTCTATGCGGACTGGTGCGCGAAGTATCCCATCGTCAGTATTGAGGACGGCATGTCCGAGAACGACTGGTCGGGCTGGAAGAAGCTGACCGAAGCCCTGGGCGACAAAGTCCAGCTCGTCGGCGACGACCTGTTCGTGACCAACACCAAGTTCCTCAAGAAGGGCATCGAGATGGGCGTGGCCAACTCCATCCTGATCAAGGTCAACCAGATCGGTTCGTTGACCGAGACGTTGGATGCGATCGAGATGGCCAACCGGGCCGGTTACACGGCGGTGGTCAGTCACCGTTCGGGTGAGACGGAGGACACGACGATTGCGGACATTGCGGTGGCGACGAACGCGGGGCAGATCAAGACGGGTTCGCTGAGTCGCACCGACCGCATCTGCAAGTACAACCGTCTTCTGCGTATCGAGGACATGCTGGGTGGTGACGCGGTGTACGGCGGCCGCATGTAGATTCAGTTTGGGCGGGGCGCGGAAGAATCTCGCGCCCCGTCCGTTCGCCCACGGTTGGAGAGCGACTGCTCATGAGTTCGCTTAACGTTGCACGCAAGTTTGCCTGGTTCCTGCTCGTGGGGCTGGTTGCGGCGGGGGCGGCGTGCGTCATTGTGCCGCAGTGTCGCCATCTGCGGGCGCTTCAGAGACGCCGCGAGGAGCTCCAGGAGATCAACCGGAAGACCGAGGAACTGGTGCGCGAACTGCGAATCAGGCAGGAGCGTTTCAGGACCGAGCCCGAATTCGTGGAGCGTACCGCTCGCGAGACGGGGCGGGTCAAGCCCAACGAGATAGTCTACAAGTTCAAGAAGTGAACGCCTTTCTTACAGGTATGAAGGCTTGGCGCCCGACCTTGGGCTTGGTCGCGGTCGTGGTCTGCGGCTGCATCAAGGCCGATCCGGTTCTGGAGTTGAACCGGGACGGTTCGGGCACAATCGAGCTCAAGTACTCGATCCTGGAAAAGACCATCGAGCAGTTTCGCGCCATGCACACGTTGCGCGAAGAACTCGACAAAGTGAGTGGCAAAGAGACCGCTCTCGGCCCTTCCGAGCAATATGCGAAGGTCTTCATGGACGCGACTGAAAGCGGGCTGCGCGGGATACTGAAGAAGTACGAGGCAAACGGCCTTACCGTCCGCAAGTTGAAGATCGAGGCGCGCAATGTGTCGCGGGAGGTTACCCTGAAGCTGGAGTTCGACGATTTGGCAAGACTCGCCAAGTGTGACCTGTTCCAGATGTACGGTTTCAACCTCCGGATTGACGACGACGGGCACTATCTGTTCGAGCGTCCCGCGGCGCGCAAGCCGGTTCCGGAGGACAAGGCGCTTACGGACGAGCGGCGCGTCAAAATACTGCGGGAGATCCTGGGCGGTTTTCGTGTCGCTTTTCGCGCGGAGTTTCCCGGCAGAGTGCTTGCCAGCAACGCAACTCAGCGGGGGGGACGCAGTGTCATGTGGGCTTTCGACTTCAACGAGGATCCGCGTTCGTTTGCCGCCATACAGACAGGTGTGTTGCAGGCGAAGTTCGAATCCGGGGGGATCGATCTGCCCGAGGTGAGCTGCAGGGTAGGGCAGAAGTAAGTAAGCGTTAGGTTCGGTCAGCTTCCTTGCGTTGTGGTGGGCGCCGCGGCGTAGATCTCCCAGACGTGGGGAGATTAAGTGACACCAACGGCCTG
>CAZKRK010000633.1:0-3344 GCA_964555035.1 uncultured Victivallales bacterium | reverse complement strand
CGGAACCGCGAAGGGCCGGGCAACTTGGGTTGTGGGCCCCGGCCCGCCTTGTATGGAAGATTGAAAACGAAGGCTTCAATGTCCAGAAGAATGGCGGCTACGAAATGAAGCACCCGTACAGCGAGCACCAAAATGGATTCCGGGTCTTCTACATCCTGCTACTCATTGCGCACTACATCACCCAGCTGATCCTGCACGGAAGCCTTATCCAATCCCTGGCCAAGACCTTCCTCTCGGCAAAGAACTTCGCCCGTCGGCTGGCCGAGTCGCCACGCAACTATCCCGTCCCCATGCATCTACCCATCCCAGGACAGATCCGCTTCCGTCCTCGCCCTCCATAAAACTCACTACTCGCCGTACGCCTTCCGCTCGCAGCCGTCCACATCACAAACACGCACGGCCCAAACGGCCGGCTCCACAATGCGCCCAGACGGCCCGAAGCCCACCGCCCCACTCGACACACGACACCCGACACACGACACCCGGGCGATTTTTCGCCGCCGTAGCGTGCCATTCACGGTTGCCCCCTCAGTCGGGACATGATATACCGGATTTTGTACGCAAGGAGAAGGAGCACGGCGCAGGCTGCAACGCTCCACATCAAGAGCGATCCGCTTGCGCGCGAAGTCGTCCATGCCGTGACCTGGTTCGGCAGGAAGCCCGGAGAAGGTGACGAGTCCGATAACTGGAGCCCCTACGCTGACGAACCGAGCACCCGGCACATCTACCGGGACTTCGTCAAGTTCCACGGTGATCCGTGGACCGTTTTCGAAGGCGATCTGCCGAGTCTCTACAAGAAGATTGGGCAGATCATGACCATATGAGGGACGGTATGAATAGAAGGGATTTCGTCAAAGTGGGCATCGCCGCCGGCGCGGTGATGGGGCAACGCTTTTCGTGGGCGGGTTCGAGGGGGGCGGCTGCGTTGTTGCTCGAAGCGGCCCAGTTTCAGGATCATGGCGGCTGGGGGCTGGACTCGCAGTTCATGGACGTGATGGGTTCCGGTTTTCTGATCGCACACGGCATCGGCAAGCCCGTAGAAGATGCGGTTGCCAAGGTGACGTTTCCGGAGACCGGGACCTACCGCGTCTGGGTACGTACGCGTGACTGGGTGGCCCCGTGGAAGCAGCCGGACACGCCGCGGACCAAGCGCGCGAAAGGAACACCGGGCATATTCAATGTCATGGTCGGCGGGAAGTCGGTCGGCACCTTCGGGACTGAGGGCGAAGAGTGGCATTGGCAGGACGGCGGGGCGCTTGAGGTAGACAAGCTGAACGGCGAGATCGCGCTGCACGATCTGACCGGATTCGCCGGCCGCTGCGCGGGCGTTTTCCTGACAAAGGACCGGAACCTGGTTCCGCCGGACGGTGGCAAGGAGCTGGCCGCGTTCCGACGGAAGTGGCACGGCTATGCCGAGAAGCCGGAGAAGGCGGGCAAGTACGATCTCGTCGTGGTCGGTGGAGGCGTAGCGGGCATGTGCGCGGTCGTGGTGGCCGCGCGGCGCGGCGTCAAGGTCGCGCTGATCCAGGACCGCCCCATGGTGGGCGGCAACAACAGTTCTGAAGTGCGGATGCATCTTTCGGGAACCGCCCGCAGCAACTACTCGAAGACGCTCGGCGACGTGCTGGCCGAGATCGACGTGCCGCGCGAGAGGTTCAAAGGCGGGCGCCCGATGCACACCGGCAGCGCGTTCGTCGACGACAGGAAGAACGCCATCGTCAGGGCTGAAGACAACATCGCGTTCTTCCCGATGTACCGAATGAACGGGGTGGAAATGGAGAGTGGGCGCATCGCGGCCGTGGTTGCCGAGAACATTGCCAGCGGCAAGCGGCTGCGCTTTGAGGGGCGGCATTTTACCGATTGTACCGGCGACGGCTGCGTGGGGTACCTGGCGGGTGCGGACTTCGAGATTTCCACCGCCGAGCACATGGGCCGCAGCAACCAGTGGAGTGTGGTGGATGTCAAGAAGCCGACCGGATTCCCGCGCTGTCCGTGGGCGCTGGATCTGACCGACAAGCCGTTTCCGGGAAGGCCCGGGTGGGGGTACAGGGGCAAGAGCGGCAAAACCACCAAAGCCGAGTACATCAACGAGTTCGGAAACTGGTTCTGGGAGAGCGGTTTCTGCCATGACCCGATCACGAAGGGCGAGTATATCCGCGACTGGAACTTGCGGGCCATGTACGGTGCATGGGACTGCGTCAAGAACGTGGAAAAGGCCTACCCGACCCACGATCTCGTCTGGGCGGCGTTCATCTCCGGGATGCGCGAATCGCGACGGCTGAAGGGCGACATCTTCCTGACCGAGGAGGACGTGTGCAAGCCGAACTGGTACGATGACGGTATCGTGCCCACAGGATGGAAGATCGATGTCCACGTTCCCAATCCGCTGTACGAAAAGGGCTTTGAGGGCGACGCGTTCATTTCGCAAGCGCTCTTCTCGGAGTGCGTACGGCCGTACTACGTTCCGTACCGTTGTCTCTATTCGCGCAACATCCCCAACCTGTTCATGGCCGGACGCGACATCAGCGTTACCCGCGAAGCGCTGGGGACGGTGCGCGTCATGAAGACCACGGCCCTCATGGGCGAGGTGGTCGGCATGGCGGCGACACTGTGCATCCAGCATGAAATCGACCCGCGCGATGTTTACGCAAAGCACTTGGGAGACCTGAAGGAAATGTGCGGCATGGAACGCGATGTGATTGCGAACGACGGGACCATGCGAGGGAGGAAGTCGCGGCTGCAGATGACGGTGCTGAAACCTGGTCAAGCGCGGCGGGCGGCTGACACGGGACCGAAATACAGATTCGGCGCATTGCCCCGGGAGTTGAAGACCATGCAGTGCGTGGCGGTTCAACGTGGCAACTCCAAGAAAGGGGCCGAAGGCTTCTCGTTCAAAATCAAGGCGCCTGCCGATGTGCACATAGCGGTGCATGACCGCGGCGGGTTCATTCCACCGGAAGGGTGGCGCACAACCGGATTGAAGACCGAATGGTCCACCGGCCTCACCGACACGGTCTACGTGAAGCGGTTCGACGCCGGCACGGTGCAGGTGCCCGGGCACGGCGGAAAGCAGGGCGGCAACTACGGTCTTCCCCATGCCGCGTTCGTGCCGGCAGGAATCGTTGTGTCGAAATAGCCAGGTAGGACGGTGCTCCGCGCCGTCCTGAGACAAGGTTGGGGCAAAGCAAGTGAGAAGACCCGAGCAAGGCAGCGCAACTCTCTCTTCGGTTCCCTCCTCGACTGTCTCCGGACGGCGCGGGAGCACCGTCCTACGGGGAGGCTGAAACCGCTAGTTGGAGGGTGTCCGAAAAGCCCCTGGAGACGGCGGTCCTCCGCCGTTACGA
>CAZKRK010000632.1:0-3393 GCA_964555035.1 uncultured Victivallales bacterium | reverse complement strand
CATTCTCGCGGAGCCGGGGGCTATGAATAACTCTCGGAAAGGTACATACCAGTGTGCGATGAAGTGTTGGGAAGAGAGGCGTGGGGAGCATGACGCTTAGTCCCACACCTAATCGCACACTTAAGCTCACACTTACTTGGTTACACCTAAACGACCCGCTTCGTCGGTCCTGAGTACTGGAGAAGACCACAACGTACCCACAGATTCCGCGGACGAGCCAGAAAAACTATCGCTTCTCTACGCGCCGCGAAACCCGCGCGACCCTTTTCGGATGGGGTCTGTCTAGTTGAGTGCCAAACTTCAGGCCGGCGAGCGGGGCGAGCCGGGTGAGGGGACGGAACGGCAAAAACCGACAAATTTCTGGTGACTCTCGACATCGCACTTGAGCCAAATTCACCATGGGTGTAGCATCGATAAATGCCCCAAACATCCCCAGTCGATGAACTTCGTCGTTTTCAGCCCGAGCACGCCACGTTCGTCGGGGTGGACTCCGACGGCTGCGTGTTCGATACGATGGAAGCGAAGCAGAGACTCTGCTTCCACGACCTGATTGTATCGCACTGGGAACTGGAGGCCGTCGGTCCCATCGTCCGTGAGACGGCCGAATTCGTGAACCTCTACTCACGCGGGCGCGGGCAGAACCGTTTCCACGCGCTGTTGAACGTGTTCGAACTGCTGGCCGAGCGACCGGAAATTCAATCGGCGGGGATTGCCTTGCCGGAATTCCCCTCGCTGTTGAAGCTGATCGATTCCGGAGTGCCGCTGGGCAATCCGGCCCTGGCGCGCGAGATCGAACGTACGGGGAACGGCGAGCTCAAGTCGCTCCTCGCCTGGAGCGAGGCGGTAAACGACGAGATCGCACGCAAGGTGCCGACCGGGCCGGTCTTCAGGTGGGCGCGCGAATCGCTGCAGAAGATCCATGAACACTCCGACGCGCTGTGTGTGTCGCAAACGCCGACGGAAGCGCTCGTGCGCGAGTGGGACAGGCACGGCATCCGCCGGTTTGTGTTCGCGATTGCCGGCCAGGAGCTCGGCTCCAAAGCGCGCAGTCTGCATGCGGCAACCGAAGGGCGCTACCAGCCGGGACGTGTGCTGATGGTAGGCGATGCGCCCGGCGACCTGCGGGCCGCGCGGGAGACCGGTGCGCTCTTCTACCCGGTCAATCCGGCCCACGAAGTCGAGTCGTGGGACCGTTTCTATCACGAGGCCTACGACCTCTTCCTTGCCGGGCAGTATGCAGGGGAGTACGAACAGAAGCGTACGGCCGAGTTCCTGGCATTGCTGCCGGAAACGCCGCCATGGAAGACATCATGAGCAACGACGCAGAACCGTCCGCGACCACGCGCATCACCGTGCTGCACCTGTGCGAGCATTTCGGTGGCGCGGAAGCCTCGTTGCACGGCGTCTCGCGCGCCTTCCAGTGGTGGCTGCCGCTGTTCGACAAGGATCGCTTCCGCGTGTTGCTCTGCAGCCGCAAGGGGTATGACAAGGCGGCCGAACAGATGATCCAGAGTGGAATCGAGCCGCTCTACCTCGGCTACGGCAAAATGGACCCGCGCAACCTGACGGCACTCAAGCGGCTGTGCCGCAAAGAACGCGTGGACATCCTTCACGCGCATGGTTTTGGGGCCTGCCTCTGGACGCGATTGGCGGGGAAAATGCTGGGGATCCCCGTGATCGTTCACGGCCGCTGCAACTACCACACCGTGCCCCTCGTCATGCGGCCGGTCGAAGCCATCCTCGGCCCGTCCACGCGTTACGCCCTGGCCGTGTCCGAGTCGACCCGCCGCTACATGATCGAGAAACGGCACATCCCCGCCGCCAACGTGCAGGTGCTCTACAACGGGATTCTGCTGGACCGCGTCGAGCGAATCAGCGACGAGCGCCGCACGGAGCTGCGGCGGGAACTGGGCGTCGGCCCGAAGGACAAGGTCGTGGGCATCGTCGGGCGCGTCGTCAGCCACAAGGGCCACCTTGACGCGTTCGAAGCCATGTGTTACCTGCGGCATGACGTACCCACCATTCAGCTCTGGGTCGTCGGCGACGGCGACTACCTGCCCGTGCTGGAGGATTGGATCGGTGACCACAACGTAGGCGACGTAGTTCGGCTGTTGGGATTCAGGCGCGATGTCATGGAGGTCATCCAGTGCTTTGACGCGCAGCTCTTCCCGAGCCACTACGAGGGTACGCCCAACACCTTGTTCGAGGCCCTTGCCGTCGGCGGTTGCATCGTGGCGGCGCCCATTGACGGTCAGGGCGAGCTGCTGGAAAACGGGAAAACTGCCCAGATGTTCGATCTCGGGGACGCCCACGACATGGCCCACCAGGTTCGCCCGGCCCTGCTCAGGCCCGAACTCAATGCCAAGCTCCGCGGCAACGCTCTGGCCCACAGCAAGAACTTCGACGGCCGCAAATGCGTGGCCGGCATGGAAGCCCTGTACGAACGGATCATGCGGGAGACTCGAGGAGTTGGAGCTAGAACTTGCAGCTGAGACCCAGTCCGGCGCCAAAGCCGTTTCCGCTGAACTCGGCATCGCCACCCAAGCTCCAGTCGGCCGTGACATCATAGCGAAGACCCGCTATGCCTCTTAGAGCAATCCTGTCACGTTGAATGAATGCGCTGTATCTGGCAGTAGCCGGATCCGAAGAAGCACCGGAAAACGTCAGCGTCTCCCCGCTGGCTTCGCTGTCCTTGCACTCTATCCCCAGATAGCCGCCAAACTTGGCGAAGTTCCTTTCGACCCATGTCCCGGCAGTGATGCTCACAATACCATCTACGTGAATCTCTGTCCGTTCATCCGCCGGATACGCCCAGTTCTGGTTCTCCTCAAACTGTGAAATCTGTGCATATCTCAACCCACCACGGACTGCCCATTTAGCGTCATCCGCTTCATATATGGTTGCAGCCAGTCCGCCGGCAAAACCAGCAATATACGTGTTGGGACAAACGTGCACTGATTCGGCATGATTGCGCGGCCTTCTGAATCCATGCCTGAGTACGGGATTGTTGCCGCTAACTTCGATGTACGCATTGATCCGCTCAGAGAACACCCGTGAGCCGATCCGGAAGTAGAATGTCGAATTGTGATACTCCGGACCGTAGGACCAGGTGAAACTCTCGTTATGCAAACCTACTCTGAAGACGCGGTCTCTCTTTGGAGCAGGGGCCTCCTGAGCATGAACAACTCCCGCCAGGCTCATCGCGAGAAGCAACCCCGCCACGGCCGGTCCTATGCCACATGAGTAACGTCCACATCGCATGTGCCGCCCCTCCTAAGGGAATCTTGCCACAGATCCGGCGTTCGGGTCAAGATTTCTGGCGACCGGAAACGCGTGGGGGGCGCATCTGCGATTCGTTGCACCTGCCGGGGCCCCCGCCGGGCTTTGCCCACT
>CAZKRK010000631.1:0-3395 GCA_964555035.1 uncultured Victivallales bacterium | reverse complement strand
CACCGGGTTTGCTGACTGACGGATCCTGGGGTTCCGCTACGCTCCACCCCAGGCTCTACTATGACGGCCCTCCGGGCCTATGCGCGACGCTGCACTTCGACCACCGGAATCGCTGGCAGATGCATGCCAGGCTGTGACAATGGCGAAGCGGGTATTTGATGCGTTTGCCATGGCCAATCCCGCTTGCATCGTCACCAGGTTGCGCTATATGGTGAAACACTGGGGGGGCAAGAGATGAAACCGAAACCGCGCTTGATCCTGGCATCGGCTTCGCCGCGGCGGCGGGCGATCCTGACTGAGATGGGGCTGACGTTTGACGTCGTCGTTCCGGAAGTGGATGAGATCCACCGGGACGACGATCCGCTCGGCACCGTCCGCGAGAACGCCTTGCGCAAGTGCGAGTGGTGTCGCGCCCGGCATCCGGATTGCCGGATCGTTGCGGCCGATACGGTGGTTGTGTTCGAGGGGCGGTGCATTGCCAAACCCGCGTCGCTGGAACAGGCGCGTGGATTCCTGCGTTCGTTTTCCGGGCGCACGCAGAGAGTCTACACGGGCGTCGGGCTGTATGTGCCGGGTGGGCAAGTCTCGATCCGGGTGGACGAGTCGGTCGTCCATTTTCGCGAGCTGGACGAGGCGCGCATCGCGGAGTACTTCGCCCGCGTTGATCCGCTCGACAAAGCCGGCGCCTATGACATCGACCAGCACGGCGAGCTTATCATCGCCTCTCACGAAGGCTCCTGGACCAACGTCATGGGATTGCCGCGCGAGATGGTCGAAGCGTGGCTGACGGACAGGTCTTTTCGCATAGGCAGGGCACAGGTCGACTGGCCGGTGGTGCTGGCGCCGATGGCCGGCTTCACCGACGCCGCAATGCGCTCGTTCTGCCTGGAGCAGGGCTGCGGTCTAACGTATACCGAGATGGTGAACGCGGCGGGAGTCGTGCACCACTCGGCAGGAACGTGGGCCTTGCTCGAGACCGCTCCCGGCGAACGCCCGGTAGCCGCGCATATCTACGGTCACGAGCCCGACACGATGGCGCGCGCCGCGCACATGATCGAAGAGCTGGGGCGCTTCGACCTGATCGACATCAACTGCGGCTGTCCCGTGCGGCGCATCGTGAACCGCGGGGCGGGGGCGGCGTTGCTGGCCGACCCCGATCGCCTGTGTGAAGTCGTCCGGGCAGTTTGCGAGGCGACGAGTCTCCCGGTTACGGTCAAGACGCGGTGTGGGCCGACAGCCGAGGAGACAACGGTTTTCGAAGTGGCGCAGCGCGTAGCGGAAGCCGGCGCCGCCGCGATTGCGGTTCACGCCCGTTCGACGAAGGCACGACATGCGGGCGCGGCCGACTGGAGCGTACTGCGGCGTCTCAAGGAGGAGTTGTCGATCCCCGTCATCGGCAATGGCGGCATTCAGGAGCCGCGGGATGTCGGGCGGATGTTCGAAGAGACCGGGGTGGATGCGGTAATGGTCGGCCGGGCCGCGTTGGGGAACCCCTGGTTCTTCAGCCGGGCGCGCGATTGTCTCGAAGGCCGCGCGCCGTCGCCCGTGCCGGACGCCGCGCGCCGAGAGGTGATACTGACGCACCTCGACAGACTCCTGGCGGCAAAGAAAGCGGAGTGTGCCCGCAAACGACGACCGGGACGTTCGGCCGAGGAGATGGCCGTGCTCTCGTTTCGAGGGCATCTCGTGCGCTACCTGCACGGCTATCGGAGTTGGGTGGATATCCGGCGGGGGCTGAACGAGATGAGGACGCGGGCGGAAGTAGTCCGGGCCGTGGATACGGTCCTGTCGCGGGGGGGGCGTCGGATTGACGATTAGCGATTGACGATTTGTGATTTCAGAAATCGAGAATCGTCAATCGCCAATCGTCAATCACGCGGCTCCGGGCTTCCTCCCGGAAGTGATTTCCGTCCTTTTGGGGTTCTCGCCGGTCCGCGACGCTGATACCATGAGAGTTTTGAGGAAGTACCGGTCGAGGAGCGCAATCGTGCCCACCTACACATACGAAGTCATCGAGCCCGACGGGAGCGATGGAGAGGTGTTCGAAGTCGTTCAGCATATGAACGACGATCCGTTGAGCACGCACCCCGAGACAGGCAAGCCGGTGCGTCGCGTCTATCTGCCGCCGAACCTCGGCACGAAGCACACGGAGGGGAAGACGAAGGCGACGCTGGACAATCGCAATGTCGAGCGCGCCGGTTTCACGAAGTACGAAAAGGACAAACTGACCGGGCGCTACCACCGCACAGCCGGCAAGGAAGGTCCGAACGTCATCGACGCTCCCGCCCTGCGTCGTTCGGGCATGAAGTTCTGATGAAGAGGAACATGATCATCGCGATCTGTGCCGTAGTTGCCGGTTTGCCGGCCGCGGCCGAAGAAGCGGCTCCGTTGCGGACGTGGCGCTCGTGCAAGGGCACCGAGCTCGAGGCCCGCTATGTGCGGCGCATGGGCAGCCTTGTCATCCTCAAGCGGTCGGACGGGGGCCAGGTCCGCATCCGTCCGTCCGACTTGAGCCGGAAAGACCAGGAGCATCTGAAGGAACTTGCCGCGGCCGAGAGAGAGGCCGCGCTGAAGAAACGGAGCGAACGGCTGGCCGGTATGCGGGGGGGGAGCCACGGTGAGGCTCCGGACTATCTCTCAAGGCTGGAGTGGGAAGTCGTCCGGGAGCTCAACCTGGCGCGAGACGATCCGGTCGCCTATGCCGAATACGTCAGGGCTCACCGCAAGCGGCACCGTGGCGACGGGGTTTTCGACACGAAGCGGGGGCCCATCCAGAGCAAAGAGGGGGTGGCGGCTGTCGACGAGGCCATTGCGTATCTGGAAAAGGCAAAGTCGCTTTCGCCTCTCAAGCCCAGCAAGGGGCTCTCCCTGGCGGCCGACGATCATGTCAAGGATACCGGACCCAAGGGAATTGTCGGCCACGGCGGCTCGGACAAGAGCACGGCCCAGCAGCGCTGCAGCCGGCGCGGCCGCTGGCTGAAGACAGTGGGGGAGAACATCGCCTACGGCCATCGCGACGCCCGCGAAATTGTGATTCAGCTCATCGTCGACGACGGTGTCAAGGGCCGCGGCCATCGCGAGAACATCTTTACGTCGGTTTTCCGCGTCGTCGGCATTGCTACCGGCTCGCACCGCAAGTACGGCACCATGTGCGTGATGGATTTCGCCGGCGGGTTTGACGATTGACCGGGACACTAACCCCCCGCCCTGTCATCCCGAGCGAAGCCCGGCGCGGAGCGACGGGCGGAGTCGAGGGATCTCGAGAACTGCCAAGCACGTCCGGCGTGGTTGCCAATTCCCGAGATCCCTCGACTCCGCTCCGCTGCGCTCGGGATGACAGGGCGGGTTTGGAGTTTCCCTGCCGAATTGTCCAAGACGCCACGCGCCTTGGGGCG
>CAZKRK010000630.1:0-3397 GCA_964555035.1 uncultured Victivallales bacterium | reverse complement strand
CGCCGCGAAATCCGCGCGAACCCTTTTCGGACACCCTCTGGCCTGCCTCTCCTCAGCGGACCGTCTATTTGCCGATGCAGAAGCGGGAAAAGACGGCATCGAGCAGCTCATCGGAGTAGACGCGCCCCGTCGCCGTTCCAAGGCTCTCAATGGCTTCTCTGAGCAGGGTTGCCGCCAGGACTACGCTTTCGTCCCTGTCAGAGCCGAGAAGATCGCGCACTTCGGAAACGCGCTCGCGCACTTCCTGGAGTATGGCCCTGTGGCGCTCTGAGATGACCGCGTGGGGAATGCCTGTCCCCACGCCGGGAGAGTGAATCAAGGCACTCAGCCCGGCCTGGACCTCAGAGTACCCCTTTCCGCGCAGAAGGGCACATGCCACTACCGGTACGCCGGGTGGCAGGAGCTCGGAGGACACCCTCTCTCCCAGATCAGTCTTGTTGAGGACGACCAACGCCCGTCCCGGTTTGAGGCTTGCCAGGCGCGTCTTTTCGGCGTCGTCCACCGGTCGCGAAGCATCCATTACGTGGATATTGACGTCGGCCCGTTCGATGCGGTCATGAGCCCGGCGCACGCCCTCACGCTCAATGTCGCAGGCAGAGTCCCTCAAGCCGGCGGTATCGACAAGTCGAATGGGTATCCCGTCGAGTACCAGCTGCTCTTCGATGACGTCGCGCGTGGTTCCAGGGACATCGGTGACTATGGCCCGGTCTTTCCCGAGCAGGCAATTCATCAAGGTGGACTTACCTACGTTAGGTTGTCCGGATATCACTGCGTCAATACCCTCGCGCAGCAAATGACCTTCCTCGAAACCACCAAGGATAGCGGCCACCTGCGCCAGACAGCTCTCGGTTCGTTCCAGGACGCCATCGAGGACTTCTTCCGGGAGTTCATCTTCCGCGAAATCAAGAGTGGCCTCCAAGTCAGCGGCAATACTTATTAGTCCGGCATAACAGTCTGTAAATGCAGTGCTTAAGCTGCCCTCGAGCTGGTCGAGGGCAGCCGCCGCGGCCCTGTCGGAGCGGGCGCGAATCAGGTCTGCGACTGCCTCGGCCTGGAGAAGGTCGATTCGGCCGTTCAGAAAAGCGCGGCGGGTGAATTCGCCGGGGTCGGCCAGGCGAGCCCCGCTCTGCAGGACGACACGCAGGACACGCGCAGCGGAAGTGCGTCCGCCGTGACACTGAAACTCGACGACGTCTTCCCTGGTGTAGCTGCGAGGCGAGCGGTAGACAAGCACGATCGCCTCATCCACGTGCCTGGAGGCCGTTTCCCCGGCAGCGGATTGGGACACTGTGCCGTAGATGAAAGCGCCTCCCGGGCGTCCGGACGGCGGCCGGCCGGCACAGGTGAACACGCTGTCGCCGATTGCGAGGGCATCCGGTCCGGATACGCGCACCACGGCAATGCCCGCGTCGCCCGGCGCGGTGGCGATGGCCGCGATTGTGTCAAGTGTGTCGCTCAGCGTATTCTCAGACACCTTTACCTCTCGGAAGTTGATTTGACGCGATCGGTACTCGGTGGCAGCCAACGACTTGGCGCGATGCGACGCGACAGGCAACGGGTGCGGCGAGTGAACACCGGAAGTCCTTGTGCCACTCCGATTACTGATCACGGATTACCGGTAACTGCTCCTTTCAGGCTCACCCGTAGATGATCTGACTCCCGGCGCCTACAGCCTCACCGATTTGAACTGGGGAAGATGCTTCGCATTTCGCTTGAACATCTCCTGCACCATTTTGCGGGCTTCCGCCAGCGAGAGGACCGATGCTGTCAGGGGATCGTGGGCGATGGCCTGGTAGATCAACGTCGGGTCGCCGGTCAACGAGCCTTCGACCGTCAGCATTTCGATCTGTGCGCTGAGGCCGGTCAGCATGGCGCACTGGGGCGGCAGCGCGCCCACGTGCACGGGAGAGAAGCCCTTGCGGGAGGCAACAACCGGGACTTCCACGCAGCAGCCTTGCGGCAGGTTGGATACAAGCCCGGTGTTGGTGACGTTGCCGTTGAACTCGAACAGCTCGCCGCCCATGTAGGCATTGACGATCGAGGCCGCATATTCATGGCCACGCTCGAGTGAAATGGCGTCCTCATTTGCGAGCCACTCCTTGATCTGCGTCTTCCATGATTTGCCACGTTTCGTGTATTCCTTGAGGATGTAGGCGTACTCGCCGGGGTTCCAGCCTGTTCCCGTCTTGCAGTACTTGCGAATCAGGTCTTTGCGCTTGCGGAACCACCAGTTGTACTCGGAGTTGTGCCCGGACGATTCGGTAACATAGTAGCCAAGAGCCAGGAACATCTCGTTGCGTACCTGCTCGTGGTTGTAGATGTCCGGGTCTGTTTCAACCGCCTTGCGGACGCGCGGATAGAGATCCCTGCCATTACGTTCGAGCTTGATGAACCAGGACATGTGGTTGATTCCGGCGCATACGTAGTCAACGCTCTCCGGTCTGGCGCCGGCCCACTTCGCGAGCATGGAGGCTGTGCCCTGGACGCTGTGGCAGAGCCCGGAAATCTTCAGGTCCGTCTCACGCTGCATGGCGTGACACAGCATTGCCATGGGGTTGGTGTAATTAAGCATGATTGCGTTGGGACAGAGTTCCGCCATGTCCCGGCCAATGTCCAACATCGTTGGGATCGTGCGGAGTGCGCGGAAGATGCCGCTGGGGCCGCGCGTGTCACCCACGTTCGTGTCGACCCCGTACTTCTTCGGGATCAGGATGTCATGCTGCCACACTGAGACACTGCCGCGGAGAATGGTGACAACAACCGCGTCGGCGCCCTTGAGCACTTCACGGCGGTCGGTAGTGGCCGTGACCTTGGCCGGGTAGTTGCCCATGGCGACGATCTTCTCGCACGCCCGCTTCGCGAACGAAAGACGCTGTTTATTGATGTCGACCAGGGCCAGCTCGGCATTCTCCAGCAACGGGAACGTCAGGATGTCCCGTACCAACCCACGCGTAAAACCAAAACTTCCCGCACCGATGAAAACGATCTTCGCCACACCACCACCCCTTCGTTGACCAATTCAGCAACCTCACCAGACTGAAGCAGGCAGCGAGAAGATGCAATAGAAACGTTGGCCGCGACAAAGCAGGGCCTTTCTCTCTCAGCCCGCCGCAGCCCCGCCCTCGCCGCGCTTTGCTCCCGAGACAATTCGAGGTGGAAGGGTAGAACCGTTCTCCAGGACGGTTCTGCGGAGCCCAGACCGGGTGGTGGATCCCGCGGGGTTTGGAACCGTCCTGCCTCCTTCGCCAAGCTACGGCGGGCCAAGGGAGAACGGTTCTACGGAACGCCGCGAGGAGTCAAGTTCGCGGCTAGTTGAGCTCGGCGGAAGTAACGTAACATCGCTGTTGATTTCTGAAGTCGTGTTGTCGGATTCTCGAAGAAGTCGGTTGGTGTCGGA
>CAZKRK010000629.1:0-3413 GCA_964555035.1 uncultured Victivallales bacterium | reverse complement strand
TTGCTCGTAACGGCGGAGGACCGCCGTCTCCAGGGGCTTTTCGGACACCCTCTATTTACGCCCGGGAGTGCAACGCACCGGGGACGGGCCTACCCCGAACCAGGGGAAATGTGCTACGCGCAGTGTTCAACTTCAAAAACCGCGCTTCCCGGCCTGTTTTTCGTTCGTCTTCCACAATGGAGACCCTATAATGGGCGATTTCAACTGTGAGCCAGAGGAGGACTAAGATGAAACACAGTGTGTGGCTGGCCGCGACTCTCGCGGCCGTGATGTGCATGGGCGCCGGCGTACAGGCGGCGGAGAAGTACGCGGTTGTGGACCTGGACCGCGTGATGAAAGCCTTTGGTGAAACCAAAACGGCTGAGTCTCTCCTTCAGAAACGCGTGGACGATTACGAGCTGGAGAAAGAGGAACTCCAGCAGAAGCTGGAAGCGATGAAGAAGGAGTTCGAGGTGCTCCGGGAAGAAGCCGAGAACAAGATGCTGAGCGAAGCCGCGCGCGAGAAGAAAATCGAAGCCGCCAAGGAAAAACTCCTCGAGCTGAGGAAGTACGAGCGCGAAGTCCGCGACACACTCGGCGACCGCAAACGCGAGTTGACGGAGCACGGCGCCCTCATGAGCCGCAAGATCGTCGGCAAGCTGCAGGACAAGGTCAAGGCCTACGCCGAAGAGAACGGCATCGTGCTGGTGTTCGACGCGGCCGCGCTCGGCGCCGCCGGGGCGCAGGTCATTCTGCACGCCGACGACAGCGTCGATATCACGGCGGACATCCTCAAGTTAACGGCAGAAGAGTAACAAACGAGGCGGACGCGCCATGAAGTTGAGCATCAAGGAACTTGCCGAGCACCTTAACGGCGTACTCGAGGGCGATAGCGAAGCCGCCGTGAGCGGCGTCTCCAGCCTGCAGGACGCCGGACCGGAGGATATCTCGTTCCTCGCCAATCCCAAGTATGCGCAGGCGGTAAAGGACACACGGGCCGCGGTGGTCATCGTCAAAGACGACTGGAAAGGAGAAGCCTCCTGTTCTTTGATTCGGGTGGCTAACCCCGACGCAGCCTTTACGGCCGCCGCCAACCTGATAGGCCCTACCCCGATTGCCTACGAGCCCGGCATACACCGGACGGCCGTCGTTGCCGCTGACGCCGAGCTCGGCGAGGCGGTCTCGGTCGGACCGTACTGCGTGATCGAGTCCGGTGCCCGCATCGGCGACGGCACCGTGCTGTGCGCATTCTGCTACGTGGGCCACGAGTCCGTGATCGGCGCAAACGGCATGCTCTACCCCTTTGTGAGCGTGCGCGAGCGCGTCACCATCGGCAAACGCGTCATCCTTCACAACGGCGCCGTTGTCGGGTCGGACGGATTCGGCAACTACCGCGACGGGTCCCGCTGGATCAAGATCCCGCAGATCGGCACGGTCGAGCTGGGTGACGACGTGGAAATCGGCGCCGGCACGACAATCGACCGTGCACGCTTCGGCAAGACGGTCATTGCCGACGGCGCCAAGATCGACAACCTGGTGCAGATTGCGCACAACGTGGAGGTCGGTGAAAACACCGCCATGGCAGCGCAGGTCGGCATATCCGGCAGCACCAAGATCGGCAGCAACTGTATGGTGGGCGGCAAGGCCGGGTTTGCGGGACACATCAACGTGGGCGACAACGCGGTCGTCGGCGCCTATGCGGGAGTCGCCTGGGACGTTCCTGCCGGCAAGTTCTACCTGGGGCAGCCGGCCGTCCCCCACAAACAGGTGTGGCGTATGCACGCGTCCGTCCAGAAGCTCCCCGCCCTGATCAAACAGGTGCGCGCACTCGAAAAGCGAATCGCGGAGCTGGAGGGGAAAGACGGGGACGCAGAGTAATTGGCGCCCGGTTTGCAGACTGGAGACGGCGGCTCGTCCCGCCGTAGCGGAACCGAGGCGGATCCTCCGCCGTTGCCGGACCGGCGGAAACCGCCGGCTCCATGGCAAACAATCAATAGGTGAGTTCCATGAAAATCCTAGTCACGGGTGGTGCGGGGTATATCGGCAGTGTTACAACGGAGTTGCTCCTCGACGAAGGCCACGAGGCCGTCGTGTTCGACAACCTTGAACGCGGTCACCGCGAGGCCGTCGACGAGCGCGCCGGCTTCATGGAGGGCGACCTGCGCGACAAGGCGCGCATCTGTGCCGTCATGCAGGAAGTCAAGCCGGACGCGGTGATGCACTTCGCGGCCTACGCGCTGGTGCCCGAATCGATGGAGAAGCCCGAGCTCTATTTCCAGAATAACGTCGTGGGCGGCTCCAACCTGGCCGACGCGATGTTGGCGGCCGACGTCGGCAAGATCGTCTTCTCGTCCACATGCGCCACCTACGGTCAACCCGACCGCGTACCGATCACCGAAGAGGAGTCGCAGAGCCCCGAGAACCCCTACGGCGAATCCAAGCTGCACTACGAGAAGATCCTCGGTTGGTATAACCGCATCTACGGCATGAAGACCGTCTTCCTGCGCTATTTCAACGCCTGCGGCGCCACCGAAAAGTTCGGCGAAGACCACGATCCGGAAACGCACCTCATCCCGATCGTACTTCAGTGCGCGCTGGGCAAACGCGAGAAGGTGTTCGTGTTCGGCGAGGACTACGACACCCCCGACGGCTCGTGCATCCGCGACTACATCCACATCGTCGACCTGGCCCAGGCCCACATCCTGGCCCTGACCGGCGACCATTCCGGCCCCTTCAACCTCGGCAACGGCTTGGGCTACTCGGTGAAAGAAGTAATCGAAGTCGCCCGCCGGGTCACCGGTCATCCCATCCCCGCCGAGACCGGCCCCCGCCGCCCCGGCGATCCCCCCCGCCTCGTAGCCGGCGCCGACAAAGCCCGCAACGTCCTCGGCTGGAACCCCCAACTCCCCGAGCTGGAGAATATCATCCAAAGCGCCTGGAACTGGCACCAGGCCCATCCGGACGGGTATAGGTGATTCTCTGCCGTGTTGTGACGCACGCGGCAAACGTAGGTCCGATTTGCAATCGGACCCAATCCACCCACGTTGTTCAAATGACGGGGGACGCCACGCCTGAGCGGCGTCGGGTCCGATTACAAATCGGACCTACGTTTGCGCGGAATCCACGACCGGCGGAATGGCGAGTAGGTTGTTGCGACGGGACGAGCGTCGTGTGTGGCACATTCGAGGCAAGATCTCTGAGTCTCGAACGCCGCATTTGTCAATAAACAGTGGACCGGATTTGCAATCCGGCCGCGAAAGAGCTGGAGCATATCGCGGAGAATCAAGCGCCCAAAGGCCATGACATTCTCGTTCCATGCCCGTCCCTTTCTCGGCCGGATTGCAAATCCGGCCCACTGTAGCGTTTGCAAGTTCGCAACGGGCGCATATTGATAGGCTTGCTTCCCACGGCAGGCGTGGTATCTTCTGGCGGTT
>CAZKRK010000628.1:0-3425 GCA_964555035.1 uncultured Victivallales bacterium | reverse complement strand
GCTCGTAACGGCGGAGGACCGCCGTCTCCAGGGGCTTTTCGGACACCCTCTAACTTGCTCGGCGAGAAGCAACTCCCTGTCAGCTTGCACGCAGGGGGGCGAAGATGCGATCGGGTTGACAGGTTTTCCCCGTCAGCTCGGAGTGCGTCACGCGCGACGACATGTACGAAATCATACACGGCCCCCTCGACGAGCCTGGCCCGTGGCGAATGCCCCAGAAAGCTTATTCTCATTCGGGAAGAAGCGGCAATGGTTTTTCATCGCTATCACCGCGCCGTGATGTAGCATGGAGTGAGGTTTGGCGACACGTGTCCAGTCTGTTCGCCCGTTGCCCGAGAAACCCATCGTCACCACCATTACCCTTTCACTGTGCACCCATCGCACGATCGGAACGCTAGGGCATGGCAAGGCCATTTTGCCCATTTTTTACGTCTCGCCGCGCGCGTTGCGCTTCAGAATGCATACCCGTGTCATGTCCACGAGCCAACGGGACGACAGGCGGGAGCCAGGGCTTCCGGCTATGCTTTTTTCCCTCTCTCCGGCTTTTTGCCTTGCTATGCGTAGACGTATCGGCGGTATGCTGATCGCGGTTCGGTCCAGTACTCAACGCATGATTGCAATGAAAAAACCCACGGCAATTCGGGGAAGCGGATTTCATTCCGCGCTCTTCTCGATCCACACCGGCACTGTTGCCGTTATCGTGCTTCTGCTGCTGACACTCATCTACGGCCACACGGTTTGCGGCCGTGCGGAGCATACGGGATTCGCGTGGGTCGACGACCTGCTCATGTTTCCGCGGAATCCGCACCTGCAACAGGGATGGGACCCGCGGGGACTGGCGGCCCTGGTCGGCCGGCCGTACTTCTACGATTGGACGCCGCTGTTCTGGATCGTCCTTTGGGTTGAGCGCGGCCTGCTGGGCAACACCGCGGCAGGCTATCGCGCCGTCACTCTCCTGGCTTTCGGTCTCTGCCTGGTCCTGCTGTTTCGACTGCTTCGGAAATGGACGGGGCGTCCCGGAGTCGCGCTCTTTGCCGTCGCCCTGTTGGCCGCGCACCCCATGATGATCGAGTCTCTGACCTGGCCGACAACCCAGAAGACCGTGTTGAGCCTGCTGGTGTCGATAGCCGCGCTCGCGGCGTACGACCGTCTCCTGGCGTCCGAACGGCGGGCGGGCTGGTGGACTCTCGTATTCGTCCTCTGCATCGCGGCCCTGGGCATCAAGCTGCGCGGCCTGGTGCTTCCCTTTTGCCTGCTCGCGTTCGATGTGCACACCGGCCTGTCCCGCGGCGATCCGCCGCGCGCGGTCTGCGTCGGCGCGCTTCGTCGCACGGCGCCGATGGTGGCGGCCGCCCTGGCCTGGGCACTGTACACCCGCTCATTCGTATTCGGTAGCAGCGTGATGTTGTCTCAGTACGAGCCGTACCTGGGGGGCAGTTTTGCGGCGTCGGTTGCTTCTCACGCCGTAATCGAGCTGCGCACGCTGGGCCACTGGCTTCGCCCGGACAAGGTCATGTTCTACTATGACTTCTCGCTCTATGACCTTGCGGATTGGCAACCCTGGCTTGCCGGCGCTGCCGTGGTTGCCGTGCTCGGCCTGTTGGTGCCGGCTGCGCCTCACGGTCGGCGTTCCCTGGCCGGATTCGGTGTGGCCTGGTACGCGATCCAACGCGGTCTGACGGCCGGCGTGTTTCCCAATCAGTGGAGCGCGATGAACAACCGCTACAGCACCGTGGCGAGTGTGGGGCTCGTCCTGCTCCTGGGCCTTGCCCTGGCGCGCTGCACGGCACTCACTTCCCGTCCCGACGTGCGGCGGGCGCGAATCTGGTTCGCAACGGTCATCGTGCTGGTGTTCGGCGCGTTCAGTCATTTGAACGCCACGTGGTTGCTGATGGCCCGCGGGGAGCAAATCGTCAACCATCCGAACAACATCCGCGTCAGGTGGAGGGCGATGCTGAACTCTTCGGGCGAATCGATTGACGAACAGTGGGAGAGCATCCGGACGGATCCGCGCGCGCCCGCCACCATCGGCCACATCGGGTTGGCGCGCGCCGCGTCGCACTGGGCGGCAGACAGGGCCCTGCGCGGGATACGCGGCGACGGCGCCACCGTCGAAGCATATTGCCGGTCCCTGCCGCCGCCGTTCGCACAGCTCTACCGAGCCGAGTACTACGCCGCCGCACGTTGCCCGGAGCCGATGTGGCGCGAGGTCCTTTCAGCGCTCGACACGCAACCGCTTGCAGCGTGGCGACACGACGTGACGCGCGAGCTCGAAGCCGGACACGAAAGGGACTGGCGTACGGCCTACCTGAGAATCGGCGACGGCCTGACCCGCTACCGGGAATTGAGAGCATGGGAACGCGTGCTCGAAGCCGCTCACGGGGCCGCCCCGGACCAGGCCGGCCGCAACGCCATAGAAACCGTCGCCCGCGGGATGAAACCGACCGTCAACCCGCAAATGTGACGCACTTCCGCGCGATCATGCGCGACTGCTCAGTCATCACGCCCGCCCAGCATGCCGGCCCTGAGCATGAAGTAGAGGAGGGTCATGATCGCCGAGAATGCGGCGGCCACGTAGGTCAGAAACGCGGCGTTGAGTACGGCGGCCGCGGAACGCTGCTCTCCCGGGGCGACAATCCCCACCTGCACCATCAGTCGTTTCGCGCGCGCGGTCGCGTCCCACTCCACGGGCAGGGTGATGAGCGAAAACAGCACCACCAGCGCAAAGAGCACGACCCCGAGTTTCATGAGCAGCGTCGTCCGCAGTAACAGTCCCAGGAAGAAGATGGCGTAGGCCCCGTTGCTGCCGAGCTGGGCCGCCGGCACCAGTGCCGAGCGCAACGCCAGCGGGCCGAAGTGCTGGGCGTGCTGCAGGGCGTGACCCGCCTCGTGACAGGCGACGCCAATTGCCGCCAGGGACTGCGATTGGTACACGCCGGGCGAAAGCCGCAGCGTACGCGTCGCCGGGTTGTAGTGGTCGCTCAGGAAGCCCCGCGCCGGCTGTATGCTGACGTCATGGACGCCCTGACTTCGCAGCAGATGCTCCGCCGCCTGGGCCCCGGTCAGACCCGAAGAAACGGCACGCCGCGAGTATTTCGAGAAAGTACTGCGTGTCAGCAGCGACGCCACCCCGGCAAGAGCCATTGCCGGGAGCAACATGCACAAATAGAGCGGGTCCATCAGCCAGCCAAACATCGTCCGTTCTCCTTCATATCGTCAGATACCAGGTCGTGCAACCAGTTACCATGATTACCATAGTAAGCATAACGACGCGGGAATCGCAATCGTCACGCAACAGGCCGGGGCGCGTCTGCGATTTGCTGCATTTGCTTGCCCCCCCCACCGGGCTTGTCCTATCTTCCACGCACATTTCTGCGCGTTTTGCTCACTCTCCGCCCGCCCTTGCCCTTCCGCTCCGCTCCAGG
>CAZKRK010000627.1:0-3430 GCA_964555035.1 uncultured Victivallales bacterium | reverse complement strand
GAGTGTTGGGATATCAATGTTATCCAACACGCTGAAGAGCTGGAGGTGGTGTCCGCCGGCCTGCTCAGCTTCCCGCTGGACGGAGGAGAGGTTAGAGCTCTTACAACTGCCAACGGGTTGCCTGCGCCGCGCGTGACTGCCTGCGTGGAAGCCGCGGGGAAACTGTATCTAGGGTGCAGGGGCGGGGAAGAAGGCTACATCGTTCGCTGCGACCCGGACGGCAAGGCCGTGGAGTTGCTCGCCTGCAGCGGCAGAAAAGAGAAGCGCTCGGACCTCGACGACTGCCCGCCTTACACAATCGAGTCCATTGTCCATGACGAACCGCGGGGGCGGTTGTTCGTGGTCGCCATGTGCATCGAAGAGGGTGCGAACTCCCGGCCGTGGCTGTGGGCCTACGATTTGAAAACCGGCCGATTCGACAGGGTACACGAGCGGCCGTATCATCCGCTGCAGCTCAGGCGCATGCCCGACGGCAGGTTCGCCCTGCACGTGGCCGACATGCACCACACGCGGAAGATCGCCCGCCGGCTGCCCGGGGGCAAGAAGGTGACCGTCACGGTGAGAGTGCCGTCCGCGCAAGGGGCGCGCGGCTACGCGCTGTGGGACGCCGGCTCGTACACCAATTCGCCCCTCGACGATTTTGCCGCGCAGGTCACACCCCTCATCGGTAATACCGATCCCGATAAGCTGAAGATCCGGTACCATGTGCCGACGTTCTGGGGTCGGCATCACGTCATGCCCGGGACGGCCGGCAGCATGGCGTTGCTGAACGGGAAGTACCTGGTTTCCTCGGGCGTACGGCGGACGCCGGTCGCCCTGGACGTGCCGCGGGAACGGTTCATGATGACGGCGCAGGCCGGGTTCGGCAAGCCGTGGCAACTGATCCCGCGCGGTGACGTGGGCGGCGAGGTGAAGAGCCTGCCGCTTCTCGATGACGAAGCGCCGTTCGTGGTCCGGGCGTATGGAGAAGACAAGATCGTGGCCTGCACGCAGGCCGGGGTGTGGCTCGTGAAGCCGAAGCTGCCGTCGGCGGACGGGGCTGTCGCGGCGAGCGTGGCGGAGGGTGGGAGCGATGCGTATGCGGGCGAACCGCGTGAGTTGGCAGCCGGCGCGCCGGCAGGCCGGCTTGTGGTCGCCGCGCCGCTGGGCGCGACGGTGAGCGTGGACAGCAACGAGGTCCGCAGGGTTTGGCGCGAATGCGTTTTGAAGTGGAACCGCCTCGCGGCGGGGCGTCACACCGTAGATGTCGAGTTCCTCGGCAACAGGCAGCAGTTCGCGGTCGAGATTCACGACGGGGGAGTCGAGCGCGTCGTGGCCACCTTCGGACGCGAACACGCGCGGACGCGGAAACTCCGGCTTGGTGACGGTTGCGAGCTGGAGCTGATCTGGATCCCCGAACATGCAGTCGAGGCCAAGGTGGATCCGCGTCGGCGCATGTACGAGGGGTTCTGGATGGGGAAGTGCGAGATCACCCAGGAACAGTACGAGTGCGTCATGGGCGCGAACCCGAGTGCAACCCGTGGACGGCAACATCCCGTCGACAGCGTGGGTTGGGATGCCGCAAGGGAGTTCTGCAAACGCGTGACGAAACGGTGCGCAGACGAGCTGAACGGTTGTGTCGTGCGGCTTCCGTCGAACCTCGAATACGGGTACGCGCTCGTGGCGGGAGCAACGACAACGTACTATTCGGGAGACTCGAAGGAGGATCTTCTGCGTACCGGCTGGTATCCCGAAAACAGCGCGGGCGCGACCCATCCCGTGGGCAAGAAGATGCCGAATGCCTTCTGGCTGCACGACATGTACGGCAATGTCGCGGAGCGAACCGAGAGGGGCGGGCTCCTCGGTGGATCATGGCGCTCCCACACCCGCAACACTACCGACGGGGCGGGGTTCCGGATCGTGATTGCCACTCCCGACACGCGGCGGCGTCGGGACGAAGAGGGATGGACGTACCTGGCCTATCTCAGTCCGATCAGCGCCAGGGTGGGCTACGGGAGTTTCGTCGCTTTCAAGAAGAGGGACGAGAAGTTCACAATTGCCGGTCCCCGGACGCATTCCTTCAAGACCCTGATGAGCGCCCATGCGGTTTCGTCGGTGAAGTACAGGCTGGGCGGGGAGTTTTCGGAATTCGAGGCCCACTACAGCGTGCACGAGAATTCCGGCGGCGTTGCGAGGTTTGCCGTGTTGTGCGACGGAAAGCAGGCGTTCAGGGGCAGGCGGGTATGGCCCCATGGCGGGACACAATGGTACGGGGTCAAGACGCCGATCCGTCTCGACGTCAGCGGCGTCGATGTGCTCGAACTTGTGACTTATGGTGACGACAATGGATCGATAGCGGGATCGAGCGCGTATTGGCTCGATCCGAAGGTGAGGTAGGGGAGTGGTGGAGTGGTGGAGTGGTGGAGTGATGTGGGATGTGAGATGTGGGATGTGGGATAGTGGTGGAGTGGGGGAGTGGTGTGAGATGTGGGATGTGAGATGTGGAGTGTTGGAATGATGGAGAATAGGAATGCTGGGATGTTCGCACTGGCATTGCTCTTTTGCCTTTTCGTTTCGCCGACGGCATTGGGGGGGGCGTCTCAAGAGGGCGAGGCCACGATCACGCACGGCCGTGACGCTGAGGAATGGACGTATCTCGCTTACGTAAAGCCGTACAGTTGGCACGTGGGATATGGGGGGCTGCACCGATTCAAGAAGGGTGGCGAGAAGCTCACGATCGCGGGAACGGGCAAGAGTTTTGAGACCGGATTCATCGCTCACGCTGTCTCTTCGGTCAAGTACAAGCTCGCGGGCAAATGCAAGCAGTTCCAGTCCTACTATGGCCTGCGTTTCGGGACGGTTGCCCGTTTCGTTGTGCTCTGCGACGGCAAGGAGAAGTTCAGAAGCCGCCGCGTATGGACTTCGGGAGGCACCCAATGGCGCGGGGTCAAGAGCCCCATCAACCTTGATGTCACCGGGGTCAACATCCTCGAACTCAGAGTCTACGGCGATGACAACGGACAGGTCGCCGGTTCGTTCGGCGCATGGGGAGATCCCAGGGTGAGGTGAGTCGGGCTGGAAGCTGTAGCGGAAGTCCACGAAACCCCGGTCGTTGTCGCCTATGGTCTCGCGTGGCGTCGGGGGCATACGATTACGGCGCGTGTTTTGCGTCTCTCCGCAGACGACCTGTCATCCCGAGCGGAGCGTAGCGGAGTCGAGGGATCTCGTGAATTGGCAACCACGCCGGACGTGCTTGGCAGGTCCCGAGATCCCTCGACTCCGCTCCGCTTCGCTCGGGATGACAGGGCCGGGATTGAAGTTTCCGGTCAGTAACTCCCCAAGGCGCCGGGGCCTTGGACAGTTTTGGGGTGGAAACGGCAAAGAGAGCTGCTTGAAAACACAAGGCGGGCCGGGGCCCACAACCCAAGTTGCCCGGCCCTTCGCGGTTCCG
>CAZKRK010000626.1:0-3433 GCA_964555035.1 uncultured Victivallales bacterium | reverse complement strand
GAAGCCAGATGTCCGCCCGCGTCACCAGCGAGTAGAAGTCCGACACAAACTCGAAACTCATCTCCATCCCCAGGTTGAAGATCACCGTGTTGATCATGTGCCGGAAGCCGCTTGTCGGGACCTTCGTCTCGTCCGGATCCAGCGCCCAGGGCGATCCCGACTGCACCGCCGTCCGACACACCGCCACCGTCTCCGTCGTCAACTCCGCCAGCCGCCCTACCTTCTCCGGGTACGCCACGAGCCAGGCCTCGTACGCCGCAACCATGTCCGTCGGCATGGCGTCCGAAACTTCCGCTTCCGTCAGTTCGACCCAGTTGCTCATCACTCACCTCGGAGAGAGGAACGGGGCACCCTTGACAGTGCCCCGCTCCCTCACAAACCACGCAGCTCAACGCCGTCTGCCTTACGACGTCGCCACGTTCAACCGCACACACGCCGTGCTGTTCGTCACCTGGACATCCTCCGACCAGTCGAACTTCGCCACCTCGACGCGACCGTCATCACGCACGTACGACCCCGGCACCATGAACTTGTTCATCAGCCTGAACGTCTTCATGAAACTCGGGTCTCGACGCGAAGGCGCCGTCTTGCGCGCGAAGATCAGGATCGTCGAGTCCAGCAGGAAGCTGATGCTCTCGTCCTTACCCTCGGGCGCCGTGTCGTAAATCATGTAGGAGGTCTTCACCTCCGGCGTGCCGATGAACATCTGCCCCGCGGAATCCTCCGTCGGAACGGCCAGGCCGAGCTTCCCCGAAGTCTTCCCGGACCCGTTCCCGACCACAAACCGGCCGCGAACCTTGTCCTGGTTCTTGAAGATGCTCCACGCCGTCGCGCCGAACAGGACGCCCACGCCCATGAGACTGCCGTACTTGGCTGCCTTGATGACGCTCAGGATCGCGTCATCCACATCCGCCACGGGATCAGCCGTCGCGTTCCACGTCTTGTCCGTGCCGGCCCCTACAGCCGCCAGGGCCGCGTTGATCACGCTCCCCTCGTGCGACAGCGCCGCGACTTCGGCTACCGCGGTCACACCCTCACGGAGCATATCCTCGAGCCCTTCGGCCTCGAGTTGCTCCAGGTTGTCCACCGGGTAGTCCAGGGCGTGCGGCTCACAGTTGTACGTGGCGTCCGTCGCTTCGAACCGAAGCTCCGACGCCCGACCGCCCAGCGTCCGAAGCGTATTCGGAATTCGGAAACGGTTCTTCTCCGTGTACCGCTTGAAGCGACCCACACTCGTTGCTACCTCCACTGTTGGCGCCAGGAAATCCGCCACCGGCATGATCGCGTCCTGCGCTGCCCCCTGGGCGTACTCACGCAACGTCGGCGACGCACTGATATCACTCAACCTGCTCATCTCTCTTACCTCCTTGCTTCACCGGGCACCGTGCTTGCTCTGGTGCCCGGCCCCTTACGTAACCGTCAACTCCCCGATCATCGCCGGCCGCGCCAGCACGAGCTGACCGTCCACGCCGGCCTCCTCCGCGATCGCCAGGCCGCGGTACGTGCCCGCATCCTCCGGCAGCACCCGCAGCTTGCCTTTGTCCTCGGCCGTACCCACGTCCGCCAACACCAGCAAGTCGCCCGGATCACACGTCCCATCCAGCTTCACCCGGATGTTGCGCCCCGCCTCGATCGGCCGCAGCGACACATTCTCAGTGTCCGCCGCGCCCTCGATCACTACGTACAGCGCGTAATCGCCGTTCGCCGTCGGCAGCAACACTTCTGGCACGCTCGAATCGTGCGTCATCTTGACCAGGAACCCTTCCTTGCTGGTGAGGTCCTCCCCGGCCGCGCCCCGAATATCACCAACCCTCGTATTCGTCTGACTCATCTCTCGCTCCTTGCCCTACGTAGCTTCATGCAGAGTAGGGTCCTCTATGATCCACCGGTCACCGTGCCGAAGGCTCTGGTGACCGGCTATCCTTGACAGATTTCCTTTTCTGCCCGCCTGAACGCCGTGCTGAACGGAATCCCCTCCGTCTTACTGAGCTCATGC
Organism: uncultured Victivallales bacterium; assembly: GCA_964555035.1. GTDB lineage: Bacteria > Verrucomicrobiota > Kiritimatiellia > UBA8416 > CAYOBW01 > CAZKRK01. The sequence goes on along the minus strand of CAZKRK010000626.1, from coordinate 1,437 downwards.
GCCCGGTTGCGGATCTTCACGGCCTTCCCCTCGGCCGCACCGCCCGCTTCGCGATCGCCAGGCCTCACGGGCCGCGCCGTCTGCCGGTTGTGCAACGGCCGGCGCCGGTTTCCATCACCGCCATCCGCCGCCTTGGCCTGGGCGAGCTCACGCAGCGCGGTCTCCGCTTTTTCGCGATTCGCGAGGAGCTGCTCACGCCAGAACTCCCGCGTGTCGTCACTGATCACGGCATCGAATTCCTCCATCTGCCGATTCACCAGCGCGTCCTCGAGAGAAATCACTTCATCCAAAAGGACCTTGTTCTTCTCCCGCTCGAACCGCAGCGCGTTCGCCAACGCGTCACGCTCACTCACCCGCTGTCGACCTTTGCCGCCTGCCTTGCCACTCATGCTGATCATCTCCTCGTTCACATTCGCGTTAGTCCGCGCCACGCGCGGTTGCTCTCACACACAGTTCAGAAATCAACCGTTCGGTGCCCGCAACGCCCTTCGTCTCTCCATCTTCTCCGAATCAACCGTTGCTTGCGGTGGTCCCCCGATCGGGAAATGCGGCGGTCGAATCGGCTGTGGGTATCCCGGCCGTATCGGCACACCGCGTCTGTACTGTTGCCCAGGGGGGATCTGCGGGAAGTTGATCCCGGGTTGTGGCGACCACCCCGAATCCACGGGCACCAGGACGTACTGCCCGGTCCTCTCATCGAAGTACGCCCGCCACCCTGGCCAGGGTGACGTATTGTCCTCCGGCCACCACGGAGGCCTGTCAGGCTGAACCAGGGACTCCGGCCGTTCCGGCAACTCACGCCTCACCTCGCCGCCGTCCTTCGCCCGCCCCGCTGCCCTGGCCGCCGATTTCGCCCGCCGTACTTCCAGCGCCGCCGCCCGTGCCTCGTCCGTCCACCTGACATTGGCGAGGGCTTCATCCGCATGCCCGCCGTAGCCTTGGCGTAGGCGGGTCCAGCCAATGTTGACCAGCGCGTCTTCCTCAGAACCGCCATTCCGATACATCTCCGGCTCGTCGATCCCATACAGATCCCGGTACAAATCCAGCCAATGCTGATCCTTCGCCGACAGCTTCTCGCCCCGGCGTACCCGCTCGATCAGATCCTCCGCCCGTTCGTGCGGAGTCTGTGCCGGCTCTTCGTCCTCTCGGATCGCCTTTTCCACCTCATCCATCGACTGCCGTTCCTGCCACTGGAAGATCGGATCGCCCTCCGACTGGCCCGCGTACCCGGACTCTGACAGCATCTCCAGGAAACCCGCCTCGGCCGCATCCGACTTGAGCTTGTCGTCCAGGGAGAAGTGGTCGAAGTCGATCAGAAGCCCGGCGAAGTTGGGCTTCCCCGCTTCCTCCCGAAAGGCATTGGCCATGGCGTCACAGCCAGCCTTGTCGACCACCTGCACGACGCCCGACGGTCTATGCGGAAACTCGCCCAGGGGC
>CAZKRK010000625.1:0-3437 GCA_964555035.1 uncultured Victivallales bacterium | reverse complement strand
TTGCTCGTAACGGCGGAGGACCGCCGTCTCCAGGGGCTTTTCGGACACCCTCTATATAGGATAAATTCATTGACATAAAACCTCCTATATGATCTCATTGAGGCGAGATAGGAGAGAATTCCATGGATTTGGCGAAGTTCGTCGGTCGTGAGGCAGAGCTCGAGTTGCTGGGCGAGAAGATCGGTTCTCATCGCTCTTGTGTTTGCGTTGTGTACGGGCGCCGGAGGATCGGCAAGAGTGCTCTGGTTGAGAAAGCGCTGCAAGAGGAGCGCAGCCTCATCTTCGAGGGGCTTGAGGGGCGGTCCAAGCAGCGCCAGATCGAGCACTTCCTGACGCAGCTGGCATACCAGACTGATGCGGACAGGACGGCCGCCGTGGTCAGCAGTTGGTACGACGCGTTCATGCTGCTCTATGAAACCGTCCGTGAGAATCCCAGGCATGTCGTGTTGGATGAATTCCAATGGATGGCGAACTACCGTGCCGAGATCGTCTCCGAGCTCAAACCCGTCTGGGAGAAATATCTGTCGAGGATTCCCGGTCTGACCCTGATTCTGTGCGGCTCAATCGCGTCATTCATGGTCAAGCGGGTTATCCGGTCCAGCGCTTTCTACGGCCGCATCGATCTCGAGATCCATGTTCGTCCGTTTCATTTCGGTGAGGCCAGGGAGATGCTTCCCGGCAGGGGCATCAGTGAGCTTCTCGATGCCTACCTCTTGAGCGGCGGAGTGCCCAAGTACCTGGAACTGCTTGGCGAGGGGGCGTCCGTTCTGGCGACCATGGAGCGGCTTGGCTTTCGCGAGGGGGGCTACTTCACCGGAGAATACAAACGGATTTTCGTCAGTCACTTCGGTAGACAGCCCGCTTACGAGCGCATTGTTGCCGCCCTGGCCTCACGCCCCTACGGGCTCTTTCGCAAGCAGATTGTCGACCAAGCCGGTGTCGAGGCGGGGGGGTTGTTGAGCCAGTACTTGGACAACCTCGAGAAGGCGGGATTCATCGCGTCAGCTACGCCCATCGACAAGTCTCCCAACTCTCGATACATCAAGTACTTTCTGTCGGACGCGTATATGCGGTTCTATCACGCATTCATCCTGCCCAACCAGAGTGCCATCGCTTCGGGCGTCGGTGACGGCATGTTCCTCAGGCGGCTTCAGGATCCGGCTGCTGCCGCCTGGATGGGACGTTCGTTCGAGTACTTCTGCCTGTACCATGCCGGGATGATCGCTGAGCGCCTCGGTTTCTCGGGAATTGACTTCAGTTGCGGTCCATACTTCCGGCCTCCCAGACGAGGCAGGCCCGGTGTGCAGATCGATCTACTGTTTGACAGAAGCGATCACGTCGTGACGCTCTGTGAGGCGAAATACAGCGCCCAACCTACAGGCGTTGCCGTGATTCCGGAAGTGGAGGAGAGAGTTGAGCAGCTTCGTGATGTGTGCGGTTCGAGAACAATCCAGAAGGTGCTCGTTACCCGTACCGCTCCGACACGAGATCTGGAGGCGGCCGGTTACTTCTACCGGATCATGAGCCCCGAGGACTTTCTGTCCCGATAGGATCAACCCTGCGCCTACTTCGCCAGCATTTTCAGCGCGTGGTTAGAGGTTTCCTGTACTTGCAGAATCCGGCTCTGAGCGTTTCGGATCAGTATGTCGTTGAGGGCCTTGTCGGACACTCTGTTCACGGCGGCTATGTCGGCGACGGCCCGGGCGGCGTTTTCCTTTGCCCGCCAGGTGCCGCGTTCGAGGACCTTCCGGAGCAGTGGGATCGTCTCGGCGTTCTGCAACGGGCCGAGAACCCTGGCACCGTATTCCCACGAAAGGTCCGTCGCTTCCATTTCCGGAAGCAGCGCGGCTTCGACCTGCGCCCGGTATTCTTTGTTGCGATGGTCGACCAGGTTGACCAGCGACCTGGCGGCGCCGTCCTTGACGTTCCCGACCCCGTGACTCAGCAGCTTCACCAGGGGGGCGACCGCATCCGGGGCGTAGTAGTAGCCTGCATTGGCGGCGGCGATGGCCGTCTTGCGCCAGTCGCGCGTGTCGGTCAGGTAGGTCAGCAGAATCGGAGCCACCTTGGCCTTCTGCTCTTCGGTGCAATGCGAAGCGAGACGGGACAGCGCATTGCCCGCCGACTGTCTCACGTTGGGAACGTCGTCGCCTATGCAGGTCGCCACCTGCTCGATGGCCATAGTGTTTTCACAATGCCCCAGCAGGTTGATCGCGTAGGCTCGAACCTGCCAGGACGGCTTGTTGGTCATTGCGTCGTTCAGGCAGACCGCGGCGGTCTTAGCTACGCGCGAGGAATAGTTGCGGGCGATGCCGCTGTCCATCTCCGCCATGATGCCCGCGCGCAACGCGTCACCATTCGCCTGCTCCAACTCCGCCAACAGCATGGGGAACAGTTCCTGACGCCGCATCTTCTTCTCGTCGAGCAGATGGTAGATCATGCCGCGCGCTTCATTCACAACGTTCGCCGTGCGGTCGCCAAGTTGACGGATGACGGCGGGCAGTCCTTTCCGGTTGTGCGGCCAGCCCATGTTGTGGAGCGTCCGAATCGCGTAGGTCCGCTTGCGCCAGGACTTGTCGTCCGGACCGCCGTCGCCCCGCGTATCCGCCGCTGCGACCGTCGCGCGGATCGACTCCGAGTTGCGGGTATGTGCCAGGAACCACAGGGCCGCCTCGGCGGTATTCGACACTTCGTTGCCCAGCATGGCGGCCACCTTGTCGTAGTCCTCCGGCTTGATCCGGGCGCCGGCGCGCACGGCGCGTTCGAGTCCGCGAATGGAGCTGGTCTGGATGCGCCAGTTGGTCATGTCCATCCCCGTCAGCAGGAAATCCGCGTCTTCCGGTTTGGCGATCTGCGACATGGCGTCGAAGGCCGCGACCTGGACGCTCTCGGACGGATCGGCCGAGATCTCCTTCAGATAGACCCGCGCCTCGTCCACGGGCAGGATTTCCCGGATGGCATTGGCCGCGGCGATGGCCACCGAGTAGTCGACGTCTTTGATAGCCTCTTTCAACGGGTCGAGCGCGGTGCGCGCCTGAATTCTGCCCAGTGCGGTTGCGCATTCGCGGCGCAGTACGGCCCCCCTGGGCGAGGACAGGTTTTCGATCAGCTTGGCCGTAACCGGCTCCAGCTCATCCCCGCCGCGACCGCCGGGCGAGAAGACCACTCCCAACGAACGGGCGGCACTCGCGGCGACGTTGACGTGCTGCGAGTCGAGGTTCCGCATCAAGGGCGGGACCGGATTGTCCTGCGAGACAGCCGGGGCCTGTCCCCATACGGTCAGCGGCAGCAGGGCGGTGATTGTCAGCGTTGCGATCCACTTCATTGCATGCTCCTACTTTGGTTCAACGTTCTGGTCAGAACTGACAGCACGTTTTCTTATCTAGAGGTCATCCGAAAAGGTCTACGTTTGCGAAACGCCCGTCAATTGAACCTGG
>CAZKRK010000624.1:0-3483 GCA_964555035.1 uncultured Victivallales bacterium | reverse complement strand
CGGAACCGCGAAGGGCCGGGCAACTTGGGTTGTGGGCCCCGGCCCGCCTTGTACAGAGACATACGGGTGATTGTTTTGAGCCGCATACCCTCGGCGGAGAGGAATGCGCTCTGGGAGTTGTTCAGCGCAGTGCGCGAAAAGGTACAGGATGGGGCGAGCCACTATCACTGGAGAAAAACCGATTGCAGCAGTGTTGTCAACCAGCTATACTTGATGTACGGAACCGAGGGACTGGATATGCCGTACACTATCGAACAATTCAAGAAGGACGTTGTCCTCGACTATCTTGACGAGCTGCCCCCCGAGGACCGTCTGAAGGGACTTACCGTGGAGGAACGCCTGAAGGGGCTGCCCGCGGAGGAACGGCTGAAGGGGCTGCCCGCGGAGGAACGGCTGAAGGGGCTGCCTGCGAAGGAACGCCTGAAGGGGCTGCCTGCGGAAGTCATCGAGGCTCACCTCCGAAAGATCTCCGGAAAACGGAAACGGAAGTAGCGTTCCCGCGGCGTTCTGACGCAGCCGAGGCGGCAGATGAAGCGAGAGCTGAGGCGCTTCGCTCGTGAGTTCTCTCCCCTTCTGACTTTCCTCCGCCCCGGGGACGGCGCGGGAGCACCGTCCTACTACGCCGTCAGCGCCTCCTTCATCGCCTCTATCACGGATTCTGTCCGGCGGCGTCCCAAGATATACTTGCCGAGAGCGACCTTCTTGCCGTCGAGTCGGTGGAGCTGGATGTTGTAGAAGACCGTGTTGCCGGATTGCATGCTGCTGTTCGGCTTGATGTCCTCTATCTGTCCGGTATCGATGAACTGCTCCTTGCCAAGGGCGAACGGCCCTCCCCGCACGCGCAGGCTGTCGTTGCTGATCGTGACACGTGTGGCTCCCAACCAGAGGTCGAACACGAGCATGATGATCAGAGCGTCGAAAAAGCCGAACACTATCGGGAAAATGAGGGGAGCTTCCTTCATAACCATGAAGGCGATCACACCGGTCCATATGACCGCGAACACCGTGAGCCCCAGGGCACTGCCCAGGGCGCGTGCCGGCGGGAAGTAGAACTCCGTCGTGCCGGCGCCCCGTTTCGTGACCACAACTTCCGCCTGGCGCACTTCCTCGGCGGGATTCCGTTCGGCGGCGAAGGGTTGGATCGAGCTCTCGTCCAAGGCGAAGTCCGGCGAGCTCTCCGGCGTACGAAAGACGGGCACCTCGAACTTGGCGGCGTAGTCCACTCCGGGCACTTTAGCGGTTGCTTCGAGCCGCCAGACGATCTGGTGGCTGGAACTCGATTCATCGGTCTGCTTCGCGTCGTAGGGAATCGCGAACAGGACCGGCACGGCACTGCGCGTGTGGTCATTTGGGAACAGCTCACGACTCATCGTGCGTTCGTCTTCCCACAGGACGCTCTCGCTCGTGCGGCGGTTCTTGCCGCTGCCCGTTTCCGTCCGTCGGACGCACTGGAGGGACAGGTGAAAACCGTCTTCGGGCGTTATGTGGACGGGCGCGGTAATTACACCGGCCAGTTTTCCGCCGATGACACCCGGCACGCTCGCCATTTTCAGGACGGACGTGCCGAACTTGCGCCACTGGACCAACGAGCGAATGGCCCACAGTATTAGCAGAAGCCCGACTCCGGGGAAGATCAGCACGAACAAGGCTGACTTGTTGCCATTGCCGACAACTTCGTCCATGACGACGAAGATCCCCGCCGGTATTGCGACCAGGTTCCAGAGTATGGTGAAGATGAGGATGCCGATCACGCCAGCCTTGTTGCTGGACTTGATTTCGCCCGTCGCCCATTCCTCTTTCCAGCGCCACGGCTCCGCCGGCGCTTCCTGTTTGCGCGCCTCTTCGCGCTTGACCTTCTTGCCGGCCCAGACGCCGCCGATCATCAGTCCGAATCCGACGCCACCAAACACAAGCCCGAACACCATGTACATCACCAGCATCTCCCAGCGCAGACGGGGGTAAAGGACCGCCTCTTTCGGATTGTCCGGGTTCACCCGGGCCGTAAACGGTTTGCCGTCTTTCTGGTGACGCTTAAGTTCGTCGTAGACGCGCCGCTGGAACCTGCCGATATTGTCGCCGCCTTTGTGGACCGATACGCGCTTGCCGGTGTAAGTTTCTCCGCCGAATTCGTACGTGTAGGTAGCTTTCGTTTCCGAGGAATCCCCTTCGGAGCCAGCGCGGCTGTCGACGGACTCAATCCGGCAGGGCACGCGCTCCCACTCTGACGCTCGCACGGACTTGAATACCGTAGCCGCAGTCAGTCCCGTCATGAAGACACCCACGCCGGCAAACGGCAGCGCGAACACGAGCAAGCATCCGACACCCGGCGAGTTATTTCTGTTGCTGATTCGCATGGCAGTTTCTCCATTGCTATTGAATGCGGGGTCAATTCGGCTATTATGCGTGCGTCAATCTGGAGACGAGTATCGTGACGGAAGCAGGCGACAACGTCAACTACCGCGTAGCGGATCGCGACGTCAAGTACTACATCTTCGACTGGGATGACAACATCCTGCACATGCCGACGCACATCCATCTTGAGCGTCGCACTGAGTTGGGGGAGTGGGAAGCGTGTAGCGTGTCGACGTCGACTTTTGCGCGCATTCGCGGCGATACGGAGAACTACCGGCCGCCCGGCGGGGATTGGGACCAAGCGTTCCACGAGTTTCGTGACTGGGGAGCTCGGGGGGGCGAGGCATTTCTCGAGGACACGCGCAAGGGCTTGGCGCCTATCGTCAGCGGAGAGACCGAGCCCGCACCCAGCTTCGAGCGTTTCAAGCAGGCCCTGATCGAAGGCCGGCTGTTCGCGATCGTGACCGCGCGCGGGCACAGTCCGGAGAGTTTGCGCACGGGGGTCGAGTATTTCATCGACAAGATCCTGGGTGATGATGAGAAGCGCGAGATGATGCGGAACCTGCGGGGCTACCAGGCGTGTTTTGAGCCTGGCTCGGAAAGCCTGAGCGACGAGGAGATCCTCGATAGCTATCTCAGCCTGAACAAGTACCATGCGATCACCTCGCCCCATTTCAGGGAGATGATGGGGGATGAAGTGAACGGCTGTCTCAATCAGGAACGTGCCAAGCAACTGGCGATTCGCGACTTTGTGCGTCACGTGCTGGACATCGTTCGCGACAAGGGCATCGACCGCCCGGTCAGCATCGGCTTCTCGGACGACGACATCAAGAATGTGTCCGCTGTCGAGGAGTTCGTGCGTGAAGAGCTGGGGCGCGAGTATCCGCACGTGCGGTTCGTTGTGTATGACACGTCCGACCCCGCAATCCCTGCCGGTCGCAAGATGGTTGTGCAGGGGCAGTTGAAGTTGGGGTTGTGAGGGTGGTGCGTGGCGCGTGTCGGGTGTTGGGCGGCGTTGCGAGCGGGAGTGGAGACCGTACGTCTTGTGGGCTGTCATCCCGAGGGCCATCACGATTGGCCCCTCACCCGCCTCCGCTGCGCTGCGGCGACCTCTCCCCCAAGGGGAGAGGT
>CAZKRK010000623.1:0-3491 GCA_964555035.1 uncultured Victivallales bacterium | reverse complement strand
CCGCTCCGCTCCAGCCTTCGCCTCCCGGCTACGGCTTGGCAAGCGGGATGACAGGGCGGGGTTGAAGTTTCCGGCTAGTACGTCCGCCCGAAGTCGCGTTGCTGCGGGACGGGGACGGCGCCGGGCATGTCGATGCGGGGATGCCGCTCTACGCCGGCCTTGATCTTGTCGAGTACCGCCGCAAGCTCGATGTACACCGGATCGTCTTTCGACTTGAAACGCGCCCGGTCGTCGGGGCCTGTCCCCCCGGCGGACCGGGCCAGGAGCTTCAGAATGGCGGGTGTCCGCTGTGGATTGGTGAAGTTAAGCTCGTCAACCAGGCGGGTTGACTTGAGCTTGACCTTTCCGCAGACAGCGTCGAGCTCCTGCTGCCACGGCGCCTTTACGAATCCCCGCTGCGCGTCGGGAACCGCCGTCAGGTCACGTCCGCCCTGCGAATGAGGACGCGTCATGTCCCACGTGTCATAGTACGGCACGTTGGCATCGATCCAGGCATAGATCCGACGCCGGCTCTCGTCGTCCATGTCGACCTTGCTGTGTTTCCCTTCGATCATCTTCGTGAGCCGGCTCACCCACGAGCCCGAAGACAGGGCCGGGAAATTCCCCGTCGGGCCAGGATTGATGTAGTAGTAGACCACGTAGTTCCTGAAAACCAGCGACTCGTACGACTTGCTGTAGAAACGGGTCTTGTCCCCCGTGAGATCGATGCCCTTCCTGGGCTCGATTCCGCTGTGACACTTGACACAGTAACGGTCCAGGACGGGCTGTACCTGGCTCACATAGTTCACCGGACCCGCTCCCCAGGCAGGCGGCTTGATTTCATCGGGGCGACGCTTGAGACGAGCGGCGCCCCTGCCGTCCGTGGCCGGCGCCGAAAAGCGCGGCTCGTGACAACCGATGCACGAGGCCTGCTCCCCGGCCGTGATCTGCGTTACGGATCCCATGCGGATAATCTCCTTGCCGTTCTCGTCCAGGGCCTCAAAGAAGAGTTCGGTATTGGCAGGCGCCCGGAAGAACGCGGCGCCACTCTCGTCAACCGGAACGGTTCCGTGGTTCACTTTCACGTAGTAGCTGCCGTGACCGATGATCGGGTAGTGGTCGTGATAGCGTCCGCCCTCGGTGTTGTACTTCTTGGGAACCTGCGACATGACCCGCAACGCCTTGACCATCCCCCGCTCAACGCCCTGCCGCAGCAACCCCTGGTAGACGTCCTGGACGTAGAACGTCCCGTACCCCGCCTCCTGGACACACTCGCCGGGAACCACGCGCGGCAATGGCCGCGGAGCCAGGGGCACCGGATTGAAGCACTGCCGCTCTTTGTCGACGTAGACGGGAACCGTTCCGCCGCCGTGCGACAGCAGCGCGATGCAAAAACGGCCATTGTCGGTTCCGTCCGACACCAGGGAATGATCGCGCGTCACGGGATAGGGATCGGTGTAGGAATGACGGTAGATCCTGTCGCCCGGCTGCCAGTTGGTGTGGCGCCAGTCCCTGCCGGCGGTGACTTTGTACGAGGTCGCGTGCGTGACCTTGGTCATGCCGGCGGGATTCTCGACACCCAATGAGCGATCCACGATCGCGATGTCACCTATGGGAGGATGATGGTGCGCCGCCATGGTCAGGATCACCTTCCTGGTGCCGGGAATCTGCTTGGCGCCATAGACGGCATTCGGCACGGTCAGCGTGTTGCCGTGAAACAGTTTCAGTTGGCGTCCATCCGGATTGATCGTCCAGAGCCCTTCCCACGAGAAGATGTTCTTGTCCTGGTATTCCCACCGCGTGCAGAGGATCGTGCCGTCGTCCAGAACGAACGGACTGATTGTGCAGAGCGTCGTGAAATCGAACCGGCGCAAGTTACTCCCGTCCAGATCGCAGATGTGCAGCGCGCAGGCAAGGTAGTCCTGGCAGAGCGAAAACGACTCGACACGCGACGAAGTAAAGACGATGCGACCGTCGGGATAGTAAACCGGACTCACGTCGTGCCAGCGTCCATCCGTGATCTGCCTGAGTCCGGTCCCGTCCCTCTTGATTTCCCATATGTGAAACGGCTCGTCGGTTTTCACCTTGTACGAGAAGACCAGCCACTCACCATCGTAACCCGGGCTCATGTCGAAGATGAAACCTTCGTCCGTCCGGAAGATCTCGCGCGGCGGCAGCTCGCGCCGCCCCAAGTCATACACGCAGATCGCCGCCCCGCGCCCTGTCCGTCGACCGAACATGGTGGCGTTGGTCCCGTTCATCCCGTAGTTGGCCCGCCGGATGAAGGCGATACGCGGACAAGCCTTGGCGAAAGCGGCCAACACGTCCGGCGGCAGCTCGACGGCCTGCGCTACGCTCGCGGCAAAGGCAAGCGCAGCGGTCCATAAAGTCAGCAATCTCATTCGACGCCTACTTTCTTGAGACGCCCACCTATTCGACGTGGAACGGTGCTCCTTTTCGGGCGACCTTCAACTACGAACCGGCTAGCGGCCATCACGCTTGAGCTTGTCGAACGGAATGCCGCGCAGCGCGTTCAGCAGTTCCTTCTGCTGGTGCTCGTTGAGCGTCTCCGACAACTCGGAGAGGTCGCTGTTCGCCTTACCGTCGTGAACGCTCACCGTCACCGTCGCAAAAGCCAGGTTCCCCTGCTTGTAGCGCATCTCACGCTTCACGCCCGACAAATCCATCAGGGCGGCGTCGGCATGGAACCAGACAGACAACCCGCGGAGCTGGTCGCCGTCCAATTCCAATCCGCCGCAGATCCGGTAGCGCTCCACGGAAGACCGCCCCTTGACGGCCAGCTCCGAGCGTTCGACAACCTTGGCGAGCATGCCGACAAGCTCGGCGGGCGGCGTGTTCGTCCACGTAATCTGCTCCTGCACAACGACCGGCCGCTTGCTCGGATCGGCCTTCACCGGCATCAACTTCCCCGTGTGCCGCGAACGCTTCGGTTTTGGCGGCCTGCCGTTCGGCCAGGTCGTCTTCGAAGCCGTGCCCCGCAGATACAGGACACCATCGCGGTCCACGCTGAAGGTGATGTTCTCACCTTCGTAGACGACTTGCGGACCGGACACCTTCTTGAGCTGAGTCAAGCGAACGTACTCCCGGTCGGCGGCGCAGAGCCTGTCCTGCCGTATCCGGAATCTCTCTCCATCCGCGTTGACCAGAGTGAGCGTCCCGCCGTCGCGCGAAACACCCACGAGCCGCGCCTGGACGGTCTGTCCCCCCGCGGACGTCCAGGTTCTGACTTCTTCGGAGGCGCACGCAACGGATGAAACAGCGGCTAACGCGAGCCCTAGCACCAAGCACGGAATCACCTTCATGCCAATACTATATAGAGCGACCGTGCCGCGGGTTCAAGCCAATCGTGAAACAGGGAGTGTTGGTAGAAAGATGCGTTGGCAGAAAAATGTGTTGGCAGAAAGATGTGTTGGCAGAAAGATGCGTTGGTAGAAAGATGTGTTGGTAGAAAGATGCGTTGGTAGAAAGATGTGTTGGTAGAAAGATGCGTT
>CAZKRK010000622.1:0-3511 GCA_964555035.1 uncultured Victivallales bacterium | reverse complement strand
GGTCAGACCCCGATTGGTTCGGTAAGGATGGACCTAGGTAGCAGCTAACATACGAGGATCCAATGAAACCGTACTGGTCGAAGGCCGACTAAAAAGAACAAAGCCAGGTGGCAAGCGAGAGCGAATGAGTCCCTGGCTTTTGTTCTTTTTCTTTTCAGGGCTGAGGGTGCTTGCGAACCGTGATCCGGATGGGGTCCGTCTCGAAACCATCGCCTTTCCAGACGATGGTATGCTTCCCAAGGGCTCCCAACTGCGCCGAAGAGAGCGTACGGCTGAAGAACACGCGACAGTGTCCGGGCAGCTTCTCCCAAAGCTGGTTGCGTTCCCCCCCGTTGATCAGGGCCACGGATCCGGGCAACTCCACACCGTCTAGGACTATGCAAGACGACTCGATCGGCGGATCGATCGTGTCGCTGGAGTTGTTCGTGATCGAGAAATGGAGCTGGAGGGAGTTCTCTTTCTCCTCGAAAAAGAACAGTTGAGTTGCCGTCAACTTGGCCCAGATCCGTTTGTCGACGTGCTTGCCTGTCGTACAGCCCGTAAAACCAGCCACAAAAACCAGAAACAATACCGCGCGACCAATCAGTTTCGTATTCATTGTTTTCCCCCCACAAGGTTACGGCTGCACTCTAGTCATCCCGCGGGGCGAGCGCAAAGCTTTTTCTCCGCCCTTTCGCGGCGGGCGCATCTGCGATTATGTTTGCGCGCAACATAATCGCAGATGCGCCCTCTTCCACGTATTGTCTATGTTACCTGACGTTTTCCCGCCTCAATGGTTCTTTTCGAGCGACAGCAGGGGCTCGGGCTCTGGTGCGGGAGGCGGCTTCGAGGTCGACCGCCGAATGAAGATATCCGGCAGCTCCTCGATTCTGCCGGCGAGCTCGCCATAGACTCCAAGCAGCTTCTTGCGCACATCCGGCGGCTCGTCCTGCCAGGAGGAGTGGCGCTGCTTCTCTTGCGGGAACTCCTTCAGTCTGTCCGACGGCAGCCCCGCGAATGCAAACAGCTCAGGGAGGTGCTTCCAGAGCGAACGGTACTTCACAAAGAGGATCGGATAGTCGCGAGGCGCGTTGAACCAGTTCTCAAACTGGTCTATGGCCTTGAACAGGTCGACACCCCTGTCGAGATAGGCCTCCAGTGTAATGGTATCGCTCCACGAGCCCATGTCGCCGAGCATGCGGCGGACGTGGTACATCTGGTAGTTCCGGCGGAAGACGGACAAGACCGCATCCATCGGGTCACCCACCAGGTAGACCGCCCGAAAGCCCGGCTTTGCGAAGCGATCGTGAGGTGGCGCCGGCATGTGCTTCCACTGGCCCGAGTCGTTCGCTATGGGCACATTCAGCCCCCGGCTCTCAAGGAACTCGTACAACATGGTCGTGCCGGTTCCACCGAATGATGTCAGCTGCAGATCGTGTTCCGCCAACATGTAGGGATGGAGAGGGTCGGACGGCTCCAGGGGAGTCATGACAGCCTCACGAAGCTCTCCGGTTTCATCGGTTCCTTCGGGCACAATGAGTCGTCTTCGTTTCCAGAGTTCGGTCAAAATGGCGCTGCCGGCCTCGGTAGCGACACCGACGAACCGGCAGAGCTCCGCGCAGCTGAAAGGTCTGCGCGGGTTCTGAAGAATGCGGCCGGCCAAGTCCTCCCCGACGACAATTCCGGGACGGCAGAAGAAACCGTGACCCAGCACTATGCGTTTCTTCGAGCGACTATCGGCTTGCGGGAGGCGGAAAGCGTTGACGTACGGGCTGACAACAAAACGGGTTTCCTCTATCGGTTCAGTCTGCATTGCCCGTGCAACTCCATTTTTGGGAAATGGTCAACATCCCTTTTCGTCCTTCTTCACTACGCCATCTTCCAGGGTCACGACGCGGCTGGCGTGGCGAACGACGCGGGGGTCGTGGGTGGAGAAGACGAAGGTGATGCCGTGTTCGCGGTTGAGAGTGCGCATCATTTCGATCAATGTCTCGGCGTTCTCGCCGTCGAGGTTTGCCGTGGGTTCGTCGGCCAGCACGAGTTCCGGGCGGCTGGCGACGGCGCGGGCCACGGCGACGCGCTGCTGCTGGCCGCCGGACATCGCGTTGGGACGGCGATCCGCCAGTTCGGCCAGGCCCAGTTGCGCCAGGATTTCCCGCGCGCGCGCCGTGCGTTCGCTGCCCACGCCCTGAAGCTCCAGCACGAATTCGACGTTTTCACGCGCGGTCAGCACCGGGATCAGGTTGTAGGCTTGAAAGACGAAGCCGAGTCGCTTCAGGCGCAGATCGGCCCGCCGCTGTTTGCTCATGTCGGCAATGTCTTCGCCGAACACGGTCAGCGTTCCGGAGCTCGGTCTGTCGAGCGCGCCGACCACGTTGAGAAAGGTCGTCTTGCCGCTGCCGCTCGGCCCGACGATCGTCAAGAAGTCGCCCGCGCGGATGTCGAGCGTCATTCCCCGCAGGGCCGGCGTTTCGACATCCCCGGCGCGGTAGACCTTGGTCACGTCGCGTGCTTCTATGAGGGCATCTCTTTCCATCTCGGTCTCCTCATTCAATGCGGGGTTCTGTCAAAGCTGACAACACGTTTTCTTGTCTAATCCTCTTTCTTGCAGGATGTTAGCCATGTCTCGGTTTCCTCCCCTCTTTTTCTTTACCCGCCACGACCCCCGCAACCAGAGATTAAGGCGAAAGATTAAGGCGAAAGATTAGGCAGCGATGTCTCTCCTCTTGCGCTATCCATCCAGATACCCTCTCAGCCCAGACAGCATAGCCATGACTTCACGCAGGTAGCACTTGATTCGTTCAGTGTCTACCAGCGACGCAGGTGCAAGCAGATCCAGGTAGGCGGCAAGCTTGGTTCCTGCGTCCTCCGCAGTGCCAAGGAACTTACGGTGATCAACCTTCGAGAACCGTCCGTTACCCTCCGCGATATTCAGTGTCAGGCTTGTCGTCAGTAGAACAGAACCTAGCGAACACTCAGTGCTGTAAACCCCAGCGTCGGTGGTGCGAAGGCGCGCGGCCCTGGCCAAGTTGGTCACAACGCTCTCAACGGCCCTGTCAAACTGACCATGCACTGCCCAGGAAGATGTCCATGTGGCGAGCAGTCCGTCCGCAAGAGCTGCGAACCTCAAAGCAACACCATAGACATCAAGCCGTTCATGAGGGAAGTAACGCTCCATACTTCTCAACCCTAATCTTTCGCCTTAATCTTTCGCCCTAATCTCCCGTTCTGACGCGGATTCCGACCTTTCAAGCATGGCCAGAGATCGACGATCCTCGTTTCATACTATTCATAAGACTTTTGACAGTTCCCAATGTGGGCGTTTCCAGCAACCCAAGTGCGAACACGCGGGTGGCAGGCAGTGGGCCGGATTTGCAATCCGGCCGAGAGAGCAGGGAGCATGACGGGAGAATGGTCTGACCTTGGGCTGTTCATTCCCGAGAACATGCTCTCCTTTCGCTCGGCCGGATTGCAAATCCGGCCCACTGAAGACGCGTCCATTCTGTTTTCCGCTTCCGATTGCGGTTTCGCG
>CAZKRK010000621.1:0-3515 GCA_964555035.1 uncultured Victivallales bacterium | reverse complement strand
ACGAGCAAGATTACGATTGAAGATTTCGTCCTCTCTTCTCTTCGATCATAATCGTGCTCGTAATCCTCGATCCACCCACCTCGTCACCAGGCCGGCCAGGATTGAAGATTACGAGCAAGATTACGTTTGAAGCTCTCGCACCCCCTCCCCCTACAACTCCACCTCCTGCCGCGGCTTCAGTTCCTCCACCGCCCGTTTGACTATATCGTCGCTGGTAACGCCGGCCGCTTCGGCGTTGAAGGTGGTGATTACGCGATGGCGCAGGACGGGCAGCGACACCGCCTTCACATCTTCGGTCGTGGCATGGTAGCGGCCGTTCAGCACCGCCCTGGCCTTGGCTGCCGTGATCAGGTAGATGCCGGCGCGCGGACCGGCGCCCCACGCCACCATCTCCCTGACATAGTCCGGGGCGGTCTCATCCTTGGGACGCGTCAACCGGGCCAGGTCGCGGGCATAGTCGATCACATGCTCCGCCACCGGCACGCGGCGCACTACCTGCTGCAGCTTCAGCACCTGCTCGGCCGTCAGGGCCACCTCGATCGATGCCTGGTGCGCAGCCGTGACGCGCTTGATGATGTCGCGCTCCTCGTCCGCTTTCGGATAGTCAACGATGATGTTGAACATGAACCGGTCGAGCTGCGCCTCGGGCAGCGGGTAGGTCCCCTCCTGCTCGATCGGGTTCTGCGTCGCCAGCACGAAGAACGGTTCCGGCAGGCGGTAGGTGCGCTCGCCCACCGTAACGTGGTGCTCCTGCATCGCTTCGAGCAGGGCCGCCTGCGTCTTGGGCGGCGTACGGTTGATCTCGTCCGCCAGAACCATGTTGGCAAAAATCGGTCCCTTGATAAAACGGAACACGCGTTTGCCCGTAGTGCGGTCCTCTTCGAGCACGTCCGTGCCGGTGATGTCCGCCGGCATCAGGTCGGGCGTGAATTGCACGCGCTTGAAA
Organism: uncultured Victivallales bacterium; assembly: GCA_964555035.1. GTDB lineage: Bacteria > Verrucomicrobiota > Kiritimatiellia > UBA8416 > CAYOBW01 > CAZKRK01. The sequence goes on along the minus strand of CAZKRK010000621.1, from coordinate 2,569 downwards.
CTCAAATCGAGCACGTGACTTAGCGTGCTGACCAGCAGCGTCTTGGCTACGCCGGGCACCCCCACGAGCAAGGCGTGTCCGCGACAGAAGATGGCGATCAGGACTTCCTCCACTACGTCATCCTGGCCCACGATCACGCGGGCGACCTGCGCCTTCATGCTCGCGTATGCGTCCCGCAGCGCCTGGACCACCTTCAAGTCGTCCTGCTCGTCGGAGAGATCCAGATCCCGCGGCGCAACCAGCGGCTGCACCGGCGCCGGCCGCGTTTCGTCCGGCGCTTCGCCGTCCGCCGAAAACGTCAACGCCGAATCGCCGATTCCGATCCGGTCGCCGTTGTGCAGGTGCGACGCCGTCGTCTCCTTGTCGTTGACGCGCGTACCGTTCGAGCTCTGTAGATCGTAGATCCACCAGGCGCCCGTGTCCGGATCGAACCGCAGCAACGCGTGCTCGGACGACGCCTTGCCGTCCGCAATCACAACGTCGCAACGATGACTGCGACCCAGGGTCACTTCGTTCGACAGTACTTCAACCTTCTGTCCCTCCGAGGGACCTGCTGTGAATACAAGAGTTGCCATGGCACCTTCCTCGCTTGGCCGGCTGAGTCTTGGGGGGGGGAATCCGAATATGTAGTATGGTGACAGCTACCACGAGTCAACGCACGCTTGCCAGCTTTTTCCACCCCCGCAAAACGTTAATCGTTCACGCTTCTTCCGCCTGCAGAACACATGACAGGCGCTACCTTTCTGCGTGGGATCATCTCACAGGATGGAGGTCAACATGCAGGAACACCTCGGTCCCGACCTCCTGCGCATCCTCACCGTCACGCACCCCGTCGAAGCGCCCTTCTCGGGGGACGTCGTGACGATCGGAAAGGGAGACGAATAATGAACAGAAGGAACAGGCGAACAGAAGTACTGTTGAAGGGATTCTCCTCTCACTTCTGACATTCCTTCCGTTCGCCTGTTCCTTCTGTTCATCAGTCGTCTCTCCCACTCGCGCTTGACCCCCTGCCCCTCTTCGCGCATTATCTCCCGCGAATTCTCGGCTGAACACCCTTGGAGGAACAGATCATGGCACTCAGGAAGGTTGGAATACTTACCGCCGGCGGGCTGGCGCCCTGCCTCTCCACCGCGGTCGGCGAGCTCATCGAACGCTACACCGAAATCGCTCCGGACGTGGAAATCGTCTGCTACAAGAGCGGCTACAAGGGACTGCTGCTCGGCGATTCGATCGAAGTCACCCCGGAAATACGCGCAAAGGCCGGCCTGCTGCGCCTCTATGGCGGCAGCCCCATCGGCAACAGCCGCGTGAAACTGACCAACGTCAAGGACTGCCTGAAGCGCGGACTCGTGCAGGAAGGACAGGATCCGCGGAAGGTCGCCGCCGACCAGCTTGTGAAGGACGGCGTCGACGTGCTGCACACCATCGGCGGCGACGACACCAATACCGCCGCGGCCGACCTGGCCAAGTATCTCGGCGAAAACGATTACACCCTCACCGTGATCGGCCTGCCCAAGACGGTCGACAACGACGTGTTCCCAATCAAGCAGAGCCTGGGCGCCTGGACGGCGGCCGAGCAGGGCGCGCGTTTCTTCGAGAACGTGGTGGCCGAACACAGCGCCAACCCGCGGATGCTGATCGTGCACGAAGTCATGGGCCGCAACTGCGGCTGGCTGACCGCCGCCACGGCCCGGGCCTACCGCAAGCGCCTCGATCATAAGGAATTCCTGCCCCAGATGGATCTGTCACGCGAGACCATCGACATCGATGCGGTCTTCATTCCCGAGATGGGCATCGATATCGAGGCAGAAGCCGAACGCCTGCGCGGCGTCATGGACAAGACCGATTCCGTCAACCTCTTCGTCAGCGAAGGCGCCGGCGTGGATGACATCGTGGCGGAGATGGAGGCCAAGGGCGAGGAAGTCCCGCGCGACGCTTTCGGTCACGTGAAACTGGATGCCGTAAACCCGGGGCAGTGGTTCGCCAAACAGTTTGCCGAGATGCTCGGCGCCGAGAAAACCCTCGTGCAGAAGAGCGGCTACTACTCCCGCTCGGCTCCATCCAACGCCGACGACCTGCGCCTCATCAAGGGCTGCGCGGACCTGGCCGTCGATTGCGCCCTGCGCGGCGAAGGCGGCGTGATCGGCCACGACGAAGACCAGCGCTGCGTCCTGCGCGCGATCGAATTCGAGCGCATCAAAGGCGGCAAGCCCTTCGACATCGACCAGGCCTGGTTCGAGCAGCTCCTGGCCGATATCGGCCAACCCAAGGGTGACAAGGTGGAGGTGTCGCACTAGCCGGAAACGGCAAAGAATGTTCAATGCTCAATGTTCAATTCTCAAGTGTCACTTGAGAATTGAACATTGAGCATTGAGCATTGAACATTCTTTGCCGTTTCCACCTCGAAATTGTCTCGGAAGCGCAGCGCACCGGGGGCTGGATTGACCGGAAACTTCAGTCCCCGCCCTGTCATCCCGAGGGCGCCAACGGCCGGCCCCTCACCCGCCTCCGCTACGCCGCGGCGACGGGGCTGTATCAAAAGGTCAGAAGTTCCGTTGCGCTCCGACCG
>CAZKRK010000620.1:0-3524 GCA_964555035.1 uncultured Victivallales bacterium | reverse complement strand
GGAAGGGGGATCGTTCACCACACTGGACACATTCAACCTGAAAGACGGTGCCACGTCGTTCAATGGCTCACCTTCCACATCAATTTCCGGCGGACTGACCGGTTTTGGAACCTATAGTGTAACCATCACGATTGCGGACCTTGGTATCGCCGGTGTAGACAGCCTGGCCGATTTCTCGTATATCGGCCTGGTTTTCTGTAAAGAGGAGGACGGGACAGCCGGTACGACATCGATCGACAATGTGAGAGTTCTACCGGATCCTTCAATCTCAACCCTTACAGCCGGCGCAGACGGTTCAAGCACCACCTTCTCGGGCGTCATGCAGGACGGCAGCGTCGATGGCGCACTCGGCCTCACCAAGAACGGCAGCGGCGTAATGACCCTTTCCGGCCCGAATACCTACACGGGTCCGACAACGGTGCTGGCCGGCACGCTGCGGCTGGGAGCCGACAACGTGCTCGCCGACACCACGGACGTGGTGTTGGCCGGCGGCACGCTGGAGGCCGCGGCGGCAACCGACACGATCGGCTCGCTGAATGTCACGGCGAACAGCACGCTGGAGTTGGGCTCGGGTAACCTCACGTTCGGCGATAGCCGGGGGCATACCTGGACCGGTCACCTGACGTTGAGCGGAACGCTCGGCGCCACCGCCCTGCGTTTCCCGGATTCGCTGAATTCCAGCCAACTGATGAGCATGTCGAACGACGGCGGCCCCGTCGACATCGACTCCAACGGCTACATCGTCAAAGCGGCCCAGGGGACGGTCGTAATGATCAGATAGAGCGGTTGTCCGGTGAGTCCCTGGAGACGGCGGTCCTCCGCCGTTATGTGTAAGCGTACGTGTACTCGTCGAAACACGGGGAACTTCGCCTGTGTTTCCGTTTGTGCTCGGCTCTGATTCGTAGCGGCGGAGGACCGCCGTCTCCATGGCGCGTGTTGTCGGTCGACTTGAGGTGACAGGAATGAGGCGAAAGCGTGCGTCCGTACCCTTGGCGGCTGCCCTACTGGTCATCGCGACCTCGGTCCTCAACGCCGATTACGCAGCGGAGCGCGCGACAGCGCTTGCCTTGGGCGACCTCACGAATGCGCCGGCGCTGCATGACGAAGGCGGTGCGGTCACGACGATTGCCGCGGGTGAATTGAAGGCGGTCTACTTCGACGCGTTGGACTACACCGGTGCACCCACGCGCGTCTACGCCTGGCTGGGAATCCCCGATAGCGTGCCGACGCCCATGCCGGGTATGGTCCTGGTGCACGGCGGCGGCGGGACGGCCTACAGGAACTGGGTCGAGTTGTGGAACGCGCGTGGGTATGCCGCTATCAGCATCGCCGTCGAGGGGCAGACCGACTCCACGAATCCACCGACGATCAACACGGGATGGCATCGCCATGAGATGGCGGGGCCGGTGCGGGTCGGTATCTACCACGACTCGGCCGTTACGTTGACCAACCAGTGGATGTGTCACGCCGTGGCCGATACGGTGCTGGCCAACTCGTTGCTGCGGTCGCTGCCCGAGGTGGATGCCGGCAAGGTGGGGCTCATGGGCATCTCGTGGGGCGGTGTGATCGCGAGTACGGCCATGGGGGTCGACGATCGCTTCGCTTTCGCGATTCCCACCTACGGCTGCGGGAGCCTGCACAATGCCTCCAACCAGTACGGCAGGGCGCTCGGCGATAACGAGCAGTACAAGCAGGTGTGGGACCCGGTGGTGCGCATGGACCGCGCGACGATGCCGGCGCTGTGGTTGTCATGGCCGGGGGATGCGCACTTCCCGCTCGACTGCCAGGCTGCAACCTACGGCGCTGCCGCGGGTGCGCACATGGTGTCGCTGGTGCCCGGGATGAAGCATGGGCACGGCCCGGGCTGGAACCGGCCGGAGAGCTACGCCTTTGCCGACAGCATCATCGGCAACGGGACGCCGTGGTGCGTACAGCAGAGGGCGAGCACGAGCAACGGGGTTGCCTCGGCGACGTTCGTTTCGTCCAAGCCGTTGGATCGGGCCGAATTGATCCGGACTGCCGACACGGGGGTGACCGGCGACCGCACGTGGACCGTTACGCCCGCCGCGCTTGTTGACAACGGAGGCGGGAATTGGACGGCGACGGCCGCGCTGCCGGGCGAGACGACGGCCTGGTTCATTAACGCGCTCAGTGGGGAACTGGTGGCGAGCTCGGATTTTCGGGAGCACGAGCCCATCGACCCCGTTGTCCACTTCACACGCGCCGGCGGAGACACAAACTGGTCTTCGCTGGCGGAGTGGCGGTGGAATCCGGGAACGGGATGGGGCGCGGCTCCCGATTACCCGACGTCCAACGACACGGTTCTTCTGAACGGAGGCAGAGCGCTGGCAATCGATACCAACGCGGCCGTCGCAGGCCTGGTCGTACCCAATGCCGCAACGGATGCTTCCCTGGCCGTCCATACACCCGGCAAGACGCTGACCGTGACCACTCTACTCGTCGGTCATTCGACAGTGACCGGCAACGGAACGGTAAACCAGTCCACGGGAACGGTCTCGGCCGCGACGGTCTCGATCGGAGGCGCGGGCAGCGGCACGTACAATCTGAGGGGCGGAACACTGGAGCTGGTGGGTACCACGATGAACGTGGTTTCAAACGGGTTGCTCACGATTGACGGTGGTACGGTCACCAACGCGGCGGGCATGGCGGTTTCAGGGCCCGGGAAGATCGAGCTCAAGTCGGGCACGCTCACCATCAATGCCGGTGCGCCGGCTACCGGGGGGGTGACGAAACTCAATGCCGGAATAATCGAGGTCACCGGCGGGGAACTGACCGTGGGTGGCCAGGTATTCGTGGGTGATGGCGAGGCGACGGAGTTCAAGGTGGTTGGCGATGATGCCGCGATTTCGGTGGCCTACCTGAACCAGCAGCCGCACACGGGGGACTCCGGGACGTTTCACTTCGTCTTCGACGAGACCGGGGTGAGCACCATCAATGTTGTCGGCTGGATGAACCTGACGACGGCCAGGATCGTGGTGGACGGCGCCGCGTTTGCGGGCGGACCGGGCACGTTCACGCTGTTCGACGCCGCGAACCTGAACCTGTTGGCCGATCCCGCCAACATCGCCGTGAACGGGTTGGGTGAAGAGGGTGTCGGTTGGGCGATCGAGCAGGACCCGGCCAACGGAAGGGACTGGGTGCGGCTGACCGTTCTCCCGCCTCGCGACGGGTCGCTGATCACTATCCGATAGGCACTACGGAAAGCCGTTGGCTATCCATGAGATCACTTGCGGAGAAGGGACTCCGAGATGGCCAACAACTGCCCATGGGCGGCCCCGGGCAACGGTGTGCTCTCCATCCCCTTTTTCTTGCGCCCCCCGCCCGGTTGAGGCATTAACTGCACTTCTCGATCGCTTGTTTGAACCTGGAAAGAGCAGTTGGATTACCTCTGCAGGGAGATTAGGGCGAAAGATTACGGCGAAAGATCAAGGAAGCAACGAGATCTACCCTAGCTCCTTGAATTTCGTTTCTTTGAGTAGATGAGTCAAACACTTCTACGAGTG
>CAZKRK010000619.1:0-3529 GCA_964555035.1 uncultured Victivallales bacterium | reverse complement strand
GGGCCCGAACCGGCACCGAAAACAAGAACGCCATCAAGCAGGCAAGCAGAGCGGAAGAAGCGAGTCGATTTCTCATGGCGGAAGATCCTTTGCAGTAAGAGCACCTAGTTGTCCGCAGCCTCGACAATCGTCTGGCGGAACACCTGGTTGTGGTGCTGGAAACTGGCGAAATCGCGTTTCTTGGCGGCCACGACGAAGTGATATATGATAGTGACAATCGCGAGTGTAAGGCTACCGGGTGCGCGATGCGGCCACGGGCATCATGGCGTCCGCCCAACAAGGGTCGGTCACTCGTCCCTTGTTGGGCACGGGGATGCCTGACCTGGGGAAGTGGCTGCGGAGCAGACAGATGGAGACTTCCAGGCACAGGCGTGCCTGAGACCAACTGAACCTTGACAAGGAGCATCACGATGGCCGTTGCAGGTGAAGAAAGAAACAAGCACGGGGCTTCTCGTCGGACTCGTCTGACGCGGCGAGGGTTTCTTGGCACGGCGGCAGCCACCGGCACTCTCGTGCTGGCGCCGGGGCAGGTCCGCGGCTACGCGGCCAACGAGCAGTTGCAGGTTGCCTTGATTGGTTGCGGCGGGCGCGGCTCGGGCTTTGCCGTCGACGAAGGATGGTCGTCGATACGCCAGCAGACGGGCGGCCGACTCGCCGCGATGTGCGACGTGAACCAACAGAAGGCGGCCAAATCGTTTCAACTCCAACCCGACGTTCCGAAACACGAGGATTTCCGCGTGATGATCGACCAGATGCGGGGCAAACTCGACGCCGTGGTCGTCGCCACGCCCGACCATGTCCATCACGCCCCCTCCGCCTACGCCCTGCGGGCCGGGCTGCACGTGTTTTGCGAGAAGGGGCTGACCCGTAAGATCCAGGAAGCTCGCACCCTGGCCGAGTTGACCGTCGAGCAAAATCGCTCCACCCAGATGGGCAACCAGGCCGGCTACAACGTCCGCGTGATCGAGAACGTGTGGGCCGGCAGGCTTGGCGAAATTCAGACGATTCATATGTGGGGTGGTGGCGGCGCTGGCCCGCGCAAGGCCCCGTCGGGGACTCACGAGGTGCCCGACTACCTCAACTGGGACCTGTGGCTCGGCCCGGCGGCCTTTCGGCCGTACCACCCGGACTGGATGAGGCATTCCATGTGGCGGGACTTCTCGTGCGGGCATCCGGGCTGGTGGGGCGCGCACCTCTGGGCCACCCTCTACAAGACCATGAAGCTGGAGACCCTTTGGCCGATCGGCGGTGAGCCGCCGGTCGCGGGGGCAAAGACCGTCAAGGTCACCGCCGAGTGCTGCGACGTGTGCGAACTAACCTTTCCCAGATCGAGCATCGTTCACTGGGACATCCCGGCGCGCATGGACATGCCACCGATTCGTATTAGTTGGTTTGCCGGCGGGCAGGAGTCCGAAAAGCGGCGGCGCGACTTCCTGCGAGAACTGTTCGGGAAGCATCCCGAGTGGGGCAACCCAGATGATAAGCGGTGGAGCAGTTGGACGGGCAACATCTGGGTCGGCACTGAAGGGGTGATGTACACCTTCGGGCACGGCGACACCACGTTTGCCATGTTCCCCGAGGAGAAATTCAAGGACTTGGCTCCGCCGCCGGAGTCGCTTCCTCGTCCGCTGCCCGGGAAGTTCCTGCGCGGCTGGGTTCAGGGAATGAAAGAAGAGGGACCGGCACCGATGGGCTGCTTCAGCGCATTCAGCGGGCCGTTCACCGAGTGGTACTTGTTGGCCAACATCGCCACGCTCTTTCCCGACCAGACGCTGGAGTTCGATCCCGTGACCTGCCGGATCATCAACAACGAACTGGCCGACCAGCAGCTCCGCCCCTCCTACCGCGAAGGTTGGAAGCTGTGAGAGGCTGTGAGAAAATTGGCTAAAAGGCGTGTAGAACGGTACGACGGCCTTGGAAGCCCATCGTACGAGGTTTTCAAATGCCCTCTACTCTAGTGCGATGGTTCCGCGTTGGCTGCCTTGCCGTGGCGGCTTGTCTTCTGCTGGCGCCGCCGGCGGACGCGAAACCACCGGCCGTCGTCGAGCGCGTCGATGGGCTCGCTGGCAGCATCCGGTACGACGGCAAAAAAGTCGTCGGCGTGCGGTGCGAGAAATACCCGGCGAGCGACGAGGACGTCAAGGTGTTCGCAGGGTTGACGGACCTCGAAGAACTCGCGTTCCAGGGCGAAACGGTAACCGACGCCGCCGTGGGCTACCTTGCCGGCCTGCCGAACCTGAACGACCTGTCGCTCGAGGGCACGAGCACAACCGACGAGGGGGTGGCGAAATTGAAGCAGCTTCGAGGCCTCCGTCGGCTGAACCTTAGCCGCTCCAACCGGGTGACCGATGCCGCGCTGGCCCACCTCGCCGCGTTGCCCGACTTGCAGTACCTCGAACTGCGCGACAACAACATTGGCGACGCGGGGCTGGAGCATCTCAAACGCTTCAACAAGATCCGACTTCTCGATGTTCGCGACTGCTGGCGGGTGACCGACGCCGGACTGGGACACTTGACCGGCCTGATGCGCCTTCGCGCCATAAGGCTCCGCAACCCGGCAATCAGCGACTCCGGCCTCGCCAAGCTCGCCGGCCTGAGCCAGCTCATCGAGTTGTCGGTCGAGGGCCCGGCGGCCATAACCGACGAAGGGCTCAGAGTGCTCGCAAACTTCCGCGAGATGACCAGCCTGCGCGTATCCCATTGCCCGCGCGTTAGCGACCGCGGCCTCGCGCCGCTGGCCAACATGCCAAAGATTCGGCTGCTCTTTCTGCGCGGCACTCCCATTACCGGCGCATGTCTGGGGTACGTCAAGGACGGCGCGGACCTGCGGCGGATCGACTTGGCCGAGACGAAGGCCGATAACGACGCTCTGAAGCACCTCCGGGCAATGAGAAGCCTCGAATGGCTCAGCCTCTGGAAAACCCAAGTGACCGACGCGGGCATGAAGCACCTTGCCGACCTGCCGAAGCTAACCTACTTGCGGTTGGCCGAAACGGCCGTCGGCGACGCGGGCCTGGCGGAAATCGCCAAGATCGAGAGCCTCGAACAGCTGGACTTGGAGCTGCTGCAAATCAGCGACAAAGGACTGGCACAACTGGAGAACCTCAAGAACCTCAAACGGCTCAACATCGCCATGGTGGTTGTATCGGACGAAGCCGTCACCGACCTGCAAGCGGCCATCCGGGGGCTGGACGTTCTCCGGTGGCGGATCCCCGGCGGCTGGCCCTGAAGAAGCGGTCTTTGCCTCAGACTTGCTCTCCAATTCATGTCGCCAAGTATTCACCAAAAACTCGCTGGACCAGCACACTGGCCTTGAAGCTTAAGCTTCCTCACAAAAGACACAACACGAACGTGCAACTAGCGAGCAGGCTCTTCTTTAGACCGAGCATCACAGACCCATTCGCTACTATCGCGGACGATTTGCCTCTTTCGTCTTGGCCAGCAGTTCGTTGGCCTTGTCCACCGGCGCGAACATCAGCAGCGCGCGCAACGCGGTCTGCTGGGTTCCCGCCTCGGGCGCAGCGGCGGC
>CAZKRK010000618.1:0-3534 GCA_964555035.1 uncultured Victivallales bacterium | reverse complement strand
GCCCGCAAGCCCTGGAGCGGAGCGGAAGGGCAAGGGCGAGCGGAGAGTGAGCAAGACCGGCGGTGGCCCCCAGCAGGTGCAATGAATCGCAGATGCGCCTTTCCAACAAGAAAGCGTTTGCCTGACCACGAAGGGGGCACTATTATAAGTGACAGTTGTTGTCGGGTTTCTCGCGCGAGGTATTGAGCATCCAGCATAAGGGTATGATCGTGTTCAGCAGGACTGCCTGTGTGATGTCGTTGGCCGGTCTATTCCTGGTTGCCCTCGCGGCCTGCGTATCGCGCGCCGACGAGGTGACCGATCTCGATGCGGGGGTCTACGTTCAGAAAGGTGGCGCCCCGCTCAACGTAGACCGCCATTCCGCACCGACCGTGGTGGACTGGAACAACGACGGCATGAAGGACCTTCTCGTCGGCGAGTTCCCCGGATACGTGTGGCTCTTCATCAATACCGGCACCGATGCGGCGCCGGTGTTCACTTCCGGGTCGAAGCTCAAGGCGAACGGAAGCGACATCCGCGTCGCCGGTGGGTGATGTCAGGGCGCTAGTCCGCAGGTTGTGGACTGGAACAACGACGGCAGGAAAGACCTCATCGTGGGCGAGTCCTATGGTGGCGCCCCCGTCAGAATCTACTTGAATACCGGCACCGATGCCGCCCCCACCTTCGGATCCTATTCCAAGCTGAAAGTCGGCGGCACTGATTTCTCGGCATCCCAGCAGGCCATGCCCGAGATCGTGGACTGGAACAACGACGGCAAGAAGGACATGCTCTGCGGTGAAGTCAACGGCCGTGTCTACCTGTTGATAAACACCGGCACCGACGCGGCGCCGTCTTTCTCGAGCAAACCGTTCATCCAGAACGGAGGCGGCACACTCGATGTCGGTTCGCGCTCGGCGCCGGTCGCCGTCGACTGGAACCAGGACGGCAAGAAGGACCTCATTCTGGGTGACAGCAGCGGCAGAGTTCGCTTCTTCGAGAACAAGGGCACGGATGCGGCGCCCAGTTTCAACGGATCCGTCTTTTTGCGCGGCGGCGGCTCCACGATCGACATCGGCAGCTACTCGCGCCCGGAAGTCGCCGACTGGAACAACGACGGCGCATTGGACCTTCTGTGCGGTAGTCGCGACTACGACGCGGGCGATCCCCCTGGTGGCGTCTGGTTCTTCGCCGGCAATTTCATGTCATATTCGTACGACGGCGACGGCGACGGTCTCCCGGATGGCTGGGAGCGGGAAACGTTCGGGGACACGGACACCAGTTCCGGAGCGCCCGGTCAAGACACGGACGGTGACGGCATGACCGACCGCGACGAATACGTCGCCGGCTGCGGAGCCAATAACGGCGGGTCCGTCCTGGCCGCGTCCTATGAAGGCATGGAGCGCACCGGCCGCTGGATGTCGGACATCCTTACCTGGCCAAGCGTCGAGGGTCGCGTCTACACCATTCAACAGAGCCAAGGCCTTGCCGGCGGCTGGACGACAGTGAAAACCGGAATCGCGGCAACGCCTCCCGCGAACCGGGACGGGGTCGCCGTAGGACAGGGCCTTGACCTCGGATTCTACCGCGTCATAGCCACCTGGCCCGAGATGCCCTGACCGGGGACTTGCCCGTCGCTGGCCGGGAACTTGCCCGCCCTGTCATCCCGAGCGAAGCGGAGCGGAGTCGAGGGATCTCGAGAGCTGCCAAGCACGTCCGGCGTGGTTTCCAGTTCCTGAGATCCCTCGACTCCGCTCCGCTTCGCTCGGGATGACAGGGCGGGGTTGCAGTTTCCCTGACGAATTGTCCGAGACGCAACGCGCCTTGGGAACCTCCCCTACTCTCTCTCCTACTCCTCCACGAGAGAGTAGGAAAGTGAGCAGGAGAGAGAGTAGGAAGGGTAGCTGCCAAACATACCGCCCGGAACCCGGCTCACCGCGCGCTGCTACCGCCCCCCATGCAAACCACCGCCCCGCTGCTCGTGCTCACGAATACCTGCCCGCCGGCCACCGCCATGCCGTCCCACACCGGTAACCCATCCAGTGTGTGCTTCTCGAGCGCCTTCCCGTCTTTCGCACTCACGACCCAGAGGTGGCTCCCCTTCTGACCGCCGAGAATGGCATCCTGGAGCTTGAGTTGTTGCAGAACCCCGTCTTCGCCGTGGCGGCGAACTGCGTCCTTTTCGTTCACGAGCCTCTCCGGACCGCATACAATCAGCTTGCCGTCGGCCTTTGCCATCGCTCTTACGTAGAACGGCAGTTCCGCGGTCCAGTTGTAGCGCAACTTGCGGGTCGGAGTGCGGCCGGTCTTCTTGTCGAATATGGTCGCCCCCTCAATGGGGTCGGTTTCGATCGTCTTGTTGACCGAGAACAGCATGTAGTCAAGAAAGGTCGAGCTCCATGCGTGGTACTTGGGCTTGAGACCGTAGCTGTAGATCGTGTCTCCGTCCATGACGAGAATCCGGCCGTCAGGGTTTGCCTCACCGTAGGTCCACCAATTCAAATAGGTGCCCAACGGCAGCTTCCCGTTTCCGTAGCTCATGTAGACGCGGTGCAGCCAGGAATCCTCGAGAAAACCGGCCCAACTGAAAATGTGACGCTCCTCGTACTGACGCTCCCGATCGAAAGCGATCGAACCAAGCCGCTTGCCGTCCTCGGACAACTTCTCTACCCGCATGAATATCCCATTACCGTTGCAGACGAGAATATCCGGATTGGCCGAGGGCATGATGGAGTGCCGCGACAAGAGCTGCATGTCCTTGCCGGTCGTCGGATCGATGTTGTCGAGCATGGACTCCGCTTCCAGCTCGCCCGTGAGCGCGTCCAGCCGGGCGAACGGAAGTCCGCCGTCGAGATACGACGATCGCCCGCCCACACAGAACACCTTCCCGTTTTGAATCGTCACGCTGCCGTGAACGGGCCAGACCGACTCGAGCTGACCGTAGGCGCTGAGCTGCACGTCGTCGGGCGCCAGCCGGAAACGCCATGCGAGCCTACCGTCGGAGGCATTCAGCGAGTAGACGTGCCCGTCCGCCGAGCCGAAATAGACGAATCCCTTGTACACCGTCGGCGGAGAGTCGATGCGCCCGCCGGCAGCAAACGACCAGGCAACCTCGCCCGTGTCGCAATCGAGCGCGTACAGCCGGTGCCGGTCGACGGCCGCAACGAAAACCTTGCCGCAGCCCACAGTCAGCGCCGTGAGTTTGCCTTTCAGAGGTGCAATCCACTTCTTGCTCAACCCGTCCGGAACGCTCGCCGTCACGCAACCGCTCCTGGCGTTGTCGGCCCGGTAGGTCGGCCAGTCGCTTGATTCTGGATTCTGGATTTCCAGTTTTGGATTTGCGATCTGGTCGGCCACCCCCTTCACCAATCGCGGGCCGCGGCACGGCGCCTTCTTCCGATCGCTCGCAGGGGCGAGCGCATTGAACCCGATCAGTTTGGAATCGAGATGACAGGCGCAGCTATGCATCGGCGCGTAAACCAGGCCGTTGGCCGGCATGATCCCGTACAGGCACCCGCCCCGCACCCAGTGGTTGACGCGCTCGTTGCATTTCTCGAC
>CAZKRK010000617.1:0-3554 GCA_964555035.1 uncultured Victivallales bacterium | reverse complement strand
GATTCGTCAGGATGATGTTGCCGGCGTCGCGCAGTTTGCGACGCAGGTTGGCGGGCGTGTCACCGTCGTACGTTCCGGCCATGAACCGGATACCCAGCTCCTCGTCCTGCAGGCCGGCCAAGCCGCGCAGCTGGTCCTGGGCCAGGGCCTTGGTGGGATAGACGAACAGCATCGTGGCCATGCTGTCTTCCAGCAGCGATTCAAGCACCGGGACGGCATAGCAGAGCGTCTTGCCGCTGGCCGTGCCGGTGACTATCACCACGTTGCGCCCCGCCCTGACCCGGTCGATCGCCGCGGCCTGATGGGAGTAGAGCTTATCGATTCCCTTTCGGCCGAGCGCCACGGCGATCTCTTCGCGCAGCCCGCCGGCCAGGTCCCGGCACATTGCTTCCCGCGCCGGCAGTTCCTCCACGTGGACTATCTGCCCCTTGAAAAAGCCCTGCCGCTTCAGTCGTGTCAGAAACTCCACCGTATCCATGGATGGCATAGTATGAGATCGACATCGGGAAGACCAGCGCTTTGGCGAGCCGGGTGAGGGGCGGAACGCCCGGAACCGCCAGGCCCTCCCTACCGCACCCTGACAACACGCACAAAGGCAACGACAGCCTCCGGAGCGCCTTCAACGACGAAATCGTGTTCGCCGACCGAGCCGAGGCCGTTGACGAAGAAGGTCGCGGTTCGAACCCGGCCGGAACCCGCCAGCGGCACTTCCCGACGCCCATCCCGACAGGCCAGCCCGAGCGTTCCCTCCTTCTCGTCGAGATATGTCACCTTGATCGCAACGCGCTCGGACCTTTTCAGGAAGCGTTCATCCACCTTGAATCCGATGCGCTTTCCGCGCCGCGCCACAAAGTCATAGTAGCAGCCCTCCCCCGTCTTCGCATTGCCGTGCACCATCCACATCCGGATGGCGTGTCCGATCTTCACCGCGGGCGCTGTCTCGAATCCTTCGCGGTCGCGCTGATACAGCCAACGCTCGAAGTTCTTCACCGGCCGCGGTTCCCGACTCCCCCTCTTTCTCAGGTAACTCTCGCGCAGCGCGCACCACACGTCGGGCGTATCTTCGACCGTGCGACCCATTTCGAGACAGATGAAAGGCAGCATGTCGGGGTAGACACAGAAGGAACTGTGGAGCAGGTAGTTCCTTCGCATCTGCAACAGACGCAAGCCGGCCGTGAAGTAACGGTAGACAAAAGAGTCAAGATCGCCGAAGCGGTGCGTCCATTCTTCTTCGTATTCTTCGTTCTCGTCGCCGAGGAAACGGGTTGGCTGAACGCCGACCGCATCCTCATTGACCGCGAGGTAACCGGCGGCATCGATCTCCTGCCCAAGATGCTCGTCCGGAATTCGGTACAGGTACATCTCGACAAAGCCCCCGCGAATGCCGAATCCCTTGCTGAAGCCATAGTCGCTCACCCCCGCCATGCAGACCTTGTGCTCCACGCCCCGGCACGCCTCCGCCCACGCGTCCAGACGCTCCTTGACGTGCACGGGCTCCTCGCCGCCCCGTGTCTCCGGCCGCGGACCGATCCCCTCGTCACCCCAGCTCGACGACTTGTAGCCGACGATGAATCCCTTCACCACGTCCATGCGCGGGATGCCGCTCTTGCCCAGCTCGCGGACGAACTTCACGTAACGCCGGTGGAAGGCCGGATGCGCCGGGTCCAGGTTGACGATGCGCCATCCCGTCCTGGGCTTCTCCCGGATCTGCGTCACGTTGTACTTCGCCACCAGGTATGGAGGAGCGCACGGCTTCTGCCGCCGCTTGGGCGTCTTTGACGCGTCGGGATAGCTCGGGCGCGAGTAGACGGCCGTGATGGGACGAACAACGGCTCCGTACCCCGCCTGCTCGATCTCCCCGAGCTGCGCGATCAGCTTGTCGAAGCGGTACCGATCCTCCTCCGGCTCCAGGTCGCTCCAGAACACCCACAGCGAAACCACCGGGTTGGCGGGAAAACCCAGCTTCGACAACTTGTTCGCGCGACGGCTGACGCAGAGCAGGGAGTTGGCCTTGGGCTTCACGTCGGGCGGCAGCGACCAGTCCCACCCGTCAATCACATCGTCCCGCTCTCGCCAGACCTGCGGGCTGATCTTCGCGACGGGAACCTTCTCGTAGGCCGGCCAATGCCGGTACTGCGACGTATCTCCGGCCGCTGCCGCGATCGTAGCGGCACACGAAAATACGACGCTCAAGCATCTCGATCTCATCGTGTCTCGCTGCTCCAAGCTGCACCGGATCCTCGGTCGATCCGCAGATCGAACCTACATCCGCCCCGGCGTCGACGCACATCCGACGCAGAGCACCACTTCCGGAAAGGCGTCCAGCCGCGCCTTGCCGATCGGTTTCCGGCATCGAGGGCAGGTTCCGTACGTGCCCTGTTCAACGCGCAACAGTGCCGTCTCGATGCGCTGAAGGCGCTCGACCCGGCGCCGTTTCACCTCCAGGGCAACCTGCTGCACCTGCAGCGCGTCACCGCGTGACACCCGCCCCATGGTTCCATCCAGGGCAACCGGGGCCGACTCGGCACTGGTCTCGTCAACCTCCGCCTGGAGCGCCGACCGCAGCTCACGCAACGCAGCTTCATACTCGCGAAGTGTGGTTTGGTTCATACTCGGATCATCCCTCCGAGGCCGCCTCCATCTGCTTCTCCATGACAGTGCGGATGCCTTCCGCCGACGCGTCGAGGAGCGTGTCGAGTTGCTCCCGCGAAAAGACGCCCTGCTCGCCGGTGCCCTGCACTTCGACCAGGTAGCCGTCGCGCATAACGACGTTCATGTCCACCTCGGCCTTCGAATCGTTCTCGTAGTCCAGGTCGCAAACGACTCTCCCGTCAACGATGCCTGCGCTCACCGCCGCAACCTGTCCGAGCAGATAGTACTCCGGCCCCGGTCTGCCCTGCTGCCGCGCAACCTGTCTCAGGGCGTCATACAGGGCGACCCACCCCCCACTGATCGCCGTTGTCCTGGTGCCCCCGTCCGCCTGCAGTACATCGCAGTCGATCGTGATGCTGACTTCGCCGAGCTTCTCGAGGTCGACCGCGGCCCGCAGACTGCGCCCGATCAGGCGCTGGATCTCCGTACTGCGCCCATCCTTTTTGACGCCGTCGCGCCTCTTCCTGCCCCCGCCCGTGCTGCCGGGCAGCATCGCGTATTCCGCCGTGACCCACCCACGACCTGAATTCCTCAGAAAGGGCGGCAAGTCATCCGACACACTCACCGTGCAGATCACCTTCGTGTCTCCGAATGCCGCCAGGCACGATCCCGCCGGGTGCTTGATATAGTTGCGCTCAAACGATACGTCTCTCATCCCGCGTCTCCTTCTTCAAATGGCTCCAAGTCCATCGGACCAGGCTCTTCCCTCAAGGTACGGCTTTTCCGCGTCTGCGTATAGATCATAG
This sequence comes from uncultured Victivallales bacterium, assembly GCA_964555035.1. Taxonomy (GTDB): domain Bacteria; phylum Verrucomicrobiota; class Kiritimatiellia; order UBA8416; family CAYOBW01; genus CAZKRK01. Next base: position 156 of record CAZKRK010000617.1, on the reverse strand, counting down.
TCGCAGGCTCGACAGATGCACGCCATGCGTGCAGAATGGTGTAGGTTGAGTCACGCAGCGAGCGTACTACTACGAGAGGACCGAGCGTCACCGTTGTCGAATCAGAGGGTGTCCGAAAAGCCCCTGGAGACGGCGGTCCTCCGCCGTTACGAGCAA
>CAZKRK010000616.1:0-3559 GCA_964555035.1 uncultured Victivallales bacterium | reverse complement strand
TCAATTGACGGGCGTTTCGCAAACGTAGACCTTTTCGGATGGGGTCTAGCTACAGCTCCCTGCCGCATTTCCGGCAGTAGCTCGCATCGGCGGCGTGGCCGGTCGTGCCGCACGCGGGACAGGGGTGCGGTTCTTCGGCCTTGTCCTGTCTTTCCTGTGAGAACTGCACCGTGACGATGCCGGTGGGGACGGCGATGATGCTGTAGCCGAGGATCATGATCAGCGAAGCGCAGGCCCGGCCGAGCGCAGTCTGCGGAGAGATGTCGCCATAGCCGACCGTCGTCAGCGTGACGATCGCCCAGTAGATGCTCTCGGGGATGTTCCTGAATCCGGTTTCATCCTCGCTGCCCTCGATTATGTACATGACCGACCCGAGAATGACGACCATGGTAAACACGGTCAGCAGGAATACCGCGATCTTGCGCGCGCTGGAGTGCAGGGCGCGGGCAAGGTAGGTGGCTTCGTCGACATAGCGCGTCATCTGCAGAACCAGGAAGATGCGCAATACACGCAGGATGCGGATAGCCTGCAGGGACTGCAGCATCCGTTCGCCGTGAATAAGCTTCCCGATCGGGCTGACGTAGGTTGGCAACACTCCGAGCAGATCGACGATTCCAAAGAAACTGGTCACGTAGTGCCGGGGCCTTGGATGGCAGATGATCCGCAGGGCGTATTCGACCGTGTAGATGCCGGTGAAGACGATCTCGATCGCGACGAGCAGCTTGCCGTAGCGCTTGTCAAACGCTTCGACGCTCTGCAGCATCACGGCCGTGACGCTGATGAGGATGCTGACAATCAGCAGAACGTCGAAGAGTTTTCCAGCCGGAGTGTCCGACTCGAAGATGATGCGGTAGAGCTTGCGCCGCCAGTCGGTTTCGCGTTCCTTCATGCCGGCATACTAGCCGAGAACGAGACAAACCCGAAGCACGAAATCCGCTACACCCACCATTCGGCCAGGTGAGGATACTGGCTCTTGAAACCGAGCAGGGCCAGGTAGAGACCGTGGTTGGGATAGTGCTGCTGCAGTGCTTTGAGGTTCTCGACGGGATCGTAGGGAGCATCTTCAGGGATCTCGTAGCCGACGCACTCCGAGAGCAGGTGGATTCTCTTCGACATCCAGGCGTCGACGATGACGGGAACGCCGAAACGCTCCACGTCGTAGACGCGTTCGTCCCTGCCGATAACCGGCTGGGTGATGATGTACTCGGCGCCGGCATCCAGTTTGCGCTCCATCTTCTCCAGCTCGTGATCCTGAGGCTCGTACGGATTGAAGGCGACGCCGAGGCTGAAGACACCCGGGTAACACTTGTTGATATAGCGCATGAGCTCGACGGCGGTGACGGCGTTCGTCCCTTCGCCAATATCCTCGGGCTGCAACTTGGGCAGACGTTCGTTGCCGTCGCCCGATATGGCCAGCAGGTACTTCGCTCCCACTTCCTGCGCCGTATCCAGGACCTCGTGCAGACCTTCTTTGGTGTGGAACGTGTTGAGGTGAATGACGAGCTGCTCCGCCTCGACCGGGAGCTCGAGCTCGGAGATGACTTCCGTGGCCTGGAAGCTAAGCATCCCCATCGGGTTGTCGGTGATGCAGGCCACGTAGCCGGCGTCAAGAACCTTGGTGTACCTGTCCGCGAAGCGTTCCAGGTCCTCGTCCAACTTCTGGCTGTTCTGTTTCGGGGTCAGAATCTCAACGTGGTAGGTCTTGTTGTCGATGTGATGCTGCATTTGACGTCTTCCTGTGAATAAGCGCTTCCCCCGCAACACTCGGTGCCACGGCGTTCTTGTTCCTGAACGCAGACTATCCGTCATTGGCACGGTGTTAGATTGTATGTTCTGGCAGAAGTGTGGTATGTTCTGGCAATGAGTACGAACAGACAGTTCCACAGCACTGTGAAGAGCACCTTGGCTACGGCAGCGGAGGTTTCGACACACGGAGTTATCTATCACGGTCTCCAGGACGCTACGGTCCTGACGCGTGGCGAGCTGTGCAGGTTCTGTGAGTTCTGTCTGCACCACCCGGTGACGGCGCCGCTCTGCCGCTATGCTTGCCGGCACGCGACGATGCAGTCCCTTGCCTCGGGGGAGGCGTACTACGAACGTTGCTGGGCCGGGCTGTTCTACGTGACCGTGGCACTCGCGCCTGGTGAAAACTGCCGTGGGGGAATGTCCTTCGGCGGGTTTTTCTGCGCCGGCGAGGAGAACGACATCCGTGAGGCTGTAGGCCGTCAGCTGAGCAAACTCCGACCGGAAGAGCGTACGCGTTTTCTATCCCGACTGTCGTCAGAGGGCGGCATCCGGGAAACCACCCCCGCGACACTGCGGGGGCTGGGGCTGTTCCTGCTGGAAGCGACCCTTTCGTCGGGAATCAACTCCGATGCCTTCTTCAAGCGGCAGCAGGAGAAGTACCTTCAGCAGCGGGAGATTGCCCAGGCGTTCGAGGACCTGCGCAGTTCCGGTCAGTCGCCCCCGGATCTGCTGGGCGACACATTCCAGCTCATGGCCTTTGTGCACGGCAAAGACCGCGATCACGCCATGCGCGTTATTTCCCGCTACCTGGCGCGCCTTCTGATGATGGGCCAGTGGAGCCTCAGAAACATCAAGGCGCATGCACGCGTGCTGCTGGCGGTCATGACCAGCCGTGAGCTGGTAGCGGGAGCCGACTGGACGATGGCGACCACCCGTGAGTCGCAGTTCATGCAGCGGCTCATGGCTTGCGAGTCGACAGAGGACTGCTGCCTTGAGATAGCGAACGTTGTTCTCGAACACTTCTCTCGCATCGCCCGCCCTTTCGCTTCGGGGGGCACCGTATCCGAGCGTGCCGAACGCTGGCTGCGGGCACACTATGCGGAACCGGTGACGCTGGCACGACTGGCGAGGGAGATCGGGGCCAGTGTTTCTTCCGTCGTGCACGAGCTGAAAAAGGAACGGGGCAAGACGTCACGCCAACTGCTGCGTGAGATCCGGATCGAGCAGGCCACACGACTGTTGGCTACAACCGACATGACGCTCAGCGCAGTTGGCGAGGCCTGCGGCTTCTTTGACCAGAGTCATTTTTCCAAGGCCTTCAAGCGGGCCGTCAATCTGACTCCCGGTCAGTTCCGCCGCTTGCTGCACTTCACGGAGGCGGACATCTAGCCCTGCATGTTTCACAGATTCCCTACTGCGAGCGCGTATGGCACCGCACCTCAAGGACTTCCGAGCGATTGCCGACCTCAACGTATGTCGATACGCCTTCGCCCGGCAATCACCCGCAAGCCCTTGATCTGCGGCACTCTACGCGCTCTCGCTACGGGAATCCGTGAAATATGCGGGCTAGTTGACTCGGCACGGTCCATCTTTCAGGACTACACGAAACGCCCGGCGGGATGTGGGATGTGATGTGTGTGGGTTGCATCCGGCATTTTTCGACCCTAACTACACTCGTCGCCGGAGATGGGAAGGCGAGCGATATCACAGCCCGGCGAGGATCGCCGGGTGCAACGTTCGCACCACCCGAAGCCCCGCTCCCTAGCTAGACCCCATCCGAAAAGGGTCGGCAACCGATTCTGGCCGGAAATGC
>CAZKRK010000615.1:0-3560 GCA_964555035.1 uncultured Victivallales bacterium | reverse complement strand
GTCGCAGGGGGCGTGGCCATAATGAGAATTGCTGAGGGTCCCTAGTCCGCGGAGGGCGCATCTGCGATGTGTCGCACTTGCAGAGTGGTCCCCGCCGGCCTCCTGCCCGTGAAATGCATCGTACAAAGTAACCGCGCGCTGCGCGGTCACTTTGCCGATGCTTTCGATCGTTGGGGTCTTGACAATGAACACCGCAATGTGTATGTTATATACACACGATAGAGGTGCATCATGAGAACAAATGTTGTTATTGATGACAAGCTGATGTCGCGAGCTCTCCGCTCCAGCGGATGCCGAACGAAACGATCGGCAATCGAGTCGGGGCTCCGCCTGCTGGTTCAGGTCAACAGCCAGAAGAAGCTCCGTACGCTCAGGGGCAAGATCACCTGGGACGGTGATCTTGAAGAAATGCGGAGGGACTGAAATGGTCATCGTCGATACCTCTGCCTGGATTGAGTATTTTCGGGAGGGGGAGCCCCGTATTGCCAACAAGGTAGACCTGTGCCTGGATCAGGATTTTGTCGGCATCGGTGACCTTGTCTACTGCGAGGTGATGCAGGGCATTCGTTCACCCCGCGAGAGACGGGAGGTGTCGGGGCTCCTGTTGTCACTTCCCCAGTTTGATATGGTCGGGTTCACTATCGCAGAGAAATCGGCCTCAAACTATCGGATGCTCCGATCGAAGGGGGTAACCATCAGAAAGACCATCGATGTTCTGATCGGCACGTTCTGTGCAGAACACGGTCTCCAACTCATCCACTTTGACTCTGATTTTGACCTGATGGCCGAGCACATCGGGCTTGACACAATCTGACCCCAACGGGATAGGACTCCCCATCGCTGAGGAGCCCTCCCACCCCACCGAACGTACGGATCGCGTATTCGGCAAGTAGGCTGGTGAAGTCGGAAGAGCGTCCCGAGGCACTCTCCAAACCGGGCGTTCGAGCGAGTGTCGCTCTGACCGTCAGATGAGCAGGTCAGAAGATCACGGGCTTGACTTGCCACTACCATTTGGCAGGCCCAATCGGGTCTGCCGCCCTTTCCGGCCTTCGACGGTCCCGACGCATGTCGGGGTCTTTCCAACTGACTTCTCGTCTACTACGCCTTCGCTTTGCTACGGCGTGGCGTGCAGGCTTCCTCAAGGGACCGTTACCGGCACTCCCTTCTTGTCCCGCCGTAGCGTGCGAAGGCGGATGCCTCCGACTACTCTTCACGTTACCTATCACGAGACCGGACTTGCCCGTTGAACGCACCGCAACCGAAATGATACGCTTGACGCGAATTTCGGTTTTGGTACGCTCGCGCAGCGCACCGACAAGCAACCGGACCATGCCCGGCACACAACAGATTCGTCCACACATATTCCTGAACAGCGCCGCTTCGCGTCACTGTCCAGAAACTGGTGACGATGGCGTTCTGTGAGAGATGATGATTGAGATTCAAGCCGGAAAGGCGTAGCCTCTTCGCATGAGCAAATGGGACAAGTTGCTTGATCGGGTTCTGCGCGGCACAAGCGATGCCAGTATTTCCTTCGACGATCTCTGCGGGTTGCTTGAGCGCTTGGGGTTTGAGAGGCGAACACGCGGGAGTCACAACGTGTTCCGCAGACCCGGCGTGGTAGAGAAACCGAACCTGCAGCGCGCAGGAAACAAGGCAAAGGTCTACCAAGTGCGCCAGGTTCGTGATATCGTTCTGAGGTACAGACTTGGAGATGAACTCTGATGGATAAGTACGAAGTCATCATTTTCTGGAGTGCGGAGGACGAAGCATTCGTTGCCGAAGTCCCGGAACTTCCCGGCTGCATGGCGCATGGCGCCACGCAGGAAGAAGCACTCGCCAACGCCAAAGCGGCCGAGAACCTCTGGCTGGACACCGCCAAGGAGTTCGGCGACCCCATCCCCGAGCCCAAAGGCCGGCGGCTTGTCTTTGCCTAGCAGCCTGTCCGTAAAGCTGGATAGCGTGCCGTGGTATGCGGGTGTATCTGGACAATTGCTGCTTCAATCGACCGTTTGACGATCAGACCAGCTTGCGCATCCGGATCGAGACGGCGGCCAAATTGTACATCCAGGACATGGTCCGTACGGATGCGCTGGAATTGGCCTGGTCCTACGTGTTGGACTACGAGAACGACGCAAATCCCTTCAGAGAGACGCGAGGCGATCGCCGGATGGAGGGAACTGGCTGCCTGCGATGTCGATGAGTCCGCGGAGATACTGAGCCTGCAGCAGCAGTACGAGGCGCTTGGGATGAAGCCGGCGGATCGTCTTCACCTTGCGTGTGCAGTTGTCGCCGGGTGCGAGGTGTTCTTGACAACCGATGACGGCATCCTGCGCAAACGAGAACGGGTAGCCGGCATACGGATCTTGGTATCGCATTTTATGATTATCAGAAATGCGGAGGCGCCAATGAGTCTATCCTGCGTACGGTCCCGCATTTGTCGAAAGCCGACGTGGCCTCATTCGCCGGCGATGTGGACGCGGCGCGCACTGAGCTCGCCGCAAACGCACTGAGGGACCCATGGGCGTCCTGATAGACAGCAGCGTCCTGCGAGAGTTCGAGCGGGTGCCTGGCCTTGATGTGGAGAAGTGGGAGTAGACGGCTCCGATCGGGATAGGACTCCCCACTCCGGGGAGCCCTCCCACCCCACCTTTCTACTACCCACGAGTCCCAGCCATTCCAGCGCCGAGTCTCTTCCTTGAAAACCGCGATGTTCGTCTCGACGATTTCCTCCATGATCGCTCGCACCTTCTTACCTATTTCAAACCGCGCTGACGCGGTTTGAAAAGGAAGAGCCCAAAGCGTTGTGTGCCTGAAGTATAGATTGAGCAATCCAGGCAACTGCGGTACTATCTTGGCGGATGTGAGGAGGCTATCATGACGACCATGACGCTACAGATTGATGACGCGAAGGCCGAAGCGCTACGTTCGAGGGCGCAACGAGTCGGACTGGAGCCCGAGCAGCTTCTCAGGGCGTCCTTGGACGACCTGATTGCACAGCCTGATGACGATTTTGACGAGGCCGCAAACCGCGTCCTGTCGAAGAATCGTGAGCTCTATCAACGCCTTGCGTAATGCGCTACCTTTCGATAGCCGAGGTGCTCGATCTCCACGAGAGACTCCTCGCGGCCTCCGGCGGCGGAGCCGGAGTCCGAGATCTTGGCGCCCTTGAGTCGGCTGTCAGTCAGCCGCATGCCGCCTTCGGCGGCCAGGATCTCTACCCGGATCTCGTCAGCAAAGCCGCGGCCCTGTGCTACTCGCTCGTCATGAACCACCCCTTCGTGGACGGGAACAAGCGTGTCGGGCACGCCGCCATGGAGACGTTTCTTCTTCTCAACGGACATGAGATCCAGTGCGATGTGGATGAGCAGGAGAGAGTGATTCTCCAGCTTGCCGCCGGGGATCTCTCCCGCAATGCCTTCACCGGGTGGGCAAGGTCGCACATAAGCCGGATGCAGGCAACGGCGAATAGCCGCGCCTGATCCGCGGCGTTCGGGTGACATTCGGCTCTAACTAGAGGGTGTCCGAAAAGCCCCTGGAGACGGCGGTCCTCCGCCGTTACG
>CAZKRK010000614.1:0-3571 GCA_964555035.1 uncultured Victivallales bacterium | reverse complement strand
TCGAGGCCACGCCCGACGCGCACCACCACTTCACGGGCTGGACCGGCCCCGGGACCAACCTGATCACGGTGGGCAACGCCAGCAGCGCCACGGTCACGGTGGAGGTCACGGCCCCGGTCGCGCTGACCGCCAACTTCGACGAGGATGTTCCGGAGACCTTTGAAATCGTCGGGATCGTGTCGATGACGGGCTCCGACGGGGTTTCCCTCTCGTGGCGCAGTGAATCGCCTCACTTGATGTTCTCGGTAGACGTCGCGACGAATTTGATTTCCGGTGCTTTTGTGCCATTGGCGAGCAATCTCCCCGCAACTCCCCCGACGACCGTGTTCATCGACAACGTGGAACGTGCCGGCCCCGTCTTCTACCGCATCCGCATACGGCCGTAAGCGCGCGGGCATTCGAGCATAGAGAGTGGGGAAGTAGTCAGGGCGTCCGTCACGGTTTGTGATAGCGCCCATCGGCCCTGGAGCAACCCTACCACGCAAAATCGGCTGACCGGCGAAAGTCGCGCCGTAGGTGTTGAAAACGGACAAAAGTGCGTAGCTGCCGCGGCTGCGCGGCAACCAGGCGCATCATGCGCATCCAGGGAGTGCTCTCGAACGCGTAGCCGTCCATGAGCGCGCCAACCGCATTCCAAACGGAGTCGGGAGAACTGTACAGCCATCGACAGTGGGACCACAGCGGGCGGAACAGCTCCGCCAGACCCAGCATTGCGCGCTCGTATTCTGCGAGAACGGCTGAGCTGCGCGCTCGGTGCGCGGCTGCAACCGCCTCGCCCGCCAGCCGCCCACTGTGCAATGCCAGGTGAATTCCTCCCTTCGTGAGCGGGTGGATCAGGCCGGCCGCGTCACCGACCCACATCAACCCGTTGTGCTCAAATGGCCCTTTTGGGCAGGCATCGGGGATGAGGCCGAAGTGGCGTGAGATGCGTTGACATCCGTCAAGTCCGAGCCGCCCGGTAAACGCGTCCAGCCGCGCTCGCGCCGTCCTGTCGGCGCCGAGTACGCCAACGTTCAGTTCCTCGCCGCGAGCGAAGCACCAGCCATAGCCCGGGTGAAAGTCAGCGCCGTGATGAAAGTCGAGGTGACTGCCACGCACAGCCGGGATGCCGGCCGCCGGAGACGCCAGCTTGTCCTGGTAGCCCATCAGTGTCGGTTCAGGCGGGCGCAAGGAAGCCGCGCCGTCCAGCGCAACGCCGGCCCCCGTGGCCACGACAACGGTCGCGGCCCGAAACCGGGCGTCGTCGGTAACGATCCGCCAATGCCCGTTCTCGGGGGCAACCTGCCGCACACGCGCATTCAGGCGTGTGTCACAACCTGCCGCACGCGCGCGCGCCAGCAACCAGGCATCAAACTCGTTGCGACGAATACACACGCCCGGCCGCGGGAATAGAACGTGATGCCCGCTGGGCGTGACGATCCGCGCCCCGCCCACCCGGTTCACCACCCACGGCGCGTCAATCGGCAGACCGGCTCCGCGCAAGGCGACCTCGCTGAGGGCTTCGCCGCACCGCACCGGCCACCCGGGACGCTGCCTGCGCTCCAGTAGAAGTGTGCGCAGACCGGCACCGGCTGCCGTCATTGCCGCCACGCTCCCCGCCGGTCCTCCCCCGACAATGGCGCAGTCCCACTTGTTGCAGATCGCGCTCACAGAGCAGAGACACTCCTAGTTCGACCGGAGTTGGATTTTCGCCGAGGTTGCGCCTGCTACCGGGATATGGAGAGCAATCTCCTTCTCGCGCTGCAGGCGGTCAAGAAATGGGCGGGCGAATTCCGCCGTGAAGAGCAACATGTCTCGGGAGAGTTCGCCTTGCGGCATGAACCGCACCCCTTCTACCGCCGGCCACGTCACGTCCTCAAGCCGTTTGGATCCCGGCTGCAGGGCCACTACGCGCAGGCGGAACTGACGACTGACGGTTTCGCCATCGGTCGGCAAGGTGAGCCGGTGGGGGATTGCAAAGGCCTCATCGCCGATCTTTGTCGCGACGACGATCGTGAGAGGGGGGTGGTTTGTGGGGTGCAGCACCGGGATGTTCACCTGGACTTTGACTCGTCCCGGCGTGTCGGCGGGCAGGATTGTCAGGTCGAGTGCGTGCGCCGCTTCTTCTCCGTCGACCGGCGAGATTGCGGAGTCGGTTTTGTAGTTGCCGGTGACGACGGGGGTTCCCAGTCGGACGTCCGTGCGGTTACGGATGAGCTTGAAGCGCTTCGTCCAGGGCGTGTTCAGTGCGATGCGCCCGGCGTAGACATAGCGTTGCGGTGAAATCGTCACGAGGGGCTCCGCGTTTCCCTTGAACACGAGTTTGATTACGGGTTGATAGGGATCGGTCGACTCTACGTAGGCAATCTTCTCGAACTTGCCTTTCAGACTGCCGGGGATCGTGGCGATCCTGATGGAGGCGGTTTCCTTGGGCTTCAGACGGCTTGGGGTGGCAAACGACGTTGCACACCCGCAGGAGTGGCGCACCTTGGTTATGTCGAGCGAAGCGTTGCCGATGTTGATGACGGAGAATACGGCGGTGCGCTTTTCGTAGGCGGGAAAGGCGCCCATATCCACGGTGTCGCCGCCGACGATGCCAATCCTGCCGCGCGGGCGGGCCGCCGGGGCGGCGTTCCCGATCGCGGCGACGAGGAGCACGTGGAATGCGAACGCGCGCATCGAGCCACGGGGCATGGTTGTACGGTCCCGGTCCATGTTGCAGAGGAATATCAACCTACATTCGCCGGTTGGGCAATCACTAAATCGAGCGCGTTTGGATTGAAATCCCGCTATGAATGTGTGAAGTTGTGCCCATGAAAATTCTGATTACGGCGGGGCCTACGCGTGAAGCCATCGATCCGGTGCGTTTCATCGGCAATCGCTCCACGGGCAAAATGGGTTATGCGGTTCTGTTCAGGGCCTTGGCGCGTGGGCACGAGGTCCGCCTGGTTACGGGCCCCGTGTCGCTCGATGCTCCGGAGTCCGTGCACACGGTTGCTGTCGAGAGTGCCGCGGAGATGCTGGAGGCCGTGAAAGCCAACGTCGAGTGGTGCGATTGCCTGATCATGGTCGCGGCCGTGGCGGACTGGCGCCCGAAGCGCGCCAGCGCGCAGAAGTTGAAGAAGAGCGAAATGAAGCCGGTCCTCGAGCTGGAACGTACGGATGACATCCTGGGCTCGGTCCTGCCCGCGAAAGGCGAGCGGCTGTTCGTGGGGTTTGCGGCCGAGACGGGCGACGTCGGGGCTGAGGCACAACGCAAATTGCGCGACAAGCAGCTTGACCTGGTCGTTGCGAACGACGTTTCCCGGTGCGATGCCGGCTTCGCGGTAGACACGAACGTCGTCACGCTTTACGCGTCCGACGGAACGTCTGAAGACCTGCCGCTGATGTCGAAACGTGAGGTCGCCGACAAGATCCTGGATTGGGTCGAGCGACAGGGCTAGCTTCTTGATCGTGGTTTCTTCGAGTAGATGGGGCAACGACTACTGCGAGGGTGCTGCTTGAGATGGTCTTCATAGTACAGGGGGCATGGCTAGCGACACCGCGGGCCTGCCCCTCACCCGCCTCCGCTGCGCTGCGGCGACCTCTCCCC
>CAZKRK010000613.1:0-3574 GCA_964555035.1 uncultured Victivallales bacterium | reverse complement strand
TGGCTCACTACGAGCAGGGAGCGCGTGCGTTGGGTTTGTAGTCAGGCTCGCAGTCCGAAACCGTGCCGAAGGCTCTGGTTCGGACGGAGTGCCGTGGACCGGTTGGAGCGCAACGGAACTTCTGACCTTTTGATACAGCCCCATCGCCGCAGCGTAGCGGAGCCGGGTGAAGTGACACTGATCACTGATGACTTTGGTTGCGGCCGAAGGCCGCCTTGGGGGAAAGAGTAGGGGAGTTCTTCAGGAGCATGCCTGACTCTGAAGAGCTGGGCCGTGCGAGCGGGACGGGAGCACCTGCCGTTGCGGCTTCACTCAACTCTAACGTTGCGCCGCTGTGAGAGGAGGGTATACACTTCTTCGCCATGGATAACGAAAACAGAGAACGCTGGACGGATGCTGTTGTCGGGCTTGTACTTGCGCTGGGCGCCTTGACTGTCTACTTGGTCACACTCAGCCGGGGAGTCTATCCCGGCGGGCCCGCGCGCCTGATTGCCGAGGCTACCGGGCTCATGCCGCGCATGACGCCCGGCCATCCGATTTGGAACCTGTTTGCGTCGTTGCTGCAGCGGATTCCCGTGGGGAATACGGTTGCCCGTCTCAATGTTTTCAGCGCGCTGTGCGGGGCAGCGGCCGTGTGGTTCGTCTACCGGGTCGTTACGGAGACGGTATTCACTTCGATTCGCGTCACGCGCAAGAACCGTTCGCGAAGTCTGGGGGCGGCCCGACTGGCCGGTGTCAGCGCTGTTCTGTTCATGGCTTTCTGCCCCCCATTCTGGATGGCCGCGAACCGCGCGGGTGCGGCCACGCTCGACGTGTTGCTGCTCGCGATGCTCACCTGGTTCCTTGTCCGGGCATACCAGTCGCTGCGGATCTGGCCCGGCATGCTCCTGATGTCCCTCTACGTGGTTTGCTCCGTGGAGTTCGCGGCTCTCGTTGTGCTGTTTCCGCTTTTTGCCGGCTGCATCGTCTACTCCCTGTGGCTGAAAGAGCGGCTCACGCCGGCGACCCTGATGCTGCACGTGGCCTGGGCCGCCGCCGGTCTCGGCGTCTACTTCATCGTGGCGTGGTCTTTCTGGGGAACGCAAGGTTACGAGCTGCGCGGTTTCGAGAACTACTGGCAGATCCTGTGGCAAATGCTGCTCGGTCACTATCGCGTTATCATGTACAGCCTTCCGCGAGTGGGCTGGTTGATTATCCTCGTTCTCACGATTGTGCCCTGGGTTGCGTCGTTGCTGGTGATACGCAAGGCCTTGAACGAAGAAAAGGACTGGTCCTACTACCTGCTGCACACGGTCATGACGGCCTGTGCGCTGATGGTGCTTCTGCGGGTGAAAGTCGTCACGTGGCCGGTGAACCTCGTCGTGCCGTACGTGTTGACGGCGACGCTCTTCGGGTATCTGATGGCATACTGGTTCCTGTTGCCCTCTGTCTGGTGGGCGACCGACGAAAGGCGGGCCGTCATCTGGGTGCGCCGCTGGCTGGGACTCCTGTTTGTGATTCCATGCTTCGGCACGGCGGGCGTCGTCGGCGTGCTCAACCTGCAGACCGCCGATGGCCGCCCCGTGGCGTCCATCAGCCGCTACGTGGATGAAGTGCTCGACAGCCTCGACGGTCGTCGGTGGCTGGTGACGGACGGGTCGTTCGACAGCCTGCTGACGATCGCCGCCAGGGAAAGGGGTATGGATGTACGTTTCCTTAACCTGGCCCGGGGGGGCAATCCTGTCTACCAGCGCTTGATTGCTCCTCTGTTCGACTCCGCCGAGCGGCGAAACCAGCTCAGTATCGGCCTCTATGCAATGTTGCAGGAATGGATGGCTTCCGACCCGCAGGTCGGCGCGGAAATGGCCGTCCTGTCGAGTCCCGATCTCTGGATAGGAGCCGGCTACACGGTCGTGCCCAACAAGCTGGTGTTTCTCGGAACGCGCGACGCCGCGGCGCTCGATCTCGACTCGTTGCGGGCCGATCACGAACGTTTCTGGCGTGAGGGTACGCTCACGCGTGTGAGGGAGGATTTCAAGGACGTCCCCCGCATCGACCGGCTGAGCGCCTATCTCGTGCGGCACGCCAGCCGTGTTGCCAACAATCTGGGGGTATTGCTCGAAGACCGCGAGCAAGTCGATGCCGCTTTTGCCGCGTACACGATGAGCAGGTCAATCTGCGACGAGAACATCAGTGCCCTGCTCAATCTCGCTGCCATGCTGGACCGCCACTACAAGACCCAGGACGAAGCGGAGATTCGCGCCCGCGTCCAGCAGCTTGTCGCGGATCAGAAGACGTACCGCGTCTGGGCACTGGCGCGGGCGTACGGTTATGTGCGTCACCCGCAGGCGTTCGTTCGCCTCGGGATGGATTGGGCCGCGTCCGGGCGGCCCGGCCTGGCAATCTCGGGTTTGAAGCGGGCCCTCGAGATGGCGTCGGGAACGGCCCAGATCAAGGTCGAGCAGGTATTGGCCGACGCGTACTTTGCCGAGCAGGACGACAAGGAGAGCGAACGGCTCTACCGGGAGGTTCTGGCGAAGGCGCCCGACGATCGGCGCGCCCTGCTGGGGCTGGGGCGAATTGCCGTGCGCAGGGGCGCGTTCGAGGAAGCCGTTGGGCTTTTTGCGAAGGCCGAGAAAGCCGGCGCGCCCAGAACCACGGTGGCACAGGAAGAGGCCGCCATGCACCTGGCGGCGGGGAAGCTGGACCGGGCGCGGATCATTCTCGAAGAGCTGGTCGAGCTGGAACCGGACTCCGTGCGGAGTTGGGGGATGCTGGCGACGGTGCGCCTGCAGCAGGAGGATGAGACCGCGTACAACGAGTGCCTGCGCCGCATGCGGCTTCTGCGCGGCGGGCGCGGGATGGTCGCATTGCTTGAGGCGGAGCGCGCGTGGCAGGCGCACGACTTCCAGTCGGCGCGCCACCACTATGCCGAAGCGTTGCGTTCGCGGCCCAATCAACCCGCAATCCTGGAGCGTCTGCTGAGGCTCGACGTGATCCAGGGCTCCGAGCACTCGGCAGAGAACCATGCCCGGCAACTGCTAGGCATGTCGCCTGACAACGCTTTTGCCTACTACGTTATCGGTTCCGTGCAGCTCAGGCGGGACGATCTTGTCCTGGCGGAAGTCTCGCTGCGAAAGAGCCTTGAACTGCGCCGTTCCACGGAAGCGCTCAACGATCTGGCCTGGCTGCTTACCGAGAAAGGGGAATACGAGGAAGCCGAACGGTTGACCCGTGAAGTCATTGCCGGCATGCCGAAGCTGGCCCACGCGTGGGATACTCTCGGCGTTATTCAAATGCGCAGAAACGAGTTGGATGAGGCGCGCCGGACATTCGAGCGGTCGATCGAGCTGGCGCCCAATCTCATGAGCGTGTACCTGCACCTTGCCGAGTGCAACGTGCTTCGGGGCGAGAAGAAGCGCGCAATCGAGCTGATCAAGATGCTCGGTAAGAACCGCGGCCAGCTCTCGATGGAGGAACAGGACAAGATGGAGGAAATCGGGCGGGAAGTGGGTTATATGCCGCCAAGGTAGGTGAGAACTGAATGGCACTAGCTTAAGCGAGATCCCACGCCCTTGCGGCGTGGAGTTTCAGG
>CAZKRK010000612.1:0-3585 GCA_964555035.1 uncultured Victivallales bacterium | reverse complement strand
CTCAACCGATACAACGTTCCGTCCATGCCCGACATCAGCACGCTGTCGCCGGCAACGGCCACGCCGTCCCATACGGGGGCAAAGCCAAGATTGACCCTTTTGAGCATCTTGCCGTCGGCCGAATCGATAACGAGGAGGCCGGCCCTGGTGTTCCATTTTTCGGCCTGGTCCGCGATCTTCGCGCAGGCGTCGGGATCGGGAAGCTGCTGGATCATTGCGTTTTCGTCGTACGACCTTTCCGGACCGGTCACGAGGAGTTTGTCGCCGGCCTTGACGATGGAGCGCGCCAGAATGGGGATATCGACGGACCAGGTTCTCGGGGCCTTTCGCGGCCCGCCGGCCTTCTTCCGTTTCCCCTTCCTGCCCTTCTTGGCAGGGGCAGAAGGACCGGGAGCGGACGTCTGCGCCGCAAGCGGGGCCTTGTAGAGTTGATAGGCAAACGCCGAGCCCCAACCGTACCGGCCGCGGCCGAACGCATAGAGGTCGGAGTCGTCGACCGCCATGATCCGGCCGGAGTGGTTGGCGTTGCCCGTGCTGCCGAAACCGCCGCAGCCGCCGTTCCAGCTCGGGGCATAGGTCCAGAAGGAACGATGGAACCAGGAGTCGTTCAGGTAGCCGTTGACCGCGAACACGTGGCGAACGCGCTCGCCGGCCTGCTTGCAGGTGCTGTCGTATGCCAGCGACCGCATGAACAGGTTCGCGCCCGAAACCGAGAGGATGTCCGTCTTCGAGGGAGTAGTGTTCATGCCGCTGGTGGGATTGAAGTCCAGCCTGTGATTCGCGCCATGCTTCAGCGCGCCGGTCAGCGGATCGAGCGCGGCCATGTAGAGCCCGCCGTCAACGAACATGTTACGACCGGCAACCGCATAGATCAGCCCGTCGTGATACGTCACGGAACCGTGAACCGGCCAGACGGATTCGATCCTGTCGTCGTTGACGATCTTCTCTTCGGTCGGCGCCAGCCTGCGCCGCCAGACCAGCCCGCCGTCGTCAGCCTTAAGACAGGTGACACTCCCGTCGGCTGCGCCGAAGTAGAGCAGCCCTCCGACCACGGTTGGCGGCGAGTCAACCCGTCCGCCCGCGACGCAGGTCCAAACTCTCCTGCCCGAGTCGAGATCGATGGCTGTCACCCGGTGCGCATCTATCGAAGCGACAAAGACTTTGCCGTTGGCGACAACCGGTGCGGAGAGCCTGCCGCCTATGTCGGTTTTCCAGGCCTGCTTGAAACTCTCCGGCAACGTGGCTCCGGTTGCCGCTCCCCTGGCGGGGCCGGCCCGATACGTCGGCCAGTCTCCTGAAACGCTGGAATGCCGAGATGCCAAAATGTCGGTGACCTGGCCGTACGCGGAGCCGCTTTCCGTCTCGATCTCGCCGGCCGACTTACCCCTGGAGGCAGCCAGCTCGGCATCCGCGGCGGCCAGCCCCACGAAACCGTTCAGCTTGGATTCCGGGAAACAGTTGCATGGATCGGGCGTGGCATAGATCAGACCGTTCGCCGGCATGAACCCGTAGCCGCACGCACCGCGCACCCAGTGGTCGTTCGTGATCTCCTTGCCGTCGAAGGCAACGGAGTTGATCCCGACTTTGGAGGCGAGCAGGTACTTCTCCGTCGCGCGGGACGAGTAGCACCGATGATGAAAGCCGTGCTGAAGGTTCAAGTCGACCGAACGAACGACCTTGCCTGTTCGGGGATCGAGCCCGTTGAGCGTAGAACTCCCTGCCTTGGTGGCATTGGGCGCCCAGACGAGACCCTGCGCAATCAGCAGGTCTTCGGGACTCCGATAGCCGGACGAGGGATGCGCTGCGCTCCAGAGCTTGCTGCCGTCCGCGGCGGAGACAGCCGTCATCGTGTCGTCGGCGCCCTTCGTGCCGGGCGGGATCCAGATGAAATTCTCGCCGCCCGAGAAGATCACCACGTCGCCGTGCACCACCAGCGATGCCCCGTAGCAGGCGTAGAAATCCTGCCAGATCGGCACTTCCGCCGAAGTCCACAGTCGCTTGCCCGTCTTGAAGTCGAGAGCGCCCAGGGCCTTGCCGTCGTGAAAGTAGACACGCTTCTCGTCGGTTGCCAGGCTGAGCGGCGCAAACTTGCCGTCGGCGTGCCATTTCTTCGCGCCGGACTCGAGGTCGTACGCAATCAGCCGCCGTTCAGCGTTGAGCCAGAGGGGCGACTTGTTGCTGCCCATGAGGTTGTTCAGGTAAGGGAAGCCCGTTGCCCGACCGTCCTTGCCCGACGCGCCCCGTTCGGCGTCCATGTCGTCCAGCGGCCCCTTGCCCGCGAGACAGAGGGCGAGCAACGTGTTGCCTGTTACGACAATTTCTTCACACCTGTCGGAACCGACGAAGACTCTTACCTCGCTGCCGTCGACGGCGTTGAGTTGGGTCACCGGCGCCTTGATTCCCAGGGTTACGTAGACGTCCTCGCCAATCGCGACGAGTCGCCGCGGCAGGGTCGCCGGCATGCTCTTCAGGGGCCACAGGTGGGGATGCCACTCGGGAATGTTCTTCTTCCAGAGGGTCACGCCGTTGAACGCATCGCGCGCGATCAGGCGCCACTGCGGCGGAAACAGGATCGAGGCGCCGGTGGTCTCGTCGAAGATGTAGAAGACGCGCCCGCCGCCGGAGACCATGGCACTGAGACTGGGCAGGTGGTCGTGGTGCCGCAGCATCTTCGGACCGCACAGCCACTTGATCCGCCGCGGCGGACCGACCAACGTGTCCTTGGCAACCGCGTTGCCGTTGGGCGCATGCAGGTAGTGGGTCCACTCGTCCATGGCCTCCGGCCACGGTTTTTCCCAGAGCGTCTTGCCCGAGCGGTCAACGACAAACCCGTACGGCGCCAGCGCCCTCTTGATGTCGTCGCTCGCAGTCTGCCAGTCGCCACTTGCCGCGGCAACGACGTTCACAGTGTCCGAAACGAATGGTATGCCCGTTCCGTCCCATGCGCTGACCGTGATTCGCCCCGTCTTTCCCGCGGCCAGCAGCCCGGCATTGAGTTTGGCGACGTCAGCCGGATCTCTGACAAGACCGTGTACCAGGTTCACCCCGTTACCGGCATACTTGAGCAGCTCGCCGGCTGACGTCGGACTCAGTACGATCGTGGTACCGGACCTTCCGGCAGTGGCGGTGAATGTTGTCAGGGCAATCGCTGTCATCGATGACAGCACGGCCGGCAGCAGCGCGTTCCTATTCATTGGCTCTCCAATCCATCCGGCGCTCCCGAAGAGCGCTGTTGGTTTGCGTTTGGCAGACAAACGTGGCCCGAAAACCGGCCTACGTTTCCAAGACGCTCACTCTGGAGACGGCGGTCCTCCGCCGTTGCTCTCTCTGGAGACGGCGGTCCTCCGCCGTTGCGAGCAATAGTTGAGCACAATCGGGAACAGAAGGGAACGAAGTTCTCCCCTGTTTCGATGCGTGTACCCACACTTGCACGTAACGGCGGAGGACCGCCGTCTCCGGGACCGGTCCGGACAACGTCTGACTACTTGAGCCTGGAGACGGCAGCTACCGGGAGTCAGTGATCGGTGACACTGCGCTGCGGCGACGGGGCTGTATCAAAAGGTCAGAAGTCCGTTGCGCTCCGAC
>CAZKRK010000611.1:0-3586 GCA_964555035.1 uncultured Victivallales bacterium | reverse complement strand
GGGCGGCATAGGCACTTCCGCCTGGCTGCGCGGCTACCGCGAGTGCACGGCGCAAGGGAATGCAGCGCTTATGCCGCCCCTCCGGGGCTCCTGGCGTTCTGACCGTAGCCCTGGGGTTCCGCTACGCTTCACCCCAGGCTTTACCATGGCGGCCCTCCGGGCCTGGTGCGCGTTGCGCCAGAATAAAACGTTACCGCGGCAACGGAGGCGAGTTGAGGGAGGGTGCAGATGCGCCCAGCGCTTCATCCTTGTATTTGCTCTTGCAGCGTGAGATCATCCCCGCCGTGGAAGCGCTGTTTCGGGACGGTGTGGGCACGTGTCCATGCCGCCGAGGAAGCGACTTTTTATCAGCCGTGAACTGTTAGATTGGAGGTCGGTGGATGAGACGGACATTCGTAATGACGGTGGCGATTGCGGTACTGGTGGCGGCAACCATCAGGGCGGGCGGCGCGGACGTACGCGCCGTTCTGGATTCCACGGATGGCAGCAGCGCGTTCGTGGTGCAGGACGGGCAGAGCAACGACCTGCTGCGGGTACGGTCCGACGGCGTCGTGGACGCGTGCGGCAACACCATATCCAATGCGGTGTTGTCCATTGACAGTGTAAGCGGTCTGCGGCGTGCTCTGGACGACAAGCAGGCGGGCGCGACCACGGGTACCCTTGTTCACGTCGATTCGGACAGTCCGGGGAACAGTGCCGAGGGCCTTTGGGGCGACGGGGATTTTGTCTACCTGGCCAACGGCAGCGGTGGTTTGCACACGTACTCGGTCGATGGCAGCGGGACTCTCGCGCACATCGATTCTCACTATGCCGGAGGCTCCGCCTGCGACGTCTGGGGCGACAGCAACTTCGTCTACCTGGCCAACACCGGCGGCGGGCTGCATTCCTATTCGGTCAGTTCTACCGGCACGCTCACGCACATCGATTCACACGATCCGGGGAATGCCGCTTTCGGCGTGTGGAGCGATGGCGATTTTGTCTACCTGGCCAATGGTCACGACGGGGGCCTGCATACCTACTCGGTCAGCGCCACGGGGACTCTCTCCCTCATTGACTCTCACAATCCGGGAGAGGCGTCTTACGGCGTTTGGGGGGACGGCAGTTTCGTCTACCTGGCCAACGGCTGGGGCGGTCTGCACTCATACTCGGTCGACGGCAGCGGCAACCTCACGCACATCGGTTCCGACGATCCGGGCGGCTCCGCCGACGGTGTCTGGGGCGACGGGGATTTTGTCTACCTGGCCAACGGCAGCGGCGGTTTGCACTCGTACTCGGTCGATGGCAGCGGGACCCTCACGCACATCGATTCGCACGATCCGGGCGGTTCCGCCAGATGCGTGTGGGGCGATGGCGGCGTCATTTACTTGGCCAACGGCGATGGTGGTCTGCACGTCTATTCAGCCGATGAAACGGGCGCCCTTACGCACCTCGGCGCACGTGATCCCGCGGACTTTGTCTACGAAGTGTGGGGCGACGGCAGCTTCGTCTACGTGGCCAACGGCCTCGGTGGTCTGCATTCGTACGTGACGTATTCGATGATGTCACTCGATGCCGACCGCGTCGGCATCGGTGTCGCTTCCCCGGGCGAAGCCCTGGACGTCGCCGGCACGGTGCGGGCAACCGGTTTTTCGGGCAACGGTTCCGGGCTGAGCAACGTCACGGCCGTTTCGGCTGTCACGGCCGGAACGGCGACGACGGTCGTGTCCCTGGCCGGTCACGACGTCACCGAGCTGGACGATGTATCGGATGCCGGGTCGGGGCAGATCATCAGTGACGCGGAGCGCGCGCGCCTGGCGGCGATGCAGGACGGCGCTACCAGCAACAGCACGGACAGCGTTCTGCTCGGTCGCGCCAATCACACCGGCACGCAGCCGATCGGCAGCATCGACGGACTCTGGGCGCGGCTCGACGGAACGCTGGGCGCCGCCTTGTCATGGGGCGAGCTGCAGCATATCGATTCCGACAGTCAAGGCGTGACTGCCCGCGGCGTGTGGGGGGACGGCGATTTCCTCTTCCTGGCGGCCGAGACGAACGGGTTGCACAGTTACTCGGTGGGAGCAACCGGTGAGCTCGTGCACGTCCACTCACATGATCCCGGCTACGAGGCAAGAGCGGTCTGGGGGGACGGCACGTTCATCTATTTGGCCAGCGGTTCCGGCGGTATGGGCGCCCTGCACTCCTACTCTGTGAGTTCAACCGGGACCCTTACACACATCGACGCAGTCAATCCCGGCAGCCCTGCCTACGACGTGTGGGGGGGCGGCAACTTCATCTACGTCGCCGGCTCTCACAGCGGCCTGCGCACCTACTCCGTCGATGCCGGCGGCATCCTCGCATCCGTCGACTCCGACGATCCGGGCGACTACGCTTGTGGCGTCTGGGGGGACGGCCGCTTCGTCTACCTGGCCAATGGCTCCGGCGGCCTGCACACCTATTCTGTCGACGACAGCGGTAACCTCACTCATCTCGACTCCGACGATCCGGGGGGCTTTGCTTTCGACGTCTGGAGCGACGGCCGCTTTATCTACCTCGCCGCCAATACCGACGGCCTGCACACCTACTCTGTCGACGACAGTGGCAACCTCACGCATATCGACGCGGTTTCCAGCGGCAATGAATACGGGGTCTGGGGAGACGGGGATTTTATCTACCTCGCGGGCTACGCCACGGGCCTGCGCGCCTTTTCTGTCGACGATAGCGGCAAGCTGTCCTTCATTGACAGCGACAGCCAGGGCGGCTGGACCGCAGGCGTGTGGGGAGACGGCGACTTTATCTATGCTGCGGATCGTAAGCTTGGCTTGCATTCGTATGATATGAAGGTGCACATGACGCTCGGAGCTGACCGCGTAGGCATCGGAGTCTCAACACCTGACGAAGCCCTGGACGTAGCCGGCACGGTGCGTGCCACCACGTTTTCGGGCAGCGGTTCCGGGCTCAGCGATGTCGCGGCGGTTTCGGCGGCCACGGCCGGAACGGCGACGACCGTTGTGTCCCTGGCCGGCCACAACGTCACCGAGCTGGACGACGTGTCGAGCGCGGGATCGGGCCAGATCATCACCGGCGCGGAGCGCGCGCGCCTGGCGGCGATGCAGGACGGCGCCACCAGCAACAGCACGGACAGCGTTCTGCTCGACCGCGCCAACCACACCGGCACGCAGCCCGTCGGCAGCATCGACGGTTTGCAGACTGCGCTGGACGGAAAGCACGACAGGGCCACGAACGCCTTTGTGCGCCTCGACTCGCACGATCCCGGCGGAGACGCGGGAGAAGTGTGCGGTGACGGCTCCTTCATATACGTGGCCGACAGAATTGACGGTGTGGTTTCCTATTCGGCAAGCCCCGGCGGCACGCTCACGCACATCGGTACGGCCGATCCCGGGGGCGACGTATACGGTGTATGGGCCGATGGCGATTTCGTCTACGCGGCGGTGGGCAAGTCTGGCCTGTACGTTCTCTCGGTCAGCGCTACGGGGACCCTTTCTGTCGTCGATTCGGACAATCCCGGCATCGGCGCCGTCGGGGTGTGGGGCGACGGGACGTTTCTCTATCTGGCCAATGGGGAGAGCGGGCTGCACACGTATTCCGT
>CAZKRK010000610.1:0-3592 GCA_964555035.1 uncultured Victivallales bacterium | reverse complement strand
CCGTGGACCGGTCGGAGCGCAACGGACTTCTGACCTTTTGATACAGCCCCGTCGCATTCTTTGTCACCGATCACCGATCACCGATCACCGATCACCGATCACCGATCACCGGCAACTGCTCCTCTCAGGTTCAGCGGCCGTTCTCTCGTCTCCCCCGCCGCGGCGGCTTGATATACAGGCGAAGATCGGGGTACGAAATCACGCTGGAGAAGAGTCTGAGCACGTCGTTTCCCATGACGCCACTGATATGCAGAGCGTGCGCAGCGGCCGTCTCGCGTCTGCCGCGGTTCAGATCGGCAACGAAGATCGGATAACCCTTGAGTAGTGCCGGGCCCAGGATGACCTGTTCAAGGCGCGTCCGCAGCACCTTGCCGAGCGAGCCACCCACTCCCGTGCCGCGAGTATGGGTTGCCTCGGTGGCCAGAGCCAGTTCTCTTGCCACGGAAGTGTCGATAACGGAATGCGGAACGCCCGAATCCAGAACGAGATTCAGGTTGGTTCCGTGAGTGGAGATCGATACAAGCAGGTGTCCGTAGGCATTGGTGGCAAGCTCGACGCCCCGGTATCCCCGCGTCTGCAGGAACTCCCCCGGCGGAAACACCGCGGGCGCGTTCGTGGCAGGGGGCAGGAAAAGGAGCGTCCGGTTGTGATAGTCAACGATGCTGTGCATCGCAAACAGGAAATCGCCGCCAATCAGTCCTTCAATGGCCTCCGGATCGTAGGCAACCCCGTCGGGCAGGGGATCGTTCAATTCGAACACCGACAGTTGCCGTTTGTAGACGGTCAGGGGGCCGATCCGTAGCGAATCCAAGACGGTTGAGCGTGAGGCTGTTACCCCGCCGGCGCCTACCGTTGTGCCCTTGGATTCGATGACGGGCAGTCCCAGCTCACGGGCAGACCGGCTGCTGATAGCGGACATGCCGGCACCGGTGTCGATCAAAAAGCGCATAATAAAGGCGTTTGCTTGAACGGGCAGCATCAGATAGCCCCTCTCGTCTACCCTGAATCGTGCCTGCTGGTAGCCATGGCTACGCATATGCCTGGAAAGAGGACCGCTTTCCTCTCCGGAGGCAATCAACGACGCGGATGCCACTCCGACAGTTAATATGCACCTCAGTTTCATTTGCTGCGCACCCTAGCACGGTTATTGCTTCAGTAACAGTAGTTTGACGGTAGTCGTTGCGGGAGGTACAATAGTACCGTCAAAGGAAGGAAAGAGGGGACAGTCATGACACATGAGGTGTTATCGATAAATTTCCGCGACACCTTTCCGGTGTTTCCCCTGCCGGATTGCGTGCTGCTGCCCAACACGCTGATGCCCCTGCGCATTTTCGAGCCGCGATATAGCCGTATGATTTCGGACACGCTTGACGGGTTGGGTTTGGTCGCAATGGGCCTGTTCCAGGACGATGTGACCGCATGCGACTATTTCCACGGGAACCCGGAACTGAGACAGTTCGTGTGTTTGGGACACATCAGGCACTATGAGCCGCTAAGCGGCGGGCGCTATGTCATCGTGCTGCAGGGCGTCTGTCGTGCCCGGATTCTGGACGAGCCCTCGAGCTATCCGTACCGGCGTATTCGTCTCCAACCTGTCGACGTCTCGCGCCGCGACGAAACCCAACTGGTCGAATTGCGGCAGGAGCTGGTCTCGCTGATTCGTGATCCGGAGCTCAGTCACCTGGAGCCTTTCAGGGAGTCCGGGGCGGAGTGGACCTCCTCGACCGTCTCAACATCGGCACTGGTGGACGTAGTTGCTTCCAACATCGCCAAGGACGCGGAGACCAGGTATCGTCTCCTCGCGGAACCCAGCCTCGTCGAACGCGCCCGCTGGTTGGCCGGATACCTGAAGGCCTGGAGAAGCACTTTGGCGGAAGGAACTTGACCGTTCTGACCCGGTCAACGAAGATTATGTTCTCGCTTTTGTGGAGGTGACTCGAAACCGGTCACCTCCTTGCGGGTATGAATTGGAGGGAGCAACGATGGGCATTGCAGGTATTGCAGGCATCGGATGCTACATCATAGGGTGCCTGGTCTCGGCAATCGGCGGCATCATGATCCTGGTGGCCGCCTTCAGAGAGGGTGTCATGTGGGGGCTTGGCTGTCTCTTTCTCCCGTTCGTCAACCTGATCTTCGTCATCGTGCACTGGTACGAGGCCAAGAAGGGATTCCTCACCTCGCTGGTGGGTTTCGCCATTGCCATCGGCGGCGTGTTCCTGGCGGGAAGCGGTTTCGTGCCGGTGATGAACAGCATGATAGAGAGCAAGGGCGAATCGCTGCCCGTGATTGTCCCGGACGTCGCGCGCAGTATTTCGGAGACGCTGGCACTGGAACCCGCTCCGACGAAGGATCCCAAAGCTGAAATGGCATCGTACGTCGGGCGCCTCATGCGTGAAGTGCGCGACGAGCTGGGCGCGCCCAAGGGCGAAATGGAACATAGCGGCATGGTGTTCTGGTATTACGACGACATGACGGTAATCTCCGAAGACGGAGGGAAGACCGTCACAACGGTACAGGGTAAGACCGATCCCAATACCGTACCTACCCGACGGGCAAAGTCCCCGGCCACGACCAGGCGTGCGCGCGCGGAAAGCGTCAAGGTCATATCGAACGGCGGCAGACAGGTCAGTCTGAGGGAAGTGCTCGTACCCGGCAAGGTAACGATTGTCGATTTCTACGCCGACTGGTGCCCGCCGTGCCGTGCACTCGATCCAAAGCTGAAGGAACTGGCGCGGAAGAACTCGAACGTTGTTCTACGCAAGATCGACATCGTACAGTGGCACACGCCGGTGGCGCGGCAACACGGCATCGGACGGATCCCATATGTGGGCGTGTTCGGTCCCAACGGTCGTCAGGTTGGTCGCTACACTTCGTCTTTCTCGGAGGTGGTGCAGCTCGTGAACAGCGCCCAGCGCAGGTAGGCCTTGCGGTCAATGCCACATTGGTGCATGGTGCCGCGTTCCAACCCGCAAGGCCGACGATGACCGAGATGGACGCCACAATCCGAAACGAGCACGGCATTCACTGCCGTCCCTCGACCGCGATCGTCAAATCCGTGGACGGCTATGGCGGCAAGATCCTGGTGACGGGCCAACGCGGTTCCACGAAGTTGAAGTCGGTGCTCGAACTCATGTCGCTCGAGTTGTTTCCCGGTGCGCAAGTCACGATACGGGTATCCGGACCAGACGAAGAGAAGGTGTGTCGCGACCTGGTCACTCTCTTCGAAACCCACTTCGACTTCCCGCCGCGGGAGGGATAGTTGGCAGTTGACTGTCATCACGCGGCACCGTGGGCCTGCCCCTCACCCGCCTCCGCTGCGCCGCGGCGACCTCTCCCCCGAGGGGAGAGGTGGTCTGGGCCTTCAATCAACACAACGCGGGCGCGGCCCGCAACCCAATCGAAATGTTCAATGCTTAATGTTCAATGCTCAATTCTCAAGTCAACTTGAACATTGAGCGTTGAGCATTGAACATTGAGCATTTCCGCGGCCCTCGTCCCTTGCCCGATTTCTTGTTTTTTTCGGCAGCAACCCCGGAGTAAGCCAACAAGGCGGGCCGGGGCCCACAACCCAAGTTGCCCGGCCCTTCGCGGT
>CAZKRK010000609.1:0-3604 GCA_964555035.1 uncultured Victivallales bacterium | reverse complement strand
TTCGGTCGCGCTTCGCGCGTCATCTTCATCAATCGGGCCGGTGAGAACAAGGTTCGAGCCAATCAATTGCAGGAATTGCTTCAACTCTTCCAGATTCTCTGAGAACGCCACTCTTTTCGCCTGTTTGCAGCGGTTTACGAACGTTTCTAAGGGTTCGAGCCAGTCCGCCCCCTTGGCCTCGCACTGGGCGATTTTGTCCTTCAAATTCGCCTTGGCGGTCACGTACTTCTCTTTTCTGAGCGTGTACTCATCACGTGTGATGGTGCCTTCGACGAGTAGGTCGAGCATCCGTTCGAGCTTCTCGTCGGCCTCGGCAAGCTCCTTGCGGAGGCGGTCGAGAGTGGCCCGTGATTCGTCGAGTGCTTCCTCCCGCCATTGGTCAATCTGCTCATGCATGGCGGCGTGCCACTCGTCGGAGATGGCAATGCGCGAGACGGCAGCGCGGAGTTGCTCGGCAAGCAATTCCTCGCGCAGGTAGCGCTTCTGGCTACAGGGACCCATCTTTCCGGTACAGCGGTAGTAATGGTGTCCCTTCTGCTTTTCTGAGGTAATCGCCGCGCCACACTCGGCGCAAGTGAGCAGTCCACGGAACGGACGCCCGGCCTCCTTTATGTACTTTCCGCGCTTCCGTTCACGCATGACCTCTTGAACACGGTCGAAGACCTGCTTCGAGACGATGGCCTCGTGTACCCCTTCGTAAATCTCGCCCTTGTATCGAAACAGACCGATGTAGAACGGGTTCGAGAGAAGGACAGGAACCTTGCTCAGGGCAATGGGTTTCCCGCTATGCCCGGTCAGTCCCCACTCTGTGACCGTGCGACGGAGTTCGGAAGCGGTGTAGTGTCCAGTCGCAAAGGTCTCGAACGCTCTCCGCACGAGTGGAGCCTTCGTTTCGTCCGGCAAGATGCTATGTGAACGGTGGTCATTCACATAGCCGACCGGTGCCCAGCCGGGGAACTCGCCACGACGGAGCTTCTCCCGAAGGCCGCGACGCACATTCTGGCTGAGTGAATCAACGACGTACTTCGCCTGTCCGAAACCTATGTTTAACATGAAGCGTCCCTGCGGCGTGTTCTCGAACCAGAACGTCGGAAACTCCAGCGCTTGCAGCTTTCCGGTGTCCAGCGCGTAAATTATCCTGCCGCCCTCGATCGAATTTCGAGCCAGACGGTCGGGGTGCCATGCGATGATGCCTTCAGCCCTCCCTGCCTCGATGTCATCCATCATGGCAGTGAAGATCGGTCGTCCTGGCTTTCTCGCCGTCCGCGACTCGACGAGCTCAGCCACCACCCGTAAACGCTGCTGCTTCGCAAACCGTCTCAGTTCGGAAAGCTGCGCATCAATTGACAGAAGCTGATGCCCGTTGTCGTCCGTCGATTTCCTCGCATATAGAAAGTACTTCATTTCGGCCTCCATGTTACTACCTATCTAGGGTGTGGACAGTATTGCACCTATATGGTGTACTTGCAAGCATGAAAAGCCGAAAAAGAATCCCAAAGCAACGAAGGGCCTTTGGTGACGCCATCAGGCAGCGGCGCACGGCTTTGGGGCTCTCACAGGAGAAATTGGCCGAAGGCGTCGGGTGTCACCGCAACTACATGGGCCGCATCGAACGTGGTGAACAGAACATCACCCTCGACATGATGGCGCGTGTGGCAAAAGCACTGAAGCGAAGCATCGCACAGTTAATGAGCGAGGCACAGTTGTAGGGAACCGCAGGGCGAAATCAATGTCACGAGTGAATCCAACTCCCCAGCAGAAAGACAGATTGCTGAATGCAAACGCATTTCGATGTTGCGTCTGTAAACGCTGTCGTGTCGGCTTCAACTTTCACCATCTTGACCAGGACTCAAGCAACACTATTGAGGAGAACCTCGCCGTGCTTTGCGTGGAGGATCACGACTGCCACCACCGGCCCGGAGCGTATGCGGCCAGTACGAATCACCTTGAATTGGGTGAAGACGAACTGCGGGAAGCGAAGCAGAGCTGGGAACGCTTCGTTGCAGAAGCGAGAAAAGCGAACCCGACAGTGACTGCAACTGTTTCCTGTTTCGGTACGGAGGTTCTCGTTCACTCCGTGCAGCTTGTAATGCAATGGCCTGATGGCAAGATCGAATACGAGCGCTCTTTCCATCTCCTTGAGGGCGATTTCGACCACATCACGGATCGGTTAATCGAAGAAAAGCAAGCAATCGGATCCAACATCAAGTTGGTGATGGTGAGTGAGCCGCTTCCTGTTGAACACTGCCCCTGTTGCGGGAAGGGATACAGCCGGATTGCGAATGAATCGTTCGTTACGCGGCTGACGGACCCGACATGGCAAACGGATTCAATTTGCTCCATTTACGTGAATCCCAGTCAGCCGTCACTTGCGCTTGTATTCTCGCTTGGACAGCGGACCGTCCTTGAAGCGAGTTTGCATCTGTGTCAGGGGCGATACCTGCACTACAATGCGGAGACTGTTGATGAGCGAGTTCCGGTGAGATCCGGAGAAGACGTGCGTGCGCAAGCAGTCAAACTGGTTCAGCACATCCTGGCTGATTGGGCTCCAGCAACGGTTGTAGTCGGGACAGGTGATCATGATACGCCGCAGCTGATCGATGCTTTGGAACTACCGGCTGTATGGGAAGAAGCCGTTGCGGATGCTCCTCCAGAACACTCAACGCAAGACTGACCTCAGTGCCCGTGTTGGATGCTATGCGGAGCATTCACCGGCGGCCAGATCCAAGAAAATGCAATTTGTTTTCCGAGCCCCCACTGCCTGCCGGGCTCGGGAAGCAAATTGCTACCGCTTCCCTCCGGGGTGGCGCAAGCTGGTGGCGTGACAACCTGAGTTCTCGAAGGTTGGCGTGACACCTGCGGGTGCGCCCGGGGGGGGCAGTCTGTGCCGCTCCTGCCGTTCATGTGGATCGCGTGCGAGCTGAGGAACCGCCGATCAAGGCAGGAAGTGGCACAGGCTGTCTCGGGGACAAGGGGCGCGAACCGCCACAAGCAAGCAGCGTGACTGGGTTGCGGTGCCGTCCCCGGCACGGGAACCCGGCACGATGCTTGCGGTGGTTCGCGGGGGCAATATTGCCAGCGGAGCGAGTCCTTTTCCAAACAGGCGGAAAGTGTGGCGTTCTCAGAGTATCTGGAAGAGTTGAAGCAATTCCTGCAATTGATTGGCGAGAACCTTGTTCTCACCGGCCCGATTGATGAAGATGACGCGCGAAGCGCGACCGAATTTCTGGCGCGCGAATCCGAGACTCTGGAAGAGAGGCAGGGGGGAGACTGTTCCCGTCACGACGGCGACGGTCGTCCCGTCGGACGGTCGATCCTCACGAAAACCCTTGAGATTCCGTCACTTCCGGTCCATGTGCCGATCCTCGGCACATCCAAATTCTGCCTGTCCGAGAAACAAAAACGCGCCGTCACTGTCGGTGGCGGCGCGTCGAAAATCAGTCGTCGTCGGCTCCCCTCCTACGCTGAAGCTCCGGCGGGCAGGCCGGTCGTCTGCGTCAGATTCCCGAAACCATTCCAATTTCTCGCCCATTCGGCGAAAAATTCAAACTGGCGGTGTCTGCTCGCATTAGTTGAAACCTGCATCCTCGGTGCACAGTACTGC
>CAZKRK010000608.1:0-3613 GCA_964555035.1 uncultured Victivallales bacterium | reverse complement strand
CCGCCTGAACACTGAACCCCTGAACACTGAACACTTTCAGCGGAGCTGGCTAGCCCTTTCAGATGCCTATGTGTTGGTTCCCTTGATACCCAGGGTGCTGCCCTGGCTGGTATATTCCGCCCCTTCGGGTCTCTTGGAGAAGGACGAAGCATCACGAATTACTCAACAGGCTCGCACGGTGACATCCAGGGCGGTGGTGGGTTCGTCGGCTATTAGAATCGAGGGGTTACAGCTCAGGGCCATGGCAATCATCACCCGTTGGCGCATGCCGCCGCTGAGCTGGTGGGGGTATTCCCGCAGGCGGCGTTCCGGATCGGCGATCTGCACGCGGCGCAGCATCTCCAGGGCCCGCCCCATGGCCTCGCTTCGTCCCACCCCCTGGTGCAAACGCACACATTCGGCAATCTGGCTTCCCACCCGGTACAGGGGGTTGAGCGAGGTCATCGGCTCCTGAAAGATCATCGCGATATCCCCGCCCCGTATGGCGCACATCTCCTTTCCGCCGGCCTCGAGCGACGCAATATCCACGGGTTGCGCCCCCGCTTCACGGCTGAACACAATCTGTCCTCCGGTGATGCGGCCGGGCGGGTCGGGCACCAGGCGCATGATCGACAGGGCGGTCATGGATTTCCCGCAGCCGCTTTCGCCCACGATGCCCAGGGTGGCACCACGCCGCACGGTGAGGTCTATGCCGTCCACCGCCTTTATGACCCGGTCACGCACGAACAACTGCGTCCGCAAATCCCGGATTCTCAGGACCGTCTTGTCAGGGCCATGGTTCGGTTGGCCTATCATTACCTGTACTCCGGTATATGCTCCGGCATGACCTGCGGAAGCTGCTCTTCGGCCGGGACCCAGAGCTGCTCCATCACCACGTTGCCGGTCGACCACTGGTAGAGGAAGGACATGGCTCCGGCCGGCACATTCCGCAGCCGCCGTCCCAGCCCCAGGCCGTGCCGGCCCACCAGGATACCAATGCCGTAGAGGTGTTCCGTGAAGATGCTGTTGTAGCGGCGCATCAGTTTGCGGCGTTCCACGATGTCCGGTTCCCGGCGAAACTGTCGCACGACCCTCACCAGCTCCTTCTCGAAGGACAGGAGCTGTCGCGGTTCTTTCCCCTGCCGATGCCAGAAGGGCGCATACCGGCCCAGGGGAACCAGTTCGTCCGCGCGGGTAAAGGGCACCGCGAATTCCGGCTCCATGCGGTCCACCATCAGCTCCCATCGACCCGTTTCCCCGGCATCCCGTATTCCTGTTGACCGCATCGGTCTGAAGTTGATCTTGAGGCCCGCTTCCATAAGCAACGCCGTCAATCCCTTGGCAATTTCGGTGTTGGTGATGGAATCGCTGGAGGTGATCAGGACCAGCGCCAGGTCTTCGCCGGCCAACGGTCCTCGTGTCCAGTTGACGAAGCCGTTGCCGTCGGTGTCCCGGAAACCCAGCTCCGCCAGCAGCATCGCGGTGGTTTCCGGAGCATAGGGATAGTAGACCGCGCTTTCCCTGTCGAAATAGGGAGATCCCGGCATCAGGCCGCCCGGCCAGGGCCGCAACAGACCGCCACGCACGATGGCATTGCACAGCCCTTCGCGATCGATAGCGTGACTGAGCGCCCGCCGGAAGCGGGTGTCGCGAAAGAGCGTGCGCAACTCTCGATCCCGCTGGTCCTTCACCCCCAGGTCCGCCGACAGGTTGACCAGCAGGGAAAAGGCCAGCAGCTCCGGCCCCCACGACAGGCGGAAAGGGGCGTCCGGGAGGCCGGCTCGCCTGAGGGTCTCGATGAAGGTCGAGGGATTCTCTACGTTGGTATGATCGCCGCTGCCTGCCAGCGTGTTGAGTGTGCGTTTGACGCCGTCCGTGCCCTTTTCGAAGATGACTTCGTCCAGGTAGGGAAGCTGCCGTCCCTTCTCGTCTACCTTCCAGTAGTAAGGATTGCGGCGCATGACCAGCAGCTCGTCGGTCTTGTAATGCACGGGGACCCATGGCCCCAGCACAACCGGCGGGAGTTGGTGCGGCGGGAGAGCGTCCTCGAAACTCGCGTAGTCCGCCTGCTCGTTGTAACGCGGATGCAAGGACCACCGGTGGCGCGATTACTACAATCCGTTGCGTGGGCTGAGTATGCCGAAACTGGTCAGCCTCCTGGAGTCCGGCGAGCGCGGTCAGTACGCAGATCTGGAATGGTTCGTACCACTATATGGAACGATCTGATGTCGACCGACGGTACGTCTGTCTTTCTCCATCATCTATGCTTTAACGAGAAGCTTGAAGAACAGGAGAAGAAATCCCGGCACCCGTTCTCTACGTCCAACTTCATTGATGACAGTGACAACATTCGCACCCACTGGTTTCTGGGTTATGGTGATTTCACCAAGCTTCCGGTTGCCTACCAGTGGATGGAATCCGGGAAACCGACCAATTATGGTACAATGGTGAGTATCAATGGTTCGATGATCGCCTATGATGATAAGGCTGCCTATGTGATGAGCCGGAAAGGGTATATCAGACGGCAGCCGAACAGGCCATTTGATTCCAACGAAGCTGGAGGCAGAGACTTCATGCCAAAGGCAGAGGGTGTTCCTGTAGCAGTAGAATGGAAGCAAGACGTCACTCTTCGTTCACGTACAATTGTCAGGGCAGGTGATACTCTCGTTCTCGGTGGTATGCCTGACAACAAGAATAGTGCCTTTCCGTATGACCTCGTTGAGGGCAAACGTGCCGACGTTATCCAGATGTACTCGGCAGCTGATGGTAAGGAAACCGGCGAGATCAAACTTCCGACAGCGGTTGTTTGGGACGGTATCGCTCCGGCAAACGACAAGCTCTATGTGTCAACGGTTGACGGGAAGTTGACCTGTCTGGAGTAAGACCGTGGTGCGCGTCCACCTTGGCGAATTACGAAACAGAAGGACGGCTCGTGGTTGGTATCGACGCATGGTCAACATTCCTGTTGACGACTATACAGGAGGCATATATAGTGCTCCTAAACAGATATTAGGGGTTAGTTATGACTCATAGTTCAAGATCAAGAAGCGGGATGCCTCCCTCGGTTGGCGAAGCCATTGTTGATATTGGCGAGCGTGTGCGGGTGGCACGGGCGCGACGCGGCATGACGCAGTCCGACATGGCGGAGCGCATGTTCGTGACGCGAAAGACACTATCGCGGCTGGAGAACGGGGAGCCGGGCGTCTCACTAGCCGTCCTGGCCTCGGCCCTCTGGGTGCTGGGGCTTGATAGCGGATTGCGGGAGCTGGCCGATCCGGCGCAGGACCTTGTCGGTTTGCGTCGCGAGCAACAGCGGACACCGAGGCGAGTCAGGCGGGTCGAACGTGACGATGCCCTTGACTTCTGAGGAGGCGCACAATGCCTGAACGACAGCTGACGGTGTTTATCTACCTGCCGGGCCACACAACCGCGGCACCTGCCGGGATCTTCACGCATGATGCCGACGCGGGGATTGGTCGATTTGACTATGGGCGCCGATACCTCGAGCGACCGAATGCGCTGCCGGTGGATCCGGTCGCCCTGCCCTTGGGGGCGGTACAGCGCGACGTCACGCTCAACGAGGGACTCTATGGCGCGCTCTGTGATGCGGCGCCCGATTACTGGGGGCGGCTTG
>CAZKRK010000607.1:0-3619 GCA_964555035.1 uncultured Victivallales bacterium | reverse complement strand
GCCTTGAGAAGGGCGCGCGCAAGCTCAAGGCGACCGTGCGCGTCGAGCATGCCGGTAAGCTGCATGTGGATACGCTCGACTTCTACTCGGCGCGATCGCGCCGCCTGCTCGCCCAGGACCTCTGCCGGATCTTCGAAGCCTCCCCGGAAACGATCGAGGCGGACATCGGCCGGCTGCTTCAGGCGTGCGAGAACGCGCCGACCCGGGCGGAATCCGGCACACCGGCCGCCGCCCCGGCCGAGGCAATGACGGCGGCTGAAAGAAAGGAGGCGGAGACCTTCGGCAAGCGGCTTGACCTGGTCGACGCGATCCTGGCCGACTTCGAGGCCTGCGGCCTGGTGGGGGAGGAGCCCAACAAGCTGCTTGCCTATTTAGCCGCCGTCAGCCGCAAGACCGACGAGCCCCTATCGGTGCTCGTGCTCTCCAGCTCCGGCGCGGGCAAGACCGCGCTCCAGGACACGGCGCTTCAGTTCGTGCCGCCCGAGGACCTCATCAAGCTCACCAGCCTCAGCGGCAAGGCGCTCTTCTACAAAGAACGCCTGGCGCTCAAGCACAAGGTGCTTGCGCTCGAAGAGGGCGACGGCGCCCAGGAAGCCACCTACGCCATCCGCAACCTGATCAGCGCGGGCGAGCTCGTTATCGAGAGCACTATCAAGGACCTGGCCACCGGGCGCTTGACGACCATGGAGAATCGCGTCGAAGGCCCCACGTCGGTCTTCGTCACGACGACCGATCCGGACACCGACGCGGAGACCAAGAGCCGCTTCTTCGTCACCTCGATCGACGAGAGCCCCGAACAGACCCAGCGCATCCTTGCCTTTCAGCGCCAGCGCCAAACGCTGGCCGGCCTGGTCGGCAACATGGCCGTGGAGGCGATCCTCAAGCGTCACCGCAACTTCCAACGGTTGCTGAAGCCGGTTGCCGTGGTCAACCCCTTTGCCGATCGTCTCGCCTACGGCGACGACCGGCTGCAGGGGCGGCGCGATCAGCCCAAGTATCTGAACCTCATCAAGGCCGTGGCCTTCCTGCGGCAGATGCGCAAGGAGGCCAGCCACACCAAGCGCAACGGCTCTGCCGTTGCCTATGTGGCCGTCGACGTGGAAGACGTAGCCATCGCCAACCGACTGGCCCACGAGATCCTCGGCCGTTCCCTGGACGAGCTCAGCCGCCCGGGCCGCGCGCTGCTGCTCCTGCTTGACGAGATGGTCGAGACCACCGTGGAGCGGCTGAAGAAAGAGAACACTTCGACTTCGCTCAGTGCAGGCGATGGTGGCGAGCCGAAGCGTACAAGCGTCACGTTCACCCGCCGCCAGATCCGCGAGGCCACCGGCTGGGCGCACACGCGCGTACACCGTTACCTCAAGGAGTTGATCGAGCTGGAGTATGTCCTGCTCGACTCCGGCCGCAACGGCACGCTGTGCCGTTACCGCCTGGCCTACGAAGGCCAGGGCAAGGACGGCAAGCGCTTCATGCTCGGGCTGGTCGACCCGGAGACGCTGACATGAATCCGGCCACCGACAAGCCCGCCGATCGGCCGGCCCGGCCCGCGCCTCAGGGCGACGGCCCGGACGAGCGTCAGGCGGAGCGCTTCCGCACTACCGCCCGCCGGATCGCCGTGCAGCTCGACATCGAGGAAGCCATGTGGCGCATGCTTGGGAAGGACGGTCCGAACGCATGAGCTTTCCACCACCTTCCCAGTACCTTTCCACCTGCTTTTCGCCACCTTTCCACCGGCCCGCATCGGCGCAACATCCTGCAAACAAGGCATTTACGCGCAAACCGGTTCGCGAACCGGGGAGAGGAGAAATATATGTCCCTTAGCGGCAGTCATAACGAAAGCGTCATAACGGAACTGATCGACCAATACCTGGCCGACCTGCGCAGGCGCAACTACAGCCCGCGCACGGTCGAGGCCGCGGCCAAGGCGTTGTCCTACGTGACCGCCACGCTCGCGACCGCGGGCGTCGAGCAACCGCAAGAAGCGACCCGCGAAGACCTCGACGCCTTCAGCCTGGCGCTCAGGGAGCGCGGACTCAGTCCGGCAACCGTCGAGCAGTACACGCGCAACGTGCGCCGCTTCTTCGGCTGGCTCGAAGAGCGCCAGTTGCTCTTCGAGAACCCGGCCGCCGGTTGGATCATCCCGCGTCCGGAGCGCCGCCTCATGCCGGTGCCATCGGTGGCCGAGATCAAGCGTCTGCTGGCCGAGCCCAACGTCGGCCGTCCGGTCGGACTGCGTGACCGCGCCATCATCGAGACCGTCTACAGCACCGGGGCCAGGCTCGAAGAGCTGGCCGGGTTGGCCGTGTTCGATCCCGACGTCACCGAGGGACGCTTGCGCATCATGGGCAAGGGCCGCAAGGAGCGCGTCGTTCCCCTGGGCAAGCACGCCGCCCACTGGTTGAAGCAGTACCTGCTTCACGGCCGTCCGCCGCTGGTCAAGGGGCACAGTGAGCATGACCGGCTGTGGGTCGGCCAGTGCGGCCGGGCGCTCAGCGCCGCGGCGATCCGTCTGCGGGTGCGCACGCATGCTCGGGCGGCCGGCATCGAGACGCCCCTCAGCCCGCACTCGTTGCGGCGTGCGTGCGCCACGCACATGCTGCGCAACGGCGCGCACCCCGTGCAGATCCAGATGCTGCTCGGTCACGCCGACCTGCAGAGCTTGAGCCAGTATCTGCGCGTGAGCATCACCGACCTGAAGAAGATGCACGCCAAGAGCAAGGTTGGCAAGTGAGCGCGGCCGCAACACTGCGCGGGCTGCTCGACGCCGCACTCGAGCAGATGCGCGCCACCAACGCCAGCGCGGACACGGTCCGCAACACGGCCGCCAACGTACGTGTCTTTCTGCGTTGGCTCGAAGAGACTGCCAATGTCCGGACACCCGAGCGCTTACGCAAGGCGCACCTCGAAGCCTGGACGAGCCACTTGACCCAGCGCCGGACCGCCGAGGGGTTGCCGCTCAAAGCCGGCACGATCAACGCCTACAACGACCGGGTGCGCCGCTTCCTGCGTTACCTGGTTCGGCAGGGCCATGTTCAGCGTGCCTACATCGAGGCAATCGAACACATCAAGACTCCGCGGCTTCTGCCCGGGGGCGTGCTCACTCACGCCCAAATCAGGAAGCTGCTCACCAAGGTGGACATCTCTACGGCCGAAGGCCACCGTGACCGCACCATGTTGGAGGTCGTCTACTCCACCGGCATCCGCGCCGCCGAGCTGCTCGCGCTCGACGTGGGACACGTCGACGTTGCCAACGCCACGCTGCTTGTCCACGGCAAGGGCAACAAGGAGCGCATGGTGCCGCTCGGGCGCACGGCGCTCCGCTTCCTCGAAAGCTACATCGTCGGCGTGCGTCCCTTCCTGGTCGCACGGCGCAGCTTCTGCTCGCACGGTCGCGCCATCCGCCCCGAAGACGAGCAGGCTCTCTTCCTCACCAAGCGCGGCACGCGCGTCTCATACACCCGGCTGCGCCACTACGTGCGCCGCCATGCCGAGAGGGTCGGGATCGAGATCCCCGTCACCCCGCACACCTTCCGCCGCTCCTGTACGACCGAGCTGCTCCGCTCCGGGGCCAACATGTACGACGTCAAGGAACTGCTCGGGCATGAGTCGCTCGAGACCC
>CAZKRK010000606.1:0-3663 GCA_964555035.1 uncultured Victivallales bacterium | reverse complement strand
GTCGCAGGGGGCGTGGCCATAACGAGAATTGCTGCAAGAATGCGACGTGAGCGCCCTTTGTAGAGCGGCCGCACCGGAGGGCGCAGGTGGTTCGAGCGGCTTCTCGTCTCCGGTCGGCGTATGGCGCCGACCTGCGGCGAGTCTACGAAGATGGGTTTGGTGCGCGCTTCTGCTCACCCACTTTTCAGAACCGGTCTGCTTCGGCGAGCGATTGCTCGATTGAGTCGCCGTGCGTGGCAAGGGACATGATCCAGGCCGTTCAGAGGCTCAGCAGCTCCTGGACATCTTCCCACGACATGCTCTTCACCATGGCGTCGTCCGACTCGACCGTGGCGTCGATGATGGCCTTCTTGCGTTTCTGGAGTTCCAGGACCTTCTCTTCGACTGTGCCCTTGGTAATCAGCTTGTGGCTGAAGACGGTACGTTTCTGTCCGATGCGGTAGGCGCGGTCGGTGGCCTGGTTCTCAACCGCCGGGTTCCACCACGGATCGAAGTGGATCACCATGTCGGCGCCGGTGAGGTTCAGACCGGTGCCGCCGGCCTTGAGGCTAATGAGGAAGAGGGGGATGTCGCGCTGCGTGTTGAATCGGCGGACTTGCTGCATGCGGTCCTTGGTGGAGCCGTCGAGATAGCAATAGCCGATTCCGCGACCGTCCAGGTCGTCGCGCAGGATGTGCAGCATCTTGACGAACTGGCTGAAGACGAGGATGCGGTGGCCGCTGTCCAGCGCTTCGTCAACCAGTTCCGAGAAGAGTTCCATCTTGCCGGAGGGATACTCGGGATCAAGCCCGGGGAGCTTGAGCAGGCCCATGTGGCAGCATGTCTGTCGCAGGCGCAACAGCGTCGTCAACACCTCCATGCGGCAGCGGTTGAAGCCCTTCGCGGCGACCAGGCCGGAGATCTTCTGTTGCGAGGACTTGAGCAATTCGGAGTAGACTGCCCTTTGGTCCGACGTGAGCTTGCAGAAGGAGACCTTTTCGATTTTGGGTGGCAGTTCTTTGGCCACGTCGCGCTTGAGCCGGCGCAGCAGGAAGGGATGCAGCTTGCGCCGCAAGCGCAGCTGTGCGTCCTGGGCGTCGGGGCCGCCGCGTGCGATGGGCAGCTCGTAGCGCTGGCGGAATGCGTCGTGGCGGCCCAGGTACTGGGGCATCAGGAAATCCATGATCGACCAGAGGTCCGCGACGCCGTTCTCGACCGGCGTGCCCGTCAGAACGAGGCGGTGTGCGGCCCGGATCTGCTTGGCGGCCTTGGCGTTTTGCGTTGAGCGGTTCTTGATGTGCTGGGCTTCGTCCAGGATTGCGCAGGAGAATTGCCGTTCGCGATACTCGTCGATGTCGCGTCGCAGGAGCGCGTACGAGGTCACGACGACGTCGGCCCGGTCCAGTTCGTCCCAAAGCTCGTGGCGTTCGGCTCCGCTCATTGGCATGACACGGAGGTCCGGGGCGAACCGTGCGGCTTCTTCCTGCCAGTTCTCGACCAGGCTGGTTGGGCAGACAATCAGAGCCGGCCTGGCGTTGAGCTCGTCGTCTCGGCGCGGCAAGCGCAACCAGGCCAGGGCCTGCAGCGTCTTGCCGAGTCCCATTTCATCCGCGAGTATGCCGCAGAAACCGTTGTTCTCGAGAAAATGGAGCCAATTGACGCCGTCTTTCTGGTAGGGACGGAGCGTCTTGGCAAGGTCTCGCGGAATGTCGGTTTCTTCCAGGCGCATCGTGCGGTTCTGCCGGTCGGCCTGCATGCGCCATACACGCGTGTCTTCGATGTCGATTCCATCCAGGGCGTCGAGAGAGGACTTCACGAACGGGGCGTAGATGTTGCTCAGTCGGAAATGACCGGCCGCGTCGCTCTCTCCCGTAGCGCAGTCCGAGAAGACGTCGCGCATGGCTTCGACCGCGCCCGTATCGACCAGGATCGTCTGCCCGTTTCGCTGCACAAAGGCGTCACCCATCTGAATGGCGCGTTGGACCTCTGCCGGCGTAAGGCTCAACCCCTCGCCATATTCGAAACAGAAACTGACGTCGAACCAGTCCTGGCCGCTGGTGGTTTCGGGATCGACGCGCACCACGGGAGTGGCAAAGTCGGTGGATTCCAGGAGCGGTGCCACTCGTCCCTCGAGCTCCACGCGCCAACCGTGGCGCCGCAGCCAGGGCAGCCGCGTGCCCAGGAAGTTGAGGACTTCACGCTGGCCGACGATGTCACTGAGATCGTCGCCGCACTCACCGCGGAAACCACATTCGGCCAGGAAGCGCAAAGCAGCGCTTTCGGCTTCCGGGTTGCGGACGGTGTAACGCATGAGGTCGCTCTCGTCCGGAATCGCGAAGTGCTCCTTGGCGTCCGGCTTCGCGGCCACGAGCTCGAGTTCATCGTACTGAGCGTACAACGTTGCTGCCAGGGACGCCGGACTGCCGCGGACCTCCAGGCGGAAGCGCGGCTGTGCGGGGTCGACCGTGAGAAGGTCTTCGCTGATGTCAGACTCGATGCGCACCGTTTTTTCGAGCTCGGGCAGCTCGCGCTTGAGGAAGCGCAGAACATCGGGCCTGGCGACGATGACGGGCTCGTCGTAGATGGGGTGGTAGGGTCGCGGCAACACCTTCTCCAGAGGCCAGAAGTGATTGGCGCCATACACCCAGCCTTCTTTGCCGTCGACGCAGTAGACCGGGAACTTGCCGACTTTCATGAAGGGCACTTCGGTGTGGGCGATCAGGATGAGTTCGCCGTTCTCGCGGTCGAGGTCCATTTGGAGATAGGTCGTCAGGCGTGTGTCGCCTACCCGCAGCGCTTCGCTGTTGGCGTCCTTCAGCTCTCTGCCTGCGTGAAGGCGGACGACATTCACGAAGTCAGAACGACTGAGGGGAAGCTCACCCCTGGCGGGACCCTCGGATATGTCCTCGAGCACGAACAAAACCGCCTCGTCTTCACGGCTGAGAGAATACGGCTGATCGCGCCGGACGCTGTCAAGGGGCGTGGGGTGGCCGCGATACTCAAGTGCGCAGGAAACAGGGATGGCGCCTCGCCGGTAGTTCTCGGTCCAGTCCGCGCCAAGCGTAACCGTGATACTCGCCGGTAAAGCGCCCGGCGTGCCGGGCGCTACGCGCCGGATGTATGCGCTTTCGTCGACGTTTGCCAGTCGCGAGGCGCGCCGGAGCTCTTCCTTGTATTTCGCATCGCGGAGGGGGTCGGTGTTGCGTCGGACAACGGAAAGAGCCAGCGCGATCACGTGCGCACAGATCAGACCACGTTCGCGATTGGCGTAGCATGGGCAGTGGTTCTCGACCAGCCCGCCGGAGAGTATCGTCAGGTGGGTCTTCAGGGGGCGGTTGTTGTACAGGATCGCGCCGGAAACCTGCTGAGCCTCATAGCGCGCCTCAAGCACGAGACCCTTGTTGACGAGGGTCTCGGCGTCACGGACAGTGTCCTGGCCAGCCCAGTCGATGAGCATCTTGTATGTGATCGGCGGATTCATGTTTCCTGCGCCTGGTCCCTCCTGGTCCTTCCCCCGTTTTCTCGACACTTAGTCCCACTCTTAGACCCCACTCTTAACCGGTTACGCTTACTCGACTCGCGTACTCGATCGGTCGTGGTCATCGATTAAGCAGGTGGCTTGAGCGTAGCCGAGTAAGATGGGGAGTAAGTGTGCGAGTAAGTGTAGGACCAAGAGTTCGTTCA
>CAZKRK010000605.1:0-3683 GCA_964555035.1 uncultured Victivallales bacterium | reverse complement strand
CGGAACCGCGAAGGGCCGGGCAACTTGGGTTGTGGGCCCCGGCCCGCCTTGTAGGTTTCCTATGAAGACCCTGACCGCAAGAACGCGAAATCGGACGGATTTCGTGGACGTGACCCGTGAGGTGGCCCTTGCCGTGACGGAGTTCGGCATTTCCGACGGGGTTGTGACCGTGTTTGTGCCCCACACTACGGCGGGGATAACTCTGCAGGAGAACGCTGACCCTGACGTGATGAGGGACATGGACAAGGTGCTCGACCGGGCCGTCCCGTGGTCCGGCGGGTATGCCCACGCTGAGGGCAACACGGCGGCCCATGCCAAGGCCAGCCTGATGGGCAGTTCCGTGCAGATCCTCGTCTCCGGCGGCAGACTCCAGCTCGGTACATGGCAGGGTATCTACCTCTGCGAGTTCGACGGACCGAGAACGCGACAGGTGTGGGTAGGGTGATGCCGGTCTTCGTAGAGCGTCCGTAGAGTGCGGCCGTTGGCGGCCGCACCGGAGGGCGCAGGCCGCGCGGACCGGCGTCTCGTCTCCGGTCGGCGCGTGAACGCGCCGACCTCCGGCTAGTCTACGAAGGGAGCGCGTAGGGGGATGCGGAGCTGACCTCGGGGGAGTTTGCCGAGATCCTGCAATCGATCGTGATCTTCAACCCTCCGTTGAGAGGAACACGTTCCCCTCTCCGTGTCTCCGTGACTCCGTGGTGAAATCCCCAACGCCGGCACGGGACAGATTCAGAGGCGTTTGCCCTGCGTTCCCAATCACCTCTCCTTGACTGAAAGCCACAACGCCGATATGGTTCAGACTCCTCTCATTGTTGAATGCGATTTCAGCTGAACGTCGATAGAAACGCTATTGGAGCAGCCTATGTCTCGACCGGAAGTAGCATATCTCGGCCCTAACGGCACTTTTTCGCACTTGGTGGCTACCAAACGCTTCCGTCTGAAGAAACCGGTGTGGCACAGCTGCGAGAGCATACCGGGAGTGTGTGCCTACGTCGCGGGGAAGAAGCGTTGTCGGG
The DNA here is from genome assembly GCA_964555035.1 of uncultured Victivallales bacterium. Classification (GTDB taxonomy): domain Bacteria; phylum Verrucomicrobiota; class Kiritimatiellia; order UBA8416; family CAYOBW01; genus CAZKRK01. The sequence goes on along the minus strand of CAZKRK010000605.1, from coordinate 2,667 downwards.
GCGTGATCCCGGTCTCGAATTCCTCGGGTGGCGACATCTACGCGACCGTTGATGCGTTGCTGGACGAGTCTCTTGGTCTCACCGTCGAGGAAGAGCTTGCCATGAGGGTGTCGCTCGCTCTTGTCGGGAGTCCTTCCGAAGAAGTGCGCAGGATATACTCGCATTTCGCGCCATATGCCCATTGTCGGCGGTGGTTGGAGAAGAAGTACCCGGGGCACGAGCACATCGAAGCCCCCTCGACCGGAGTGGCTATTCGAGAGGCTGCCCAGGATAGCGCATCTGTTGCTATCGGCTCAAGACTGGCAGCGAGGATCTATGGGATGAATGTCATAAAGCACCCCATTCTCCCGGAGACAGAGACGAACGTTACGCACTTCTTCGTCATAACCAAGGGCCGCCGGGCCCGGCAGCGAGTTCGGAAAACCAGTCTTGCTGTTCGACTCATCAACAGGCCGGGCAGTTTGTACGGCTTCCTGGGTTCGTTTGCCAAGGCAAACGTGAACCTGTCGAGGATCATCTCGAGACCGATATACGGCGAGCCCAAAGAGGTCGCGTTCTTTATCGACGCTGACGGCGACCTCACGTCAAAACGGAACAAGTGGATCCTGGATGAGGCAAAGCAGCAGACGCGTGTTCTCCGCATTATTGGCGCGTATTCCTGTCGTCCCGAGTACTCGTCTTGACAAAACCGGAGTCCAACACGGCCGTCCTTCTCCTCGGCCCGACGGGTTCCGGCAAGACGCCTCTGGGCGATCGTTTCGCGCAAAACGGCCTGGCCGGCCGGCGCTGTGTTCACTTCGATTTCGGCCGGAACCTGCGTGACGTTGTCGCCTCCGGCGGCCGGGGGACGGACCTTGACGCTGCCGAGCTCGCCTTTCTTGCCGAGGTGCTCAACTCCGGCGCGCTGCTCGAGAACGAGACGTTTCACATCGCGCGCAGGATTTTCGAAGCCTTCTGCCGCGCCAACGATGTCGCCCATGAGGATATCGTCGTTCTCAACGGCCTGCCCCGCCACGCCGGACAGGCGGCCGACGTGGCCGCTTTCGTGGACGTGCGTGCCGTCATCTGCCTGGAGTGCGACGCCGCGACCGTCTACAGGCGCATCGCGACCGATGCCGGCGGCGACCGCGCCGGGCGCGATGACGACAGCCGCGCCGAAATCGCGGCAAAACTGCGCGTTTTCGAAAAACGTACTGCGCCATTGCTTGACCGCTACGCATCGGGCGGGGTAAGGATAGTGCGTGTGTCGGTTACTGACGAGTCGACACTTGAATCGGTGGTGGCGTCGGTTACCGCACAACTCGGAGAGGATGATTTGTCATGACACTCAAGGTCAACGGCCAGGAAATTCCCGAAGAAGCCGTTCAGTACGAACTCAATCGGCTGGTCCAGTTCTACTCAGCCCACATGTCGGCGGAGCAGATCAAGGAGCAGATGGATGCGCTGCGCAAACGGGCGCGCGATCAGGCCGTCGGCGCCAAGCTGCTCATGGACCAGGCCCAGAAACTGGAAGCGCCCGTGCCCGCCGAGCTGATCGACAAGAAGCTCGGGGCCATCGTCGAAAGCTCCGGGGGACGGCAGAAGCTCGATGAAACGTTGGCCCGGCAGGGGATCTCCGACGAGATGCTCCGCCTCAGCGTCGAGCGGGGCTGTCGGGTCGATATGCTGGTCGAGCAGGTCACCGCCGAAGTCTCCGAGCCGAGCGAGGAAGAAATGCGGGCGCATTTCGAGGCGCATTCCGGGGAGTACGTGCGGGAACCGCGCGCCCAGGCTCAACACATTCTCGTCAACCGGCTTCGGACAGCGACGCGGATCGCGAGACCGCCCGCTCCAAACTGCTGGAAATCCGCGCGAAGATCGCCGAGGGGACCGATTTCGGCGACATGGCCGCCGCTCACTCCGAGTGCCCCAGCGGTCAACGTTCCGCCGGCAGCCTGGGCTGGTTCGGCAAGGGCATGATGGTCTCCGAATTCGATGCGGCCGTCTTCTCGATGGCGATAGGCGAGCTCAGCGACATCGTCGAGACCCAGTTCGGCTTCCACCTGATCCACAAGACCGGTTTCGAAGAAGGCGGGGAGCCCGATTTCGAAGATGTAGTCGACAAGATCCGCGAATTCCTCCGCCACGTCCACCGCGGTGAAGCCCTCAGCACCTATGTCAAGGAACTCGCCGAAGGCGCCGTGATCGAAGGGGTGTAACGGGCTTTCGTCTTTCCACCCAGACCTTCCAGTCCCCGAAAGACAGCTCACGGTTCGCGAACTGCCAGACGACGACTTTCTTTCCGGCGAGGGGGTCGTCGCCGCGCTGCGCTCGCAGTCTAATTTGGCAAGTAATTTGACAAGAGATTTCACTTTTTTCCGGAAACGGCAAAGCGCGGTTGCTTCTGTAGTGGTAGAGGGCGCAACAGGGCGCTCTGGGCAACTACGGAGGACGCTACTATGCGCTACCCAAGACTGCGACGGGACCATGACAACACCTTCTATCACTGCTACAACCGCGGCGGCGGCACCTCGTCCGACCGCCCGTTCGGCCCCGCGGAAAAGGAGAACTTTATCCGCATGGTCAAAAGACTGGCCCGCTACGACAATTTCCCTGTCCCCTCTCCTCGCCTCCTCAGTACGGGGTGCGGAGCAGCAGACGACCTGTCATCCCGAGCGAAGCGGAGCG
>CAZKRK010000604.1:0-3685 GCA_964555035.1 uncultured Victivallales bacterium | reverse complement strand
TCGCGTGACGCGGACGGGCCCCTGACGGGGCCCGCGCTCGCCTCCCGGCGAGCGCCAGAGGCCTTGGGCGCCGTAGCTCGGTTGCTAGGCCCACGCAGCGGGCGCCCAAGACCTCTGGCCGGGAATCGGCCGCCCGCGCGTTCGGATCGGGCGCCGGCGCGTTGGTAGACTCGTCCGGCCGGGGTTCGAGCCAGGCCGCGGCCGCCACCATGCACATTCACCTCCCGACTCCGGTGGCGCTGGCGCTCCTGGCGCTCGTCGCCCAGCCCCAGGAGGCCCTCCCGGAGCGCGCCGAGGGCGAGCCCTGGATTCTCGAGCTCGAGGAGTCCGACCCCCTCCTCCCCGGACGCGGGGCCATGCGCCGGGTGAGCTGGCGCACCGCCGGGATGAGCCGGCTCTACATCAGCGCCGTCTCGGAGGACCTGGACCCCTACCTCCGCGTGGAGGCGGCCGACGGAGCGCTCCTCGGCCAGGACGAGGACGGCGGCGGCGCGGACGCGGCCTTCCTCGAGCTGTGGCTCGCCGATCCCACCGAGCTCGCGATCACCGCCGCGGCCGAGAGCCCCGGCCAGCTCGGCGCGGTCCGCCTGCTGCTCGTCGAGGCGGCCGAGACCGAGGCCAGTCTGGCGGCCGAGCGCGAGGCCGTCGCCGGCCTGGAGGAGGTCCGCGGGCTGCGCGCGGCCCGCGACTGGGAGGGAGCGCGCCGTCGCGTGCGCGAGCTGGCCGCCGCCATCCAGCAGGTCGAGGGCTGGAGCGACAGCCCCGGGCTCGTGCGCGCCCTCCACTTCCTGGGCGTGCAGGCCCAGGAGCTGGGCGACCTCGAGTGCGGCGCCGAGACCTTCGAGGCCGTGCGCGCCTTCCGCGAGCGCACCCTGCCCCGTGACCACCCGGGGCTTCAGGCGGCGCGCCTGAACGCGGCCGCGATCCTCTTCTCGCGGGGCGAGTTCGCGCGGGCGCGGCCGCTCTTCGAGGGCGTGGTCGAGGTCTTCCAGCGCACCCTCCCCGCCGACCACCAGCACCTGATGATCGCACGGAGCAACCTAGCCCTGGCCCGGCTCGCGCTGGGCGACGCCGCGGGCGCGCGACCGCTCCTGGAGAACGTCGTCGAGAGCCTCTCGCGGACCCGGCCGACCGAGGACCCCACCCTGCAGAGCGCGCGCCTCAACCTGGCAGCGACCCTGGGCGTGCTCCTCGAGTTCGAGGCCTGCCGCCGGCTCCAGGAGGAGATCCTGGAGATCTGGACGCGCACCCTGCCGGAGGACCACATCGATCTGGCCCGGGGGCGCGGCAGCCTGGCGTCCACCCTGGAGAGCCTGGGCGAGCGCGAGGCCGCCGTGGAGCTGCGCGAAGAGGCGCTGGCCGCCCTGGCGAATCGGCTGCCCGCGGGGCATCCCGAGCTCGTCGGCTTCCAGATCGCCCAGGGAGACGCCCTGCTCGACCTGGGGAAGATCGAGCAGGGCCGCGCCATCCTCGAGGAGGCCAATCGCGTCATCGAGCGGACCCTCCCCCCCGACAACCCCCGCGCCATCTACGTGCGCCGTCGGCTCTACTGGCTGCACCTCTGCGGGGGGAACGAGCCCGAGGCCGTGGCCATGGCCGCCGAGCTCGCCTCGACGTGCCTGGGAAGCCTGAGGAGCGCGGCCCTCGCCCTGGCGCCGAGGGAGGCCGAGGCCCTCGCGGGCGAGGTGGTCCAGGAGGAGCTCGGGCTCCTCGTGTCGGTCGTCCTGGGAGCGGGATCCATCGATCCCCAGCCCCAGCTCGCGCCCGAGGCCTTCGCCCTGGCCGAGGCCTGCCGCGGCGTGGCCGCCGTGGGCTGGCGAGCGGTTCGCTGGGCGCGCGGCGCCGCCGACGGCGAGCGCCTGCGGGAGCTCGGGGCCGCCATCGAGGCCGAGCGCCGGCGCATCACCCTCCTGACGGTGGGGGGGGCGGATCGCGGTGCGCTCCTCGACGCCATCGGGCGGCGCGATCGGGCCGAGCAGCGCCTGCTCGAGTACCTGCTGGAGCTGGGCGCCGGCGAGCAGGTTCTCCCGCGGGTGGACGCGCGGTCGATCGCGGCGAGCCTGGCGGAGGACGAGGCGGCGGTGGGATACCTGCGCTACGTCCGCCACACCGTGACCGAGCCCGGTAGGGTCCACTTCGAGGGCGTCGACCACCTGGCGGCCTTCGTCGTGCGGCCCGGCGGGAGCCTCGACCTCGTCGACCTCGGGCCCGTGAAGGCCGTGCACGCCGCCGCTATGGGGTGGCGCGACGCCGTGGTGGCCGAGGCCCGGCTGGCGGGCGCCGGGGACCCGAGGGGCATCGGCGGGGTCGCGCCGGCCGGGCGGCCCCCCGATCCGGCGCGGGCCGGGGAGGCGCTGCGCGAGCTGGTGCTCGACCCCCTGCTGCCCCACCTCGGGGACGCGCGCCGCGCCGTCGTGGCCCTGGACGACGCCCTCCACCTGATCCCGCTCGACGCCCTGCCCCAGCGCGGCGGGAGGGTGGGGGACCACCTGACGCTCGTCGTGCGCACCACCCTCTCGGAGCTGGCCCGGCCGGGCGGGAAGGCGCCGCTGCACCCCGAGTCCCTGCTGGCCGTGGGGGGGATCGACTACGACCGGCGAGATCCCGACGGGGCCGGGGCGAGCTCGCTGCCCGTCGCCGAGGGGACCCCGGCCGATCTGCGGGCGCGGGCCGAGCCGAGCGAGTTCGCGCCGCTCCCCCACACCCGGCGCGAGGTCGAGGGGATCCGCGAGCTCTTCCGCAGCTCGCCGGGGGGGGAGACCGCCTGGGCCGAGCTCCTCACCGCGGGCGCCGCGACCCGGGGCAACCTCCAGCGCCTGGCGCCCAGGGCGCGGTACCTGCATCTCGCCACCCACGGGTGGTTCGCGCCCGGCTCGGTCGGAGCTCGCGCGCGAGAGGAGGTGCTCGACCAGCGCCTGGGCCTGCCGCGCGCGACCACCTGGGAGAAGGACGTGCGCCAGTTCGCGCCCATGGTGCTGTGCGGCCTGGCCCTGTCGGGGGCCAACCGGGCGGAGGAGGGGGCCGGTCCGCTGGCGGGCGCGCTGACCGGCGAGGAGCTGGCCGCCATGGACCTCTCGGGCTGCGAGCTGGCGGTGCTCTCCGCCTGCGAGACCCGCCTGGGCGTGCCCCGCGCCGGCCAGGGGGTGGCCTCGCTCCAGCGGGCCCTGCACGCCGCGGGCGTGCGCAGCGCGGTGACCTCCCTGTGGCCGGTGCGGGACGAGGCGGCGCGCGAGCTGATGCTCGCCTTCTACCGCGCTCTGTGGGTGGAGGGCCGCTCCAAGGCGGAGGCCCTCTGGAGCGCCAAGCGCGCGCTCAGGGAGAGGGTCGACTCCAGCGGCCGGCCGGTGTACTCGACCTTCGACTGGGCCGGCTGGGTGCTGACCGGCGAGCCGTAGGCCGGGCTAGAGGTCTTGGGCGCCCGTTGCGTGGGCCTGGCAACCGAGTTACGGCGCCCAAGGCCTCTAGCGCTCGCCGGGAGGCGAGCGCGGGCCCCGTCAGGGGCCCGTCCGCGCCACGCGAGCGCAGCGAGCATGTGGCGCAGCCGCGCGCAGGAGCGCGCGGCGCGATCACCGGCCTGCCCCGGCCCCCCGGGCTCGTCCATCCCCGGGCGGTGGCGCCGCCTGCGGTGCTGGCGCGCCGACGAGGATTCTCCGGCACGCCTGGTCGGTCTGAGGCGGAGCCCCAC
>CAZKRK010000603.1:0-3702 GCA_964555035.1 uncultured Victivallales bacterium | reverse complement strand
TCAAGTTCCCGGGCAGCCCACCCCGTCCTTCGTAGAGCGTCCGCGGGTGCGTCCTTGCAGGACGCACCGGAGGGCGCAGGCCGGGGCAGCCCCCGCCTCTCGTCTCCGGCCCGCGCATCGCGCGGGCCTCCGGCGAGTCTACGAAGCAGGCGGGTTGCCGTGTAGATGTCATCCTTCAGACGTTGCACTCCCATCATTGCGGTTCGCGGCTGGCTGATCGACACTTGCATTCCCGTCGAAGAATGGGTATTGTCCGGGCCATGGTGGAAGCTGGGATTACCCTCCGACATGCACGGGTTGCCGCAACATGCGCGCTGTTTGTGGTGGCGGGATCTCTGCCCTTGACAGCCGCCCTCACCGTAGAAGAGACGGGATCGGGAGAGAAAGCTGCTCCTTCGCTCTGTTTCGACGAAGTCGATACCGGGACGCTGCGCGCCCGCAACCTAGGGATGGGCCTCGACATCCAGGCGGACCGGAACGGATTGGGGCTTTCCTCCCGCGGCACGCCGGAGCTCAAGCTCAGGGCGGCGGTATTGGAGGATGCGACCGGCCGCGTGTCGCTGCCGGCCGTGGCGCCCGTGCGCGACGGGTGCAGGGCATCGTACCCACGCGGACCGGTAACCGAGTGGTATGTCAACCGCACCGACGGGCTGGAACAGGGTTTCACCATCCTGAACGCGGCGGACGGTTCCGCGACGCCTCCCGCTACCACGATTCTGGGGCTGACGTTCAACGCAGAGCTGACCGCGCGGATCGAGCGCGATGGGCGCAACGCCGCATTCCACCTGAGAAAAGGTGGCCGGCTTGCGTACCACTACGACGGGCTCAAGGCCTGGGACGCCGACGGAACCGTGATCGCGGCCCGCCTGGAGAATGGCGGAGAACGGACGCTGCGCGTGGTGCTTGACACCGCGGGGGCTACATATCCCGTAACGGTGGACCCGCTCCTTTCCGTGTCCACGCACAGATTGACGCTTCCCGATGGCGCCGCAAACGATGGCTTCGGCCGTTCCCTGTCGGCTGAGGGCGATGTAATCGTTGTCGGATCGTATGCGGACGACGATGCGGGCAGCAACTCCGGCTCGGCGTTTGTGTTCGAGCGCAATCTGGGAGGGACGAACACCTGGGCGCAAGCGTGCAAGCTTACCGCGTCGGATGCCGCGGCGGGCGCCCAGTTCGGCCGCAGCGTATCGGTGGCCGGCGACGTAGCCGTGATCGGGGCGTACGGCCACAACAGCCACACGGGTTCGGCGTACGTATTCGAGCGCAATATCGACGGGACCAATGCCTGGGGCGAGGTGTGCAAACTCACGGCCTCGGACGCGGCCGACGACGACTACTTCGGTTTTGCGGTAGCGGTGGCGGGCGACGTAGCCGTGGTCGGGGCCTACAACGACGATGACGGGGGGAACGGATCCGGTTCGGCATACGTGTTCGAGCGCAACGCCGGCGGAACCAATGCCTGGAGCCAGGTGAGCAAGCTGACCGCCTCCGACGGTGCGGCCTCCGACTACTTCGGCTACTCGGTCGCGGTCGGGGGCGATACAGCCGTCATCGGAGCGGTCGGCGACGGCGGCACCGCGGGTGCGGCGTACGTATACCAGCGCAACGTGGGGGGCACGAACGCCTGGGGACAAGTGTGCAAGCTGACGGCATCCGACGCGGCATCCGGCAGCTACTTCGGCACTTCCGTGGCGGTCGCGGGCGACGTCGTTGCGGTCGGGGCGGAGAGCGCCAGCTTGTATGGGGCGGCATACGTGTTCGAGCGCAATATCGGTGGGACGAACGCCTGGGGGCAGGTCTGCAAGCTGCTCTCGCCCGATGACACGAGCGATGCCTTCTTCGGCAAGTCGGTGTCGCTGGAGGGCGACGTGCTCGTCGTCGGAGCGCCGAACGCGCAATCTGAGGTCGGCGAGGCCTATGTGTACGAGCGCAACGCCGGGGGGACGAACGCCTGGGGTATGCTGCGCGAGCTCCCCGCCACGAACGGTGTGTCGGAAGACATGTTCGGCTACTCGGTTGCGGCACTGAGCGACGTGGCGGTGATCGGGGCGTACGGCGAGAACAACCACACCGGCGCGGTATATGTCATCCCTGTCTTCGAGTCCACCAAGAGCTTCCAGGAAGAGGAAAAGCTGACCGCCTTCGATGCCGCGTCGGGCGACAGGTTTGGCAACTCGGTGACCGTGGCCGGCGACGTGGCTATCGTCGGGGCGCACTACGACAGTGACGCAGGGAGCGGTTCCGGCTCGGCGTACTTGTTCGAGCGCAACGCCGGCGGAACGAACGCCTGGGGACAGGCACACAAGCTGACCGCCTCCGATGCCGCGCAATACGACGAGTTCGGCCGGTCCGTGGCCGTGGCGGGCGACGTAGCCGTCGTCGGAGCGCATGGGGATGATGACGGAGGGGCCAACGCCGGCTCGGCGTACGTGTTCGAGCGCAACGCGGGTGGGACCAACGCCTGGGGACAGGTGTGCGAGCTACTCGCTTCCGATAGCGATGGCGGCGACTCCTTCGGCTACTCCGTGTCGGTGGCGGGCGACGTGATCGTTGTCGGATCGTATGCGGACGACGATGCGGGCAGCAACTCCGGCTCGGCGTTTGTGTTCGAGCGCAACGCCGGCGGAACGAACGCGTGGGGTCAGGTATGCAAGCTCACGGCCTCCGATGCCGCGGATGGTGACGAGTTCGGCCGCAGCGTATCGGTGGCCGGCGACGTGGCCGTGATCGGGGCGCACTACGACGATGCCGCAGGGAGCTTCTCCGGCTCGGCGTACGTATTCGAGCGCAACGCCGGCGGAACGAATGCGTGGGGCCAGGTGCGGAAGCTGACAGCCTCTGACGGAGCGTCCCAGGACTGCTTCGGTCGCTCCGTGGCCGTGGCGGGCGACGTGATCGTCGTTGGAGCGTATGGAAACGATGACGCTGGTCTCAACTCCGGCTCGGCATATGCGTTCGAACGCAACACCGACGGAACGAACGCGTGGGGGCAGGTGCGTAAGCTCACCGCCTCCGATGCAGCGGCCGGTGACAATTTCGGCTTTTCGGTAGCCGTTGCCGGCGACATGGCCGTTGTCGGGGCGTACGGCGACAACAGCAGCACGGGCTCGGTGTACATGTTCGAGCGCAACGCCGGCGGAACGAACGCGTGGGGCCAAGTGTGCAAGCTTGCGGCCTCCGATGCCGCGGATGGTGACGAGTTCGGCCGCAGCGTATCGGTGGCCGGCGACGTGGCCGTGATCGGGGCGCACTACGACGATGACGCAGGGAGCCTCTCCGGCTCCGCATACATGTTCGAGCGCGTTCAGGGTGAAGACCAGGGGGCCACGGTGGTTGTGCTGTATCGCTTTGATATGGACGTGGTGAACGGACAGGTCGCAGTGCGGTGGCGGACGGCTTCCGAGCTGAGGACCCTCGGTTTCCGGCTCTACCGGCAACTGGACGCCGGCTCATGGACGCTGGTCGGCGGTTTCATCGAAGCCAGGGGTTGGCTCAACGGCGGCGGCGCGGAGTATACCGTGGTGGATCCGGACGCCGTACCCGGCAAGACCTACATCTACAAACTCGTCGAGCACGAAACCGATGGCGGGACAGAGGAGTACGGCCCGTTCGAACGGCGGGCGTTCGCGCTCAAGATCACCTCCCCGTTCGCCGTGACGGACGCAGGCGTCGTTCTGCGCTGGCTCAGCCGCGGCAACG
>CAZKRK010000602.1:0-3708 GCA_964555035.1 uncultured Victivallales bacterium | reverse complement strand
AAAAAACACGGGCGATGTCAAGACATGGTAGCCGGGAGTCCGCCAGCCAGCCCGGCGGCCCCGGCAATCGCCCCTCCACCTACTTCCAAACCCTTGCGTTCTGCGCCGGCTTGTGCCACCATCCTCCTGCTGTCTACGCACAGAATCGGAGCCGGATCCATTCCTGTTCCTGAAATTCACAACGGTACACCAACGATGAGAAACTTCTCTACCCGTCGCTCTCCCCTGCCATGGCTGGCACTGGCCCTATCCAGCATGGTTGCCGTCACCCCCGCCACGGGCGCCAAGACGCCCTTCAACTCCGGAGTCATGCCGGGCACGGGGACGGCGCTAAACGTCTCGCTCGATGTTTCCGGCCGGAAGTGGCTGAGACTGACGAGCACGGTCAAAAAGGGCGCGGGCAACTGCCACATCTGGGGCGAGGCGACCCTCTACGGGAAGGATGGATCGACCAACCGTCTGGCCGACATCAAACCGCAATCCGTGAAAGTGGGCTGGGGCAAGCTCCTGACGAACGAAAACTGGCAGAAGCACCCCCTCAAGATTGGCGACCGCCAGTTCGAGCACGGCGTATGGGTACACGGCAACAGCGATGTGCTGTACAAGCTCGACGGCAAGTACAGACGTTTCGAATCGTGGGTGGGGCTGGACGCCGACCGCCCGACGGGCGCCGCACAGTTCGCGGTGACCTTCGACAAGGCCAAACCCAAGCCCGTGCGCAAGCCGCCCCCGCCGATTCCCATCGTGAAACGGGAACGCCTCGAAGCGGAGCGGGATCGCGAGTTTGCCTCGCTCAGTCGTGACATCGGCAACCGCGGCCATTTCGCCAAAGTGGCGGCGGAAACCTATCGCTCGCAAGCCCTGATTCACGACGGCGACCGCGATCCGCTGGACGTTGTCCTGCGACGGACGGCCGCCCTGGTGGACGACCTCGGGCAGAAAACACCAAGCCGTGAATTGGCCGAGGCAGAGGAAGAACTCGCCAAGCTGAAAACCCGGGCCGACGCGATCGACGTCAACGACAAGGACGCCCGCCGCGCGCTTTTCGACGACGCCTGCCACGTGCGCCGCCGCATCGCCTTTCTGAACCCCCTGCTGGATTTCGACGAACTGCTGTTCATCACGCACCACCGCGCGATCTACAATCATATGTGCGACCAGTACTACGGCATCGTCGCCAACCCCGGCGGCGGGCTCTACGTACTGTCGAACCCGTTCGGCGACAGCCCTGAGGTGCGCGACGTGCTCGCCGAATCGGTCGTGGAACGCGGACGCCTGAAGGGACAAAAACTGACCGGCGGATCGAAAACGCCTCCCCGCCTGCGCTACAACGGACACGGCACGCTGACCGGCGACGACCACGACGGCGGCACCTTCCTCTCGCCGGACCTATCCTACGACGGCGAAACCATCCTTTTCTCCTTCGCCGAAGGACGCGGCGACAAGACCATGCGCATGCACACCGACCCTTCGCAGGGACGCTGGCATGAGGGACGCTGCTATCACATCTTCAAGGTGGGCGTCGACGGTTCGGGCCTGGAACAACTCACGGACGGCACCTGGAACGACGTCGATCCCTGTTTCCTGCCCAACGGACGTATCGCGTTCATCTCCGAGCGGCGCGGCGGGTTCCTGCGCTGTGGCCGCGCCTGCCCGCTCTATACCCTTTATGACATGGCCGGCGACGGCAGCGACATCACCTGCCTGAGCTTCCACGAATCGAACGAGTGGCATCCCAGCGTCACCCATGACGGCCGTATCATCTGGACACGCTGGGACTACGTGGACCGCTTCGGCTGCATTGCTCACATGCCCTGGCTGACCACTGTTGACGGCCGCGATCCCAGGCCCTTGCACGGCAACTACTCGCCACGCCGCGCGCGCCCCGACATGGAACTGGATTGCCGCGCCATTCCCGGCTCGCACAAGTACGTGGCAACCGCCGCGCCGCACCACCGCCAGTCATACGGGTCGTTGATCATCATCGATCCCGACATCCCCGACGACGACGGCATGGCGCCGGTCAAACGCTTCACGCCCGAAGTTGCCTTCCCCGAGAGCCAGGGCGGCAGGGAGGTCTACGGCGCGCCCTGGCCGCTCAGCGAAACCTACCACCTGTGCGTCTACGACACCACGATGCAGATCGGGACCAAGGGGCTCAAGAACGACTACCGCCCCGGCAACTACGGCATCTACCTCGTCGACGCTTTCGGCAACCGCGAGCCGATCTACCGCGATCTCGAAATCGCCTGCCTGAGTCCGATCCCGCTACGGCCGCGCCCCATGCCGCCGGCGGTGCCCGAAATGGTCAAGCGCGGACCGGCCAGCGATCCCGCCGCGCGCGCGTCGCTCCCGCCCGAAGAACGCGACCGGCCGCGCGAGGGGATCATTGCCGTCATGGATGTCTACGACAGCCTGCTGCCTTTCCCCGACGGCACCAAGATCACGGCGTTGCGGGTCTTGAAGCTCCTGCCCGACAGCATGCCCTCCGGCGGCGGCAAGCCGCACGAAACCGGCGTGCGCATGCCGTCGGCGCGCGACTCGGTCGTGCCGGTACGGCATGTACTGGGCACCGTTCCGGTCGAGAAAGACGGCAGCGCGCACTTCATCGTGCCCGCCAACCGTTCGATCTTCTTTCAGGCCCTGGACGAAAACGGCCTGGCCGTGCAGTCGATGCGGTCGGCGACGTACGTGCACGACGGGGAGTCGCTGTCGTGCATCGGCTGCCATGACAAGAAGCACCAGACGTCGTCGCCGCCGTCAGAGAGAACAATAGCCCTGCAACGTCCGCCGTCGCGCCTCGAACCGGATGTCGAGGGGTCGAATCCCTTCAGCTATCCGCTCCTGGTGCAGCCCGTCCTGGAGCGCCACTGCGTCGAGTGCCACAACAAGGAAGAGAACAAGAAGAAGGCGCCCAACCTGAACCGCGAACCGATCCAGAAGAACTGGTACGCCTCCTACAACAGCCTCGTTCACAAGTACGGCTTCTACAACTACGGCAACCCCGTCCGCACGATTCCCGGCAAGTTCGGCGCCCACGCCTCCAAGCTGTACGAGATGCTGAGCAAGGGCCACAACGACCTGAAGCTCCCGCCCGAAGACATGCACCGCATCACGCTCTGGCTCGACTGCGTGTCGATGTTTTACGGCGTCTACGAAAAGGAGACCGGCCTGGCCCAGCTCGACGGCAAGGTGGCCTATCCGACGCTGGAGTAGGGGGCCGGTCGTCAACTCGTCGTCCTGCGATTCCGGGGGAACGGCCACGGCCCTCCCCTCACCCGCCTCCGCTGCGCTGCGGCGACGGGGCTGTATCAAAAGGTCATGGGCCGCTTGCGAGTTTCAGCGCGCAGCGTACTCCAACCGGTCCACGCCACTCCGCGCCGATCCGCGTTGCGTCTCGGGCTGCGTGGCTCACTACGAGCAGGGCGCGTGCGTTGGGTTTGTATTTAGAGGGTGTCCGAAAAGCCCCTGGAGACGGCGGTCCTCCGCCGTTACGAGCAAATGTGAGTGCACGTGGCGAAACAGGGAGGAACTTCGTTCGTTTCTGTTCCCGCATGTGCTCAACTCTTGCTCGTAACGGCGGAGGACCGCCGTCTCCAGGTTGAATTGACGGGCGTTTCGCAAACGTAGACCTTTTCGGACGGGGTCTAGTTAGGCTCGCAGCGAGCGGAGCGAACGGAGTGCCGTGGACCGGTCGGAGCGCAACGG
>CAZKRK010000601.1:0-3755 GCA_964555035.1 uncultured Victivallales bacterium | reverse complement strand
GAGCACCGTCCTACGGGTGCATCCACTTTTGATTTTTCGTCCCGATCTTGATTCCGATCTTGATCCGTGTGACAGTGATTTGGACCGGCAGGATTGTAGCAACATGACAAGGAAACCACGCACTCACAGGCCCATGTTGTGACTGGGTCCAAGCAGGAGAACACACATGCGGTTTGGAAAACATGGCCTCATAGGTACGATCATGGCCCTCCTCACCGCGGCGACCCTCGCCAGGTCCGCCGACGTACAAACCGTCTGGCTCGACGAGCTGGACGTGCGGCTTTCGAGTTGCGGGTGGCGGGACACCAAGGCAAAGCGCTCGGTCGGCGGAAACGCCCTCAAGCTGGGCGGCGTCACCTACCAACGCGGAATCGGCACGCACGCCCCGGGCGAGTTTCACGTACGGCTCGACGGCGGCACTAAACGCTTCACCGCCCTGGTCGGGATCGACGCCGAGAGCGGCAAGAACGGAAGCGCCGAGTTCATAGTCGTCGCCGATAAAGAGACGCTGTGGAAGAGCGGCGTCATGAAGGGCGCCCAGGAACCTAAGCGCGTCGACGTGAGCCTCGAAGGCGTGAAGCTGCTGAAGCTGATTGTGACCACCGGCGGGAACGATTACTCGCACGACCACACCGACTGGGTCGACGCCAGGTTCGAAGTCACCGGCAAGAAGCCCCGCGCGGTCAGGGCGCCAAAGGCGAAGGCGCCGGAGGTCGAATTCCCAAACGTAAGCGGGCCCGAAGCGGTCGTTGTCGCCACGCGCGAGATGCTGCGCGAAGACTACGAGAGTCAGTATGCCCGGCAGTCGCGAACGAACCCCAACGGCTACCGTTTTCCCGCCTCCCAGGTTTTCAACACAAACGCGCTGGCCCTGGCATCCGACCGGGGGGCGATCGGCGCCGGTGTGCGGCGGCTGGAAAGGCTCATCGCGCGCCTCAAGGCAATGTCGAGCGCCCCGGACCTGGCCGAAATCGAAAAGGAGCTGGCCAAGCTCAAGGCTGCCAAACCGGCGACCGGAGAAGAGGAGTTGCTGCTGTATCTGGAACTCAAAGATCTCACCCGCCGGACCGTTCTGAGCCACCCGCTACTCGATTTCGACTCGATCCTTTTTGTCTCACGCGGGGTTCTCAACGACCACAAGCGCGGCAAGTCCGAGTACGACGGAGACCACTTCTGCGACCAGTACTACGGCCACAACGGCCGCAAGGACGGCGGGCTGCTGATACTGGACAACTGGAAATCGAAAGACGCCAAGGTCTACGACGTGGTAGAGGGTCTGAAGGTCCCGCCCGGCACCAACGAAGGCATGCCGATGAGCGAGGGCACGTTCCTGTCGCCCGATCTGTCGTGGGACGGCAAGACAATCGTCTTTGCCTGGAGCTCCGGGATCGGCAAGAAGTGGGACCCTGCCTGCCGGTTTCATCTGTTCAAGGTGGGCGTCGACGGCTCAGGACTGGCACGTATCACGGACGGAGACTGCGACGATTTCGACCCCTGCTGGCTGCCGAACGGCAGACTCGTATTCATGAGCACGCGGCGTTGCGGATACGGCCGCTGTCATGGGCGCCCCGTGCCGGTGTACACGATGTATTCCTGCAAGCCTGACGGCAGCGACTTCTACGGCATCGACTACCACGAGACGAATGAATTTCACCCCAGCGTCGACAACAACGGCATGCTGGTCTACACGCGCTGGGACTATGTCGACCGCGACCACAGCGCAGCCCATCACATGTGGCACTGCTTCCCCGACGGCCGGAACCCGCGCGCGTTTCACGGCAACTACCCCGTGCCGCTAACGACCGTCGAAGGCGACCGCTTCCCCAACGGGATACGCATGCGCCCGTGGGCCGAGTTCAACTGCCGCAGCGTCCCCGGGTCGGACAAGTACATCGCCACCGCCGGTCCCCACCACGGCCAGGCCTTCGGGTCCCTGGTCATAATCGACATCGGCGTGCCCGACGACGGCAAAATGTCGCAAGTCAAACGCATCACGCCCGACGCCCTCTTTCCCGAGGCCGAATGCGGCACGCGCGGCTGGGACAACGAGCCTTACGGCACGGCCTGGCCGCTGAACGAGAACCTCTACCTGTGCAACTACAAGAACACCATTTGCGTCCTTAATGACCTCGGCATCCGTGAGCCGGTGTGCAAAGTAATCAACGGGCTGAGACCGATCGATCCGATTCCCCTGCGCGCCAGGAAGACGCCGCCGGTGATCCCCGTTGCCACCTACCAGGGAGAACGCGCCAAGCTCGACGTCCCGACCGAGACCATCAGCGTCATGAACGTCTACGTCACCGACGAGTTCGGCACGTTGCCGGAAGGCGCGGACATTCGGCAGATCCGCGTGGTGCAGATTCTGCCCAAATCCACCCCGCGGGCCAACAGTCCCCGGATCGGATTCGGCGATCAGAGCCTGGCCCGGATCCCGCTTGGGGTGGCGCCGGTCGAAAAGGACGGCAGCACGTACTTCAAGGCGCCGGTCGGCAAGGCCATCTACTTTCAACTCCTCGACAAGAACGGCATGGCTGTGCAGTCGATGCGGTCGGTCACCTACGTGCATCCGGGCGAGCATCTATCGTGCCTGGGCTGTCACGAAGACAAGGTACAGCCGCCCCCGCAGCAGGAGACCCAGCCGATCGCCATGCGGCGCGCGCCGTCCGAGCTCCAGCCGGAAGTCGAGAACGAGACCATGTTCAGTTTCCACCGCAACGTGCGCCCCATCTTCGAGAGCAAGTGCGTCACCTGCCACAAGGCGATGGAGAAGGCCGGACCAAAGGACATGTCGTACGAAGCGCTGCAATCCTACATGTTCTACCTTGGCCACGGTCTCACGCGCCGCCTGCACGGCGGCTCCCGCATCAAGCCAGGCAAATTCGGAGCCATGTTCTCGCGTATGGGCAAAGCCCTCCTGAACGACAACCACCGCAAACTTCTCGGAGCGGGCAAGTTCACGGAACAGGACGTGCGCGCCATCGTCATGTGGCTCGACATGAACTCCAACGAGTTTTCCGTCTACAAGAACACCGACGCCCAGAAGCGGGGCGAGTTAGTCTGGGCCGAGTTTGACGTCCGTAGGCCCCAGAGCTAGCCGGTGTCCGAACGGCCGGGGCGCAAAGCTCCGTTCTACGGAGCGCCCCGGTCGGGTGCAAACGCCGTTATCCTGTTGACGGAAACCGTGACCTTGGCTATCGTCGAGCATGCTGAGATGTGCATCGCAGCGTCAGGAGCTGCAACGCTTTATCCCGTACCAAAGGAGAGGCCGAGATGAGTACAAACAGGTATGTGACGGCAACGGCGATTGCCACGATCGTCACGGTTCTGAGCCTGGTCTCAGTGCCGTCGTTCGCGGAAGAAGGAATTCCCGCGGAGCTGAAGGGCTTCCGGGGGATGATGAGCGGGACGCTCATTGAGAAGGGAAACGCCTCGGTTGTCTTCAAGGTCGGCAGGATTATGAAGGTGTGGAAGGGTAACGAGGCGGAGGCCCCCCGAGAAGCCGTGGGCAAAACGCTGACCCTGAGTCTCGGCAAAGTAAGCGATCATCATCGCGATCGGATCATGAAGAATTTCCGCGGTCTGGAGAGAGGCGACAAGATCGAGGTGGAAGCATTCGACCTGGGAGGAAAGAGGCTCTACGTCAAGGAGTGGTTGAAGAAGGCGGGGGTAGAAGGGGATTAGGGAAACCGCCCACAGCCGTCCCCTCACCCGGTCCTCCTGCGTCGGCCCGACCTCTCCCCCGAGGGGAGAGGTGG
>CAZKRK010000600.1:0-3794 GCA_964555035.1 uncultured Victivallales bacterium | reverse complement strand
TTTGCAGACGTTTGCGTAGGAATCGGCGGTTCAACTGCCGAATACAGGATCAACGTGTCGCGCAGGGGATTGGGGTGTCTGCCGCGTTCGGCCGTCGCGCCGGTGTTGTCCTTGCTCCACCCGTACCCCGTTCCGCCGGCCAGCACGTGAAACGGCTTGCCCGAATCCACCAGGTAGCCGATCGGCAACGTGGCATCTGCCGCCACAACCCCGTCTTCCTCCTCTTCATCGGCATTTCCCGTCACTGGATCGGGACAGGGACAACCACCTCGAAGGCCGACCCGGGGACCTTGCGCAGCTCCGCGTGCATGTTGGGGATGCGGGGATCCGGCGTTACCGAGATGGCCCACTCGATGCCGTTGTCCGCCACGAACATGCCGTACTTCTTGAGTCCCTTGAGAATGGCCCGCACGGGCGGCGAGAATCTCGAGATATTGAAGTCACGCTTCAGCCGCAGCCGTTCGCCCATCCGGGGATACTCTTCATTCTCGTGCCGACTGGCATAGTGCGTAGCGGGCGCAACGAACGCGCGGCGCGTCTTACGAATGGTAACCCGCATGGCATGCTCGACCATGCCGCGCTGCAATTCGTCGTAGCGGACAACCGCCGGAAAGAGCGGCAGTCCGGCGGCGTCGGTCGAAGTCCACCCGGTGGGACGCAACTTGTTGGTCTTCAGGTCGAAAATGGCCGCCACACCGGCCTCCCAACCGGCGTCGGTCTTCTTCATGTAGCCGAACTCGTAGAGCATTCGCCGGACCGGGTCGACGACAATGGCATGCCGGTCGCCCCCCCTGCGCTCCTTGTCGCGCTGCACGTCATCCAGGGAGAGCCGGTGTCCGGGACGGAACTGGTTGTAGAACTCCGGCCAACCTTCAATGGGGATGTTGTCGGGGACCGGATAGGGGCCGGGGTCCGACTCGCCCGCATACATGGTCAGTTTTACGTCGACTCTCGGTTGGTTCTCCGGCACCAGGATGTAGCCCATGTCGGGGTTGTAGCGCAGCGGCTTGCCGGGACCGATCGACCCGATTATCGCGTCGGACTTCGGATGCACGGGCCACTCGTCGATTACCTGGTTGAACGGATTGTCGGCGGGAAAGATCTCCAGCGCCGACACGATCGCGTCAGCCTCGGGAGTGTCGAACATCACCGGTTCGGTGATGCCCGGCATCTTCGCGGCCCGGACCCGTGCCACGCGCGCGGGGTCGATCTTGATCGGCACCCTCTCCACGCGCAGACCTCCCGCGGCACCCGAAAGCGGTGTGGCGACCAAATCCACGGGCATGTCACCGATCTTGCCGGTAATCCGGTAAGCCGCCGGCGCACCTCCGGCAACACGCATGGCGGGGGGCGTGGGAGCGGGCCCATCGTCAGGCCCGACCAACACCATGTCGCCGAATAGCACCGCGGAAGGTTGACCCGACTCGCACCCGATGTGCCAGCGCGACACGTGTTCCAGATCGGGCGTGGAGCCGTTTACGTTGACCATCTCGTCGATACCCATGACGACCGCGTTCTTGCCGGGCTTCAACGTGAAGGGGACGTCAACCCGCGTCGGGTAGCCGGTCGTCCGGCGGTGCTTGACGGTCAGGATCAGCTTGACGTTGCTCTTGCCGGGATTCAGTGCGTCGAACCGCAGGGCGATAAACGGCTTCCAATTCGCGACTTTGGCGATCCGGTCGCCGAAACTGTCGCCCGCCAAGCGTTCCACCCGCAGCGCCTTGCCGCCCAGGGCGGGTTCCTCGGCGAGCGAGAGCTTCGTCATGTCGTCGCTGCCTACGTCCGTAGGCAGCTGCCCCCGGCTGGGAGCAAGCAGCGCAACTTCCCGCCCCGACGCAGTCAACGCCGCCAGCGCGGCACAGGCGACGATGCAAGTGAACCTGGACAGGTAACACACAACTCTCATATGACACCTCCACGGCACAGGAATTCCCTAATTTTCAGAAGATCGATCCCAATCATCGTACGCGCCGAAAGAGACGTTCCATTTCCCGCGCAAGACGGCGGCCGTCGAGCACACGTGAAGCACGTAGTCGCTTCCGGGCTTCGTGTCGCAGACGGCCCAGACGCGACGGGGAACGCGTGTCCTTTGCCAGGTCGACGGCCATGCTGAGATAGTCGTCTCGGTTCCTGGCGATATAGTTGCGGAACGGTGTGCCGTACATGAGGCTTACGCTGGTACGGGAGGCCCAACGGTCGCCGGGACAGGTAAGCACCGGCACGCCCTGCCACAGGGCTTCCATGGTCGTGGTCCCGCCGCTGTAGGGAAAAGGGTCCAGCGCCACATCGATCATGCTGTAGTACCTGACAAACTCACGGTTCGGTTTGGGGGCCAGCAAGACGAGACGATCCGCGGAGACTCCCGCGGCTTCGAACCGCGTTCGAGTGTACGCTCGGTTTGCCTCGGACCGAAAGGCGGAACATCCCAGCACGAGCCGCGTGCGCGAGGTGCGTCGCAATATCTCCGACCACAAAGCGACCACCGGGTCGGTGATTTTGTACAGCGTAGCCAGGCTGCCGAAAGTGAACACGCCGTTGCGAAGACAGGGGGGTGGCGTGACTCGGGGCATGTGGGTCGGCGGCTGAAACGTGAGATAGCTGAGCGGCAGGCGCCATACGGATTCCGTGTAGCATGATTCCTCATCCGGGGTCACGACGCGCGCATCGCCTACGATGGCATCGATTCCTGGAAATCCGGATGTGCCATAGTGGTTGAACCAGCCCAGGACCAAAGGCGCGGGATGGGACAGAAAGAGCGCGAGCCGTTCCGGAGCGCTGTACGCGTTGAGATCCACCAGCACGTCGATCTCGCAGGACTGGATGAAATCACACAAGGCACTGTTGGACATGCGATCGGTCCGATGCACCTGGTCCTGTTCTCGGATGCGGTAGCCGGGGAAGGCCTGCGTGGGAGCATCGGAGAACAAGTGGACCCGTACGTCTCGACGCGAGTGGCGATTGATGAGTGCCCAGACCGGCTGCATGTAATTGGCACGCTCAAAAAAGGCGGATACGTACCCGACAGACAGGCGACGACCGGAAGGGCGGGAGCGCCGGCGGCATGCGCATGCTCCGGTCGGCGCCTTGTCACGGAGCTCCCGGACAAGGCGCTTCCGGATTCGCTTTATGTCACGAAGCCGGTATGCCGGTGCGCCCGGCGCCATCATGGCGAGTCCCATCAGAGACGGCAACGCGTTGCCAAGTTCAATGGCTTCTTCCAGATGTGAGGCGGCGGCCTGGACATGTCCCAGACCGTAGAGAGCACGTGCAAGGTTGTGATGCGCTGCCGAAGCGCCCGGGTTGCGGGACAGGGCCTTCTCGCAGACAGCCATGGCAGCAACATACTCGCCGTCCAGGAGCAGGCGTTGGCCGGGCAGCATGGGGTCCTTTCTCATCGTGCGCCATAGTCGCAGAAACGGAACCCTGAGAAAACGAGAAAAAAGTATTGACCAAACCGCTCTATATGGTACACTCTAATCATATTGATCAAATTAAACCAAAGGCGGCGAGCCAAAAACAGAGCAAGAAGGGAGCAACAGACCATGAAGATCAAGATCAACGACATTCCCGCGGGGACCAAAGTCAGCAAGGACGACCTGAAACGTGTCTGCGGCGGCTTCTTCCGGCCCAACCCGTCCGGCGACGGTGTGTCATCGCTTGGCACCTGTGCCCAAGACAAGGACCACAAGGGCTGGTCGGACCTGATGCCCCTGGGCGCAGCCTACGCCAAGATCGGCGACTAGTTGGAGGGTGTCCGAAAAGCCCCTGGAGACGGCGGTCCTCCGCCGTTACGA
>CAZKRK010000599.1:0-3819 GCA_964555035.1 uncultured Victivallales bacterium | reverse complement strand
GGGGAGGAGCGGGGTGACATCTTAACATTACACAATTGGCATCTCGACTAAGAGCAGCGGCCTCGTGGAAATGTTATATGTTAAGATGTCACCCGAATGGCAACTGGATGTCCTGGATGTCCTCACGAGGGCGAAGAAGGCGACGACTGCGGCAAGGTGGATTGCCACCAGAAGGGCGGGGAGTTTCCATATCTTCTTCATCTTCATGACCCGAACGTCCAGCGTGAGGATTCGGCGCGCCAGCGCCGATATCCTCGACGCTGTTGTTGTGTGCCGGGCATGGCCCGGTTGCTTGCCGGTGCGCTCCGCGAGCGTACCAAAACCGAAATTCGCGTCAAGCGTATCATTTCGGTTGCGGTGCGTTCAACGGGCAAGTCCGGTCTCGTGATAGGTAACGTGAAGAGTAGTCGGAGGCATCCGCCTTCGCACGCTACGGCGGGACAAGAAGGGAGTGCCGGTAACGGTCCCTTGAGGAAGCCTGCACGCCACGCCGTAGCAAGGCGAGCGTATTCAGTTACGACCGCCCGGAACGTGGCAGTCAGCAGCGGGCGTATGAGACGAGAAGTCAGTTGGAAAGAGCGTGACGCGCTTCATTCGCCGCCGGCTGAAGCCGGCGGTCAATGAAGCAAAGAGCGTCGTGGCCCGCCCGTGGGAGGTCAAGTTTCTTGGCTTTCGCACGACGCGGTTCATGGGCTCGACCCGCACCGTGATTCACGACAAGAGCCGGAAACGGTTCTGTAAAGAGGTGCGTAGGATCACGGCCCGCAGCCGCGGGCGCAGTGTCCGGCAGATCATAGCTGAGCTCAACGAATACGTGCGGGGCTGGAAGGCCTACTATCAAGTCGGCATCTCCAAAACCCGCGCCGCTGAGATAAACGCCTGGGTACTGCGACGGATACGGGCATACATCTGGGAGCAGTGGAAGCTGCCCCGGACAAAAGTCCGCAATCTGAAGAAACTCGGGCTCTGGCATGAATCGGCGATGATGCTCGGCAATACCCGAAAGGGGCCGTGGCGCATCGTCAAACACAGCCACATCAAGCACGTGATGCCGGAACACCTGTTCACTCAGAAACTCGGTCTAGTTCTCCTCGGATAGTCACCGGCCTCGAACCGCCGACTCGCCGGATACGCGATCCGTACGCACGGTGGGGTGGGAGGGCTCCCCAGAGGGGGGAGTCCTATCCCGATCGCGATTCTCACGCCGACCCGATGAATCCGCCGATCACGGCCAAGATCGGCTTGAGACGCTTGTGCACCGGATCGACCTCCACGCCGAAGTTCTCGAGAGCGGTGGCGCCTAGAAGGAACAGGGATCCTTTTGGGGCGAAGACCACCGGGCAAGGAATGGACCCCTCCAACCCCTCGACCTGAAGATCACAGAAACCGAGCAGACGGGTTTCCTGTCGGCCATCCGCCAGCACCAGCGTCCGTGTTGCCGTGGGCTCCACGCCGATGCTCTCCAGGCAATCCTCGGGCACAAAGGAATACAGGGCTCCGGTGTCGACCCAAAACTGCTCTTCGAAGCACCGCTCGGGAGACTTGCTGTTGCACACCTTAACACGTTTCTTCATCATTCCCATGGGGCCGTCCTCCGCTACGTAGTCCAACAATTTGCGCGCCGTCCATCACACCGTCAGATACGGTATCATGCACGTCACGGTGTATCAATCTCTCTCTTCGCGAACGACTGCAATGACGCGCAAAAAATGGCCGCAGGGCGGCTATTCTTTGTCGTCGTCCATTGTTTGGTTCGCAAATCCCATCGCTTCAACGGCTGAGAGCAATTCTGGAGGATCGAAAACCGCGACTACGGATTTCTTGAAGTCTCTCACGTTTCGTGTCGTTATGGCTTCTGCTCCGACCAAGTGTGCCGCCTGTTCCAGAACTGCGTCCTCGAAATCAGAAACCTCACTGCGCAATGCCTGTTCAAGTACGGGGCGATTGACGGGGGCAATCTCAAATATGTCGAGTAGCCTCTGTAGTGCGCGACGGGCTTCGTCAGCAGGCAAGGTCCGGCCGAGAAGGTAGTCAACGGTTGTTACCGTTGTAGCGCAGAGAAAGCCTTCGATTCTGGACTCCTCAACAAGCCCGAAAATCTGTGCCGCGGGTCCAGCAAAGCTCTTTCGGTCAAGGAGCACGTCGAGAACAACATTGGTGTCGACCAAGACCCTCAAGAGTGCTTCTCCCGCAAGTGTCTCTTGTAATCCCGCTCGGATACCCGCTTCCCGGTCATGACGCCCAAGAGAGAACTCGTCACCGGCGGAAGTTCGGGAGCCGATTCTCTCGACCCTAGCGAGGCGACGAACTCACCAAACATCTGAGAGACCGATTTGCCTCGGCGTGCGGCTTGACTTTTCGCCTGCCGTACGAGTACGTCGTCCATTCGTAGTGTTAGCTTCGTATTCATGCCGTACAGCATCGCACAGGATGTACGTCTCGTCAATCATCTTCCTGCGAACGTGAACGATCAGGCGTTGGAAGTGGCGCGTTCGCGCGCTATTTCCAATCGCCTGGATCGTCTTGTTCGATCCGGCTTCTGTCGGGATTGGTAAAACTGGACCAGCTTGTGCGAATCGAAGTCGCATCGCCGGGAGATTGCCTCTCTCGAATTCCATACACGTTGTAATGTTGCATCGGTCATGGGGATACCTCCTCACACAATTCCATGGGCGTCACCAGCGTCGGGACGAACAATCCAAGGCGTGTGTTGATGATGCGGATATGCTCGAACTTGTTGGCGTTTGCGATGTGCGTACAGTTCCAGGTCAGAAGAAAATCCACCTTGTGATACGACGCGAGCGCCAGGTGTAGCGCGTCCCCAAGGCGCTCCCTGGGCATCAGGTGGTTCGCGAGATACACGTCGATAACATCCGCGATCTCATCGACGATTTCCAGTTGAGGCAGGTCGGCCACCAGCGCGACGGCAGCCGTTTGAGCATCGTACTCACCTTCCTGCAACTCGGCGATCACGCCTTCACTCGTGACGAGGTCATATAGGGAGGCGCACTCGTCCCACCAGCGGCGCGTCCAGTGCCGCCTGGCCACCATCTCGGGCTCCTGCCTCGTCTCGTGGTAGAAGCTCGGGATTGATGTTTCGATGTATACCGTCTTCATGGCCTGATACTACGCCATCACGGGTCTTGCCTCAAGATCGAACGTCACCGTTCACCAGCCGTTGGCAGACGCGTCTGCGCGGCTGTCAACGGTATGGTGCGACGGTTTGTTCGACTCTTGGTCATCTCTCAATTCGCACTTGTTGCTTGAGGTCCTCAGTACCCAGTTTGGCGATGCACTCTCGTGCTTTCTCTGGGTTCGTCTGCGCCATGACCAGACCGCAGTCAAGACACACTGAAGAGCGATGTTCAATGGTCAAGTGGCCTGGCGTGTTGACGGTGAACTTGGTGCGCAGTGCCTCCGGCTTGAATAGCGCGCGGCGACCATCATCGGCACTCCGCACGTCGCCGAATATCAGGCGTACACTGTGGCAGACCGGGCAATCTGATTGCTCATTCATATCGTCTCCAGTCGAACGTCAGCGTGAACCTGCGGAGCGAAGCGACGCTAGGTTCCACGCAGTTGATGGATCCAATCATCATCAGGGAGCGTGGTCAAGGCCGCCGGGCGAGACGGCAACATGCAGGTTCGCCTCCCCTCACCATCGTCCACCGCTATCGTCGCCCGCTATCGTCCACCGGTGCTCGGTTCACGATAGCGGGCGACGATAGCGGTTGACGATTGACTCTCCGACTCGGGTAGACCAGGGTCACAGGGGAGACATCTTAACATTTAACACTTGGCACGCCCGCGCTGTCTCTT
>CAZKRK010000598.1:0-3833 GCA_964555035.1 uncultured Victivallales bacterium | reverse complement strand
GTCCGACGCAGGAGGGCCGGGTGAGGGGGCGGCCGGGGCGGGCGGCAGAGGGCTTTGTCGCGCTGGACAGGGCCGAGGTTCTGTTGGTACTCTTCGCACCTCGTTTCTCGGACACACACGTGAACAGACAAACACTACCGGAGGTCAAACGTGAAGAATCGACAGAGAGTACTCTACGTTCTGCTGGCGGTCGGGCTCGCCGTGGCGCAACTTCGAGCCGAGGACTGGCCGATCTGGCGGGGACCGAGCGCGAACGGCATCTCGGCCGAGAAGGGGTGGAATCCAAAGGCCCTGGCAGGCGAGCCGCGCATTGCCTGGCGCACCGGCGTGGGCTCGGGCTACTCCGGAGTATCGACCGCCGCCGGGCGGCTGTACACGATGGGATACGAGGAGGGCAACGACACCGTGCTCTGCTTGGATGCCTTGACTGGAAAGAAGCTGTGGGGGATCCAGTACGCCTGCAAGAAGGGCTCGTATGCGGGACCGCGCGCCACCCCCGTTGTGGACGGCGACGTTGTGTACACGGTCAGCCGCCAGGCCCACGTGCATTGCCTGGACGCCGTCACCGGCGACACACGCTGGAGTCGCAATCTGCTCAGCGAGACGAAGGCCCAGGACCTGCGCTGGGGCATTGCGGGATCGGCCGTGGTCCTCGGCGACCGCCTATTGATCAATGCCGGCAAACACGGCACGGTGCTCGACAAGAAGACGGGCAAGACCCTGTGGGCCAGCTCGGGTATCGGCGGCTATTCCACTCCCGTTGTCTACGGGACTCCCGGCACGCGTATGGCCCTGTTCAGCCAGAAAGGCGCGTGCGGGGTGGATATCAAGACCGGCAAGCAGCTCTGGTTTCATCCGTGGGAGACACGCTACGATGTGAATGCGGCCGATCCGATCGTGGCCGGCAGCAAGTGTTTCGTCTCGTCCGGGTACGGCCGGGGTTGCGCCATGCTGGACATCGGCAGCAGCAGGCCGCGCACGCTGTGGGAACACAAGGACCTCAAGAACCACTTCAGCAGCTGCGTCCTCTACAAGGGGTGTCTCTACGGCATTGACGGCAACGCCGGCCGTGGATCCTTGAAGTGTCTGGACTGGGAAACCGGCAGAACGAAGTGGAGCAGGAATCTGGGTTTCGGCGCGTTGATGCTGGCCGACGGCAAACTGATCGTGATCAATGAAAAGGGCTATCTGTACATCGCCGCGGCTTCGCCGGACGGCTACGAGGAGTACTCGAGCGGCAGGGTACTGCAGCGCAAGGTCTGCTGGACTGCGCCCATCTTGAGCAACGGTCTGATCTACTGCCGCAACAGCCACGGCGACCTGGTTGCCGTGGACATGCGATAGCTCCCATGAAGACGCACATTCTGTTTTGCCGCTGCGTCACCGCCGAGGTCGTCACGGCGCACGTCCGAGAGCGGGCCGAGCGGATGCTCAAGGAGTGCGACGCGGACGTGACCGTCGTCGACGATCTGTGCAGTCTTGTTGCCAAGCGTGATAAACGTCTGGCCGGGCCGGCCGCGGACGGCGAGCTGGTGGTCATGGCCTGCCACCCGCGCGCCGTGCGCTGGCTGTTGCACGCGGCCGGTGTGGAGCTGGATCCGTCGCGTACGCGAATCGTCGATTTGCGCCGCGTCAACTGGGCAACGCTCGAAGAAGCCGTGCCGCGAAAGACCGGCACGACGAGCGAGTCGTTCGAAACCGTCCCCGGCGGGAAGGCCTGGTTTCCGGTCATCGATCGCGACCGCTGCCGCAACTGTCGCCAGTGCGTCGATTTTTGCCTGTTCGGAGTGTACACGCTCGACGACGAAGGCCGCCCCCGGGTCGATCATCCGCTCAACTGCAAGGACAACTGCCCGGCCTGTGCCCGAATCTGCCCCGAGGTTGCAATCGTTTTCCCAAAGCTGAACGAGTCGCCGTTGAACGGCGACGCGATCGAAGACGAAGCGCTGGAGCAGGCGCGCGTCAAGGTCGACGTAGAGAAGTTCCTGGGAGACGACGTCTACGCCGCCCTGAAGGAGCGCCGCCGGAAGGCTCGCGCGCGCCTGTTGCGCCGGCGCGAAGACAGGGACAGAGCGCATGCGGAACGTGCAAGATACTCCGAGCAGGAATCCACGAACAGCGAGGGACCGACATGATCGCGGCGCTGGCCGGACGTTTTCTGAGGGAGCCGGATCGGCGGGTGCTGCGCAAGTTCATGTTCACGTTCGGCTTGAACGGACTTCGCGCGGTGCGCCGGTTCCAGAAGCGGGTGGCCCGGGACGAGTACTTTCCGGCGTTCCTGTTCATCTCGGTCACGAACACCTGCAACCTCTCGTGCCAGGGGTGCTGGATAACGCCGACCAAGCCCCCGCGCCACATGCCGATCGATACGCTGGGCCGGCTGGTGGAAGAGGCGCGGAAACAGGGCTGCCGGTTCTTCGGCATTCTCGGCGGTGAGCCCCTGATGTACGCGCAACTTCAGGAGGTCTTCGAACGACATCCTGACTGCTACTTCCTTCTATTCACAAACGGAACCCTGATCGACGCTGAAACGGCGCGGCGGTTTCGCGACGCGGCCAACGTCACTCCGCTGGTTTCCGTGGAAGGGAGCGACCGGGTCAGCGATGTGCGGCGCGGCGGCAACCGCGTTTATGAACGGACCATGGACGGCATCGATGCCTGTGTGCGCAACGGCCTGATAACGGGGGTCGCCACCAGCGTCTGCAAGTCGAACATCGATGACCTGGCCAGCGAGGACTTCCTGCGAGAGTTGATTGAGCGCGGCGTGCACTACGTGTGGTACTACGTTTATCGGCCGGTTGGACCGCGACCGGCGCCCGAGCTGGCTTTGGACGAAGACGACATAGTGCGGCTGCGGCGGTTCATGGTCGAAGCACGTGGTCGGCATCCGATCGTAATCGTCGACTCCTACTGGGACCATGAAGGGCACGCAATGTGTGCCGCGGCCACGGGCATCGGCTATCACGTGAGCCCGGACGGCTATGTTGAACCCTGCCCGCCGATTCAGTTGGCGGGGGACAACGTCGGTACAGGAGAGGGACTTTACAGGCGCTTCGTCGAGTCTGACTTTCTGGCGCGATTCCGCGAGCTGTCGCTTCGGACGACCCGCGGCTGCATTGTCATGGAACATCCCGACCTGCTGCTGCGAATGGCGAACGAGACAAACGCGCACGACAGCAGCGGCCGCGACGCCGTGCGTGAAGAGCTCGCCGGGATGAAGCCCCGCGGCAGTCACAGCACACCCGGTCGCGAGATTCCCGAGAAGCACTGGCTCTATCGCTTTGCCAAGAAGAACTGGTTCTTCGGGTTCGGGGCGTACGGGTAGATCCGGCGGGCCGGGAACTTGAACCGCGCCTGTCATCCTGAGGACACCGCGGGCCGGCCCCTCACCCGGTCCTCCTGCGTCGGACCGACCTCTCCCCCAAGGGGAGAGGTGGGAGCGCGCCATTCACCCTAGAAACGGCAGTTACCGGTAGTCGGTGATCGGTGATCGGTGATCGGTGATCGGTAATCGGTGACATTGTCGCGATGCGACGCGACACCCAAATGGGTGCGGCGAGTGAGCACCGGAATTCCTTGTGCCACGCCGATTACTGATCACGGGTTACCGGCAACTGCTCCTTTCAGGTTCACGGGGCTGTATCAAAAGACCATGGGCCGCTTGCGAGTGTCGGCGCGTAGTGCGCTCCAACCGGCCCACGCCACTCCGCGCCGATCCGCGTTGCGTCTCGGGCTGCGTGGCTCACTACGAGCGTGAGGCGCGTGCGTTGGGTTTGTAGTTAGAGGGTGTCCGAAAAGCCCCTGGAGACGGCGGTCCTCCGCCGTTACGAGCA
>CAZKRK010000597.1:0-3845 GCA_964555035.1 uncultured Victivallales bacterium | reverse complement strand
TAAGCTTGGGGCTCCGGTTGCATCCCTGACGGGCAACCGGACGTTGCTGTCGCGCTGCGGGGAGAAGACGAAGTAGCACGATTAGGTAGCACGACGAAGTATGGGAGGGGAAACCTACTTGGTCGTGCTACCTAATCGTGCTACTTCGTCTTCCTCCTTTTGCCAGATCGACGGTCCAGAGGACCGAGCTTAACGGTTACGAACGTGGGGATGAGAGGTGTGTCATTAGGAGCGTAGCGCTTGCCCGCCTCCGGAGGGAGCGGAATCGAGGGATATCGAGTACTATGATCCCCCCGGCGTTGTTCCAATTCCCGAGATCCCTCGACTCCGCTTCGCTGCGCTCGGGATGACAGGTCGTCTGCTGGCGGGGCACTGATTGAGGTTGTCGGCAAGCCTCAGCGTCATGACGCGTGGCTGCTTGTGGGATCATAGCTCCGAGTCGATGCGGTCACTTGTCTGTCCTTGATCCCCCCCCCTTAACCGCCCTGCGCCCGTCCGATTATCCCGCCAGCCGGCCTAGGCTACTCACATCGACGATATCCGCCCCGTCTGCGGGTGGCGGGAAAGGGTGGCGAGTAAGTGGGTGAGTAAGTGTATCCGAGTAAGGGTTGGGGTTAAGAGGGGGAGTAAGTGTACGGGGAAGTGTGCGAGTGGGTAAGTGTGTGAGTGAGTGTGCTGAGGCAGGAGGGGCGACGGCCTGCATTGTGCGCATCGACTTGATTCCCTTGACTTGTCGAGCATTCGGACATGTGTGCGAAAATCGGACACGGCGAGGTGTCGTTGCTATTCGTCCTTTCTGAGTGATCCGCTGGCGCCATACGTATACGTCCTTTGTTATCAGGGGTTTGCGTCGATCAGGGCATCCTTCTTGCATATGTGGCACACGCCGTGCGAATACGCTTGGCGGGCTCACGCGATCGGACGCGGAATCCGGCAGAGCCTGAGTGGAGGAGCAAACCAGTCACGCGAGGAGGAGCGGCAATGCAGACAAGACCAACCATCAAAGAAGTGCAGGCGGCATTCGACTACAAGGCTCTGGCGGGTATGCTGCGCTCGGGCGGCATCGGCAGTATCGTGTTTGGCGCGATAGCCGTGGTGATGGGGATCAGTACCGTCGATCAGTGCGCGCTGAACGGCATTCTGGCTGTGATCGGTGCTGGGCTCGTAGTGGAAGGCATCTGCGTCATGCTGCGGCCTTCACCCGGCGGATTGATTCTGGACGGGACAGCCATGATGGTCGTAGGCGGCTGGAACATCTTTATCACGCTCGCAAGCATGGATGCCGGCGGGGGAGTGCCGTTCTTCGGGGTTCTCGGCGGCTACCAGATTTTCACCGGGTTCAAGACTTTCGCCAAGTACCCGCGTTTTGCCGGTTCGCTCAGGAAACGTCCCCCGGCAGCGGCCCTGAAATGCGCGGAGGAGCTGATGGCGGCTATCACTTCGAAGGATGCCGGGCAGGCAACGCGGACGGTGGCGTTCTCGGTGGGCAACGAGCAGTGGAGGGTCGGATTTCACGACGAGATAGCCGTTCTTGTCAAGGGCGCCCAGGAAGAGGTCGTTGTCACCGACGCCGCGCATCTGCAGCTTGTCAAGCAGGAGATTGCGAAAGAGGGCGAACAGGCACGCGTGCGGCTGCGGGTCGGCGATCGTCGGCTTGACGCAGTCATGGCGCCGGATGCGCTTTCCACGTATGCAGAGTGGAAGCTGGCGGCGGCGTAAGGGGTACTGTTGTGGGTTTTGTGAGAGAATGAAGTGAGCAATCGGTTGAAGAGAACGGCGACGAGAACGGACGACGAGTAGAAAGAGTGCCAGTCGTCCACCGTTATCGTCGCCTTAATCCTCAGCCCAAATT
This sequence comes from uncultured Victivallales bacterium, assembly GCA_964555035.1. Classification (GTDB taxonomy): domain Bacteria; phylum Verrucomicrobiota; class Kiritimatiellia; order UBA8416; family CAYOBW01; genus CAZKRK01. Next base: position 1,993 of record CAZKRK010000597.1, on the reverse strand, counting down.
GCACGGAAGGAGGTCGACGGTGAGGGTTGCTTTCCAGATGATGTCGGGTACTCACGGTTGCCTGTGCGTGCCGCGTTTGCGCAGCGCTGCAGCGATCGCGGCGGTCTGTCTTGTGGGGGTGGTGCGCCCCATTGACGGGGTGGCGGCTTCGGCTGGTGGCAAGGGACTGTCGGGTTCCGTCCGGGGTGCGTTTCTCGGTCTGAGATCGAGAGTAGGTGAGCTCGAAACCGGTATCGAGTCGCTGCCCGACGCCAGGGGTGAAGCCGTGCGGCTGGTAGAGCTCAACGCTGAGATGACCGAGAAGCTGAAGCAGCTTCAGGTACAGTCCGCCGAACTGAACGCGGCGCTCGAGAGAGACCTCAGGCAGGCCGGCGAAGAGTCCGTGGCCGAGCTGGAGGAGAGCCTGCGGCAACTGCGCGAGCGACAGGAGGCGATGGAGCGGAATCGACAGGACATGGGCTCGCTTTCGGAGGCTGAAGCCAAGGTGTCGCGGCTGGCGGAAGAGATCGCGGAGCTGAAGAAGGAGACGAAACGATTGCGCTTCAAGCTGGAGACGCTCAAGCAGGCTCTTGTCGCGACCGAAAGTGAGGCCAGCGCGGGACAGGACGCCGCACTGGAGGACCGCGTGCGGGAGCTCAGGGAACGTGTGGCGGAATTGCGGCGGGAGAAGAAGGCACACGAGGCGGACCTGGCCAGAGTGACGCAGAGGAAAGAGCGGGGCGATGATTCCAAGGGAGACTTCGGGAGGTTTCGCAAATCCAGCAAGACGCCTCACCACATTGTCGTCATTGGCAAGCAGGCCGTACCCATCGAGGAGCCTTACTTCGAATTCGAGTGGAAGACCGGCTTCGACCGCGGCAGGCTCATCAGGTATGTCAGCAAGGCGACACGCGTCAAGGACGGCGAGCCGGTTGAGCTTGCGCTGGCCAAGGGTGGCTGCGTGGCCAAGTTGCTCGACCGGTGCAAAGGCGAGTCGGACAGACTCGTGTTGCTGGTGTGCCCGGACGGAGTTCCGGCGTTTCGGCGCATCGTTGCCGAAGCGAGGCGCCGTGGGCTAGGCTTCTTCTGGTGCCCACATGACGATACGCCGATAAGGGGCGGTATCGGTGGCGGCGGGTACGAGTCGGGAGGTAGGTAGAGGGTGTCCGAAAAGGGTTCGCGCGGATTTCGCGGCGTATTCAGGAGCAGATTAAGTAGAAAGATTAGGTAGATAGATTAAGTATGCCCCTCGACTCTTAATCTATCTACCTAATCTTCCTACCTAATCTCCCTCCCCAATCTTCCGGTATCCCCATTTTGCTGGCGTTTCAGGCCAAAATCGGCCGCCGCCCCTTTTCGGATGGGGTCTAGGTAGCGGAGGGGTAGCCGCGCAGAGGGGGCCAGTGACCGGTGATCGGTAATCGGTGATCGGAGACGCGCGGGAATGGGTGCGGCGAGTGAACACCGAAAGTCCTTGCGCCACACCGATTTCCGATCACGGATTCCCGGTAACTGCTCCTTTCAGGAGTCTTCTGACGCACCCACACCGTGACCTGAAAGAACTTCCCAGCGACCAGCAGCGAGCATCGCGGGCAGCGAGCTCTCACGCCTGAGGCTAGGCTCAATCGTCGGTTTGACACGCCAGTTTCGCTAGATCTCTTGGACCTGTTGGGCATTCGGACATGTGTACGGGATTCGGACACGCTGGCGTGCTCCCCATCTGTTTCTTCTGTCGGTCGTTCTGGCGACTGCAGTTGTAAGTGTTGTGGTTGTAGCCACTTGTGCATTGCGCTTCAGGCTTCGTGAGCAGGTGGCACGGGTCATGCGATTGTGCCTGGCGGGCTCGAGAGTACGGAGATGGAGTCCGACGGAGCCTGAGTGCGGAGGCTACTGAATCAGCAACAAAGGAGGTCAACGATGTCGAAAGCACACACAATATGCATGCTGCTTACCCTTGTGCTGCTGGCTGCGGTCCGGTCCGGCCGGGCCGACGAGCCGGCCAAAGTCGAGGACC
>CAZKRK010000596.1:0-3879 GCA_964555035.1 uncultured Victivallales bacterium | reverse complement strand
CGGCGTCCCCATTTTCCTGGCGTTTCAGAGCAAAATCGACCGCCGACCCTTTTCGCCCCCCCTACTCTCTCCCCTACTCTCTCCCCTACTCGAAAGAGAGAGTAGGGGAGAGAGTAGGGGTCGGGGTTTGGTAACCACGCCGGACGTTTCTGCAGCTCTCGAGATCCCTCGACTCCGCTCTGCTCCGATCCCAAAGACATCGCTTCACTGCGCACCCCCTACCAAGTGTCGTTACGGTAGAAAAATGTGTAGGTAGAAAAATGGGAAGGCAGGAAGATGCGAGAATTGAACAATATCATCTTTCTACCATCCCATCTTTCTACCATTATCTCTCCCCGCGGAGAATGTGGACAGGATTAACAGGATCTACAGGATGGGAGAGGTGGTCCAGTATCCAGTGCCTCTCCATCCTGTAGATCCTGTTAATCCTGTCCAACGATTCGCTCGCGGGTGCACCGTTCTTTCATAAGACGTTTGACAGTTCCACCCTGCGCACGTCTTGCCCACGAGCCAGCGGGTTCCGCCCGTGGTGGCCCTCGGAATGACAGGGCGGATTGGAATCCCCGGCCCGCTGTTTGCTTGACACCGTGCGGTTCCGCGAGACAATGCTCTGCCATATGAAAACGCAAACACTACGAACACTACGCTTCCCCTTGATCACGGCCGCGTGTCTTCTGCACGCGAGCACCTCTCTTGCCGCGGCGCCGTTCCGGCTGGTCGAGTATTCGCAGGACCATCGTGACCTGCAGCTCGACAAGAATTTCATCGCCACAACCATTACGATCGGGTCGCGCACCTACGCCCACGGGCTGGGCACGCACGCGAACAGCCGCATTCTGGTCCAGCTCGGCGAGGGCTGCCGGACGCTCCTCGCGGATGTCGGGGCGGACCTGAACGAACCCACGCGCAAGGCCGGCGGGTCGGCCGTGTTCATCGTGAAGACGGACGGCAGGGAGCGGTTTCGCTCGAAGACGCTCTCACCCGGCGGCGAACCCGTGCCTCTCAAGGTAGAGCTCGCCGGCGCGAAGCGGCTCGAGTTGATCGTGAGTGACGCCGGGAACGGGTACATCGGCGACCACGGCGACTGGGCCGATGCCCGCATTGTGATGAACGACGGGCGGGAAGTGTTCCTCTCGGACGTGTTTCGCAAACAGGGTCTGCCCGGGAACAGGAAGAACGCTCCGAGAATCCAGTTCGAGGAGCCGGCGACGCGCACGCTGACGCCGGCTGAAGCCGAACAGCAGTTGCGCGACGAATGGTTGTTTCAAGTCGGCGGGGCTGCGAGCGTTGCCAAGACGCGTGCGGAGATCGGCTACGCCCGGGAAATGGCGACACGGCTGGCTACGCGGGACAACGCTCCCGACCTCAAGGGCGAGCTCGCCGAGCTCGACGCATTGGAGAAACGACTGGTCCCCTCGGCCAACCCGGGGGAGGTCTACCTGGCCGTCAGACGCGTGAAGCGGCGCATCATGTTCAAGGACCCGTTGGTCGATTTCTCGCGGCTCATCTTCACCGACAGCCCGGAACGCTATCCGCACGAGTCGATGCACCGGGTCTACCCACAGGCGCAGCTCAACTGCGTGCGCCTGCTCGTGTTGGACGGACTGCATCCCGGCGGCAAGCTTCGCAAACTCACGGACGAGCTCGGGCCGGGCTGGTACTGGCGGCCGGAGGTGTCGTTCGACGCCGGGCGCATCCTCTTCTGCTTCCGCCCGGCGGAGGACAGGACGTTCCACCTTTACGAGGTCGGCCTGGACGGGAAGGGCGTCAAGCAACTGACCGACGGCAACTACGACGACATGGATCCGATCTACATGCCGGACGGGAGCATCGTCTTCGTGTCGAACCGCGGCAACAGTCACGCGCGTTGCGTGGTCGGTCACCCGAGCACGGTGCTGACACGCTGCGATCCCGACGGCAGCAACATCTACTTCATCAGCGCGGGCAACGAACCGGAGTACACTCCGGCCCTGATGCCCAACGGCCAGATTCTCTACACGCGCTGGGAGTACACCGACAAGGAACTGATGCGCATCCAGAGCCTGTGGATAACCAATCCGGACGGCACGGGCACGGTGGTCTACTGGGGGAACCAGAGCTACTGGCCGGACATGTTGCTCGAGGCGCGGCCGATTCCCGGCAGCCGGCGCGTCATGTTTGCCGGTCACGGGCATCACCAGGTCTACTGGGGCAGCATCGGCATCGTCGATCAGAACAAGGGCTTCAACTATCCCGACGGCCTGACCAAGGTCACGTGGGACGTGCCGTGGTGCGAGGTCGGGAACGGACCCAACGAACGGCAGGAGACACCGAAGTACCGCGCCTCCGGCCAGTACCGCGGCTACAAGAGCCCCTATCCGCTCAGCAAGGAGCTCTTCCTGGTATCGGCGCGGCGGGCGGGGCGGGGCAGCCAGTTCAAGCTGTTCCTGATGGACGTGTACGGCAACCGCGAGCTGATCTGCACGGGTGCGTTCCACGCGCTCTACCCCGCGCCCATCCGCCCGCGCGTGAAGCCGCCCGCGATTCCCGACCAGGTGGCATGGGCGGGCGCGCAGAAGGACCGCGGCAAGGTCGATCCCGGCACGTTCTACTGCCCCGACGTCTACGCCGGCGCGCCTGAGATTCTCAAGGGCAAGGCGAAGCACCTGCGCGTCATCAGCCTGGACTGGAACACGGCCACACTCGGAAAGAAGATCCAGGACGTCGAGCACACCCGCGAGTCGCCGCACATGCACGTGGGACCGGTGGTGTCGATCACGGTGAACGACGGCGTCAAGCGCGTGCTGGGCACGGCGCCGGTCGAAGAGGACGGTTCGTGCTACTTCACGGCGCCGCCCTGCCGGGCGCTGCACTTCCAGTTGCTGGACGGAAATCACCGCTGCCTGCACACGATGCGCTCGTTCACGAGCGTCATGCCGGGCGAACAGCGCGGCTGCGTCGGCTGCCACGAGAGCCAGACGGCCGCGCCGTCCCCGAAGCCGACGATCGCCCTCGACAAGGGACCGGTGCCGCTCGAGCCGTACGCCATCGGCCCCGTCTACAGCATGGGCTACGAACGCGACATTCAGCCCATCCTGGACAAGTACTGCGGCGCCTGCCACCAGGGCAAGGGCAAGGGACGCGCGAAGCTGGACCTGACCCTGAGGCCGAGCCCGGACGCAGGTGTCTTTCCCGAACCCTACGTGACCCTCACCCTCGGCAAGAAACGCAATCTCGGGGGACACTTCCCGTCGAACTGCGAAGGCGGCATTGCCGGCACGATCATGGCCGAAAACCGGCCGTGGCGGCCGGAGGACTACGGTACCTTCCCGCCCATGCAGGCGCTGTCGTACAAGAGCAAACTCATCGAGTACGCCGGCAGCGGGAAGCACAACAAGGTGAAGGTCGACGACGAGAGCCTGACGAAGCTGATCCTCTGGGTCGATACGATGTGCAACTACCGCGGCGAACAGGAACTGCGCGCCATGGCCGACCCCGACCCGAACGACCCGCTCTTCAAGCGGTCCAACTATCCGCCGTCGGATCCCACCATCAAGGACGTCTATGCCCAGTCGCCCTACCGTCCGCGCATGCGCACGGCGCCGCTCGTCAATCGCGCCTATCGCCAGGACGAGTTTCCCACGACCGAGAGCCGTCTGCCGCGCGACGCAAACGGCAACATCCTGCCACCCGTGGAATTCCTGGCCGACGGCGCGCGCGTGGAGCGGTGGCCGCATTGATTGATGGGGCGCCAATCGACAATCGTCAAACGCCGATCATCAATCAGCCTGGAGACGGCAGTTACCGGTAGTCGGTGATCGGTGATCGGATGTGGGAGAGACACTGCGGGCCAGCCCGTCACCCGTCTCCGCTACGCCGCGGCGATGGGGCTGTATCGAA
>CAZKRK010000595.1:0-3896 GCA_964555035.1 uncultured Victivallales bacterium | reverse complement strand
CGGCCTTGTCTCCCGCGCAACGTTCCACTTCGTAGGCAATCTGACCGCAGTTGATTTCCGCCACAACGAAGGCCTTCGTCTTCTCCTGGGCGGCCAGCGCGCGAATCTGCGTTTCCGCGAAAGGCCATATGGTAATGAGGCGGAGCAGACCCACCTTGAGGCCGGCCCTGCGCGCGGCCTCGACCACCTCTCTCGAAGTGCGGGCGGAACACCCATACGAGACGACAACAACTTCCGCGTCGTCGAGATAGAGTTCTTCGGTTCGGACGATCTTGTCCGCGTTGTCCCGGATCTTCCGGACCAGCCGTTGCACGAGACGCTCCTGCGCTTCCGGCTTGATCAACGGGTAGCCGTATTCGTCGTGCGTCAGGCCGGTGGCGTGGAGACCATAGCCTTCCCCCGCAAAGACCATGGGAGGAACATCGCCTTCCGGGGGCAGGTACGGTATGAAACCTTCCTTCTCCGGCAAGGGCTTGCGCGGAAGGACCTCGATCTCTTCTTTCTCGGGGATGGTCACCTTCTCCATCATGTGTCCCACGATCTCATCGCTCAGGATAATCACGGGGACCCTGTACGTATCCGCCAGGTTGAACGCTTCGACGGTCAGTTCGAAGGATTCCTGGGGCGATTCCGGCGAAAGCGCGATAATCTCGTAGTCGCCGTGAGACCCCCAGCGCGCCTGCATGACGTCCCCTTGCCCCACGAGCGTCGGCAAGCCTGTCGAGGGGCCTGCCCGCATGATGTTCACGATAACGAGCGGCGTCTCGAGCATAGCGCCCAGGCCGATGTTCTCCATCATCAACGAGAAGCCCGGGCCTGACGTTGAAGTCATCGCCCGCGCCCCCGCGCTCGAAGCGCCTACCAGTGCCGCCATGGAGGCAATCTCGTCCTCCATCTGAATGTACACGCCGTCGACCTGCGGGAGGCGCTTGGCCATGCGCTCCGCCACTTCCGTGGCCGGCGTGATCGGGTATCCCGCAAAAAAGGTGCAGCCGGCCGCCATCCCGCCCTCGGCGCAGGCATCGTCCCCATTCATGAAGTGTGTGCCCGTGAGTACAGCTCTATCTTTCACGACGACGCCTCCTTCGCCTGGTGGGTTCCGCATCCGGGATGACGTCGTCCGGCCGCAGCTTCCTGCGTTCCGCCTCAGTGCAGAAGATCGCGAACTCGGGGCATATGGTCTCGCAGAAGTCGCAGTTCACGCATTTGCCCTCTTCCTTGACCCTGGGAGGGTAGTACCCTTTCTCGTTGAACTCCGGTGACTCTTCGAGAATGTCCTTTGGGCAGAACTCGATGCAGTACTTACAGCCTTTGCACCTGTGGTCCAGAATATTGACCTTGCCGACTATGACTTCCTGCCCGTCGGCATCAAGCGGCATGCGCCAGTGTTTCATGCTTTCTTTCCTCTGCCCTACAGTTCCGGCGTATTCGTCAACGCCGTTGGAGGGTGTGTCTCGGCCGAATTGCCGGCCTGTCCATGAATACGGAGGACAAAATCGTAGCATACGGCTCCGGGAGGATCAAGTCCGGGCGGGGGGAAATGCCGCGTATTCTCCGATCTACCCATTCCTCGACCCTTTTCTCTCCCCGCACAACCCTGCGCCTGTGTTGTGTCTCTCGGCAGACGACCTGTCATCCCGAGCGCAGCGCAGCGGAGTCGAGGGATCTCGGGAACTGCCAAGCACGTCCGACGTGGTTCCCAATTCCCGAGATCCCTCGACTCCGCTGCGCTGCGCTCGGGATGACAGGTCGTCTGCTCTATCCGTGCAGTATCGTCGAACCGCCCTGGAGAACGGTTCCAATCCACGCCGGATTCCTGCACCCCGCCCGGGGCTCCGCTGAACCGTCCTGGAGAACGGTTCTACATCCACTATCGCGGCAGCTGCGTCAGCTCCGTCAGGACCCCGCCGGTCGCTTTCGGGTGGAGAAAGGCGATGCTCGTTCCGTGCACGCCGTTCCGCGGCACTTCGTCGATCATTCGGATCCCCTCGCCCTTCAAGGACGCGATGCCCTGAACGATGTCCCCGGTCTGGTAGGCAATGTGGTGGATGCCTTCCCCTTTCTTCTCGATAAACCTGGCGATCGGGCTTTCCTCCGACGTTGGCTCCAGGAGCTCGATGTTGACTCCGCCCGTTTCGAACATCGCCGTCTTCACTCTCTGCTCCGGAATCTCCTCCGTGCCTTTCATCTCCAGCCCCAGCATATCCCGGTAGAAGGGTATCCGCTCCTCGAGCGACGACACGGCAATCCCAATGTGGTGGATTTTCTCTATCATGTGGCAACTCCCCTCGCTATTCATGAAACCAACCGCTCAATTCCGATTCTACGAGGGAGGAGGCGTCTGTCTGCCCCCGGTACACACGCTCTGTCCATTCCGCGAGCTTGCGCGACAGGTCGACTCTCTCCTCCACGTATCCATGCATACGGTCCATCACCGTGTTCCGCAGTTCCTGGGCGATACGGTCTTTTCGCTTGCGAACCAGAAGCCCGGACCCACCCGCACGCGTGAGAAACGCAGAGATCTCCCGCACCAGCTCGTCGATGCCCTCATCTTTCGTGCCGGAGACCATCAGCACCGGATTCTCTTCCCGATCGCCGTCTCGCTGCTCCATGCCCAGCACGTAGCCGATTTCCGCTTTGAGCCTCTCTGCTCCGTCCAGGTCTCTCTTGTTGACCACAAATATGTCGGCGATTTCCATGATTCCGGCCTTCATCGCCTGAATCTCGTCACCCATACCCGGCACAAGAACGAGCAGGACAATGTCAGCGAACTTGACGATCTCAATCTCGGTCTGCCCGACCCCGGTGGTTTCGATGATGACGGTGTCGTAGCCCGCGGCATCCAGAACCTTGATCGCGTCTCCCGTTGCCGGCGAGATTCCCCCCAGGTGTCCGCGTGACGCCATCGAGCGAATAAACACCCGCGGGTTCTCCGCGTGTTCCTGCATCCGGAGCCGGTCCCCCAGGAGCGCCCCGCCCGAGAAGGGAGAAGTTGGATCGACCGCAAGCACCGCTACTTCGCGGTTCTGCCGGAGCTCTCTCTCGATCAGCCGGTCGACCAGCGTGCTCTTCCCGGAACCGGGCGGGCCGGTAACCCCGATGAGAATCGCGTCGCCGGTCCGCCCGTGAAGACTTCGAAGCAGGTCGTCCCGCTCGTGCCCGCCATTCTCGACCACGGTAATTGCCCGGGCAAGCGCCCGCGCCCTTCCCGAAAAGAAGCCGTCAGCAGTGCTCATGAGCTCCCGGACGGGGCCTGACAGGATTCGATGAAGTCGATGATGTCCTTCGTGTGGGTTCCCGGCGTGAAGACGGCCCGTACCCCCTTCTCCTTCAGAAACGGGATGTCGTCCGCCGGTATGGTGCCCCCACCGAATACAACAATGTCCCCGGCGTCGTTCTCGTTGAGAAGCTCCACTACCCTCGAGAAAAGCTCCTTGTGTGCTCCGGAGAGAATGCTCAAGCCGACAAAGCCGACGTCCTCCTGAATCGCCGTCTTGACAATGGCTTCGGGAGTCTGGCGAATTCCGGTGTATATGACCTCGTAGCCCGAATCCCTGAGCGCCCGCGCAACGTATTTCGCGCCGCGGTCATGCCCATCCAGTCCCGGTTTCGCGATGAGAATGCGCGTCTTTCTCTCGGTCATGGCTGTCTCCTGTTCGTGGGTGCGAGTGTGTGTCGGGTGTCGCGTGTCGGGTGTTGCGTTGCGACCTGGCCGATCGGTAGTAGGTTGTCGATATCCTCGTCTGCTATCATGTCAGCTCCTCCCCAAGCCGCGTGGCGTCTTGGACAACTCGGCAGGGAAACGCCAAACCCGCCCTGTCATCTCGAGGACACCAACGGGCGGCCCCTCACCCGCCTCCGCTGCGCTGCGGCGACCTCTCCCCCGAGGGGAGAGG
>CAZKRK010000594.1:0-3899 GCA_964555035.1 uncultured Victivallales bacterium | reverse complement strand
ACCTCTCCCCTCGGGGGAGAGGTCGCCGCGGCGCAGCGGAGGCGGGTGAGGGGCCAGGCCTTGGCTCGTCGACGTAACGAGGGTGTATCTGGAATGCAACAAGGCCCAGTAGAATGAACCAAGACGCGCCCAGAAAGCGTGTATCGTTTTTCAGCGGGAACCTGGTTCCGGCTTCCCTCTGTCTGACGTTCGGCACGTCCGCGGCGCTATGCTACCGGTACGCGCTCCTCCTCGGCTTCATCTACTACCAGGATTTCCTCGTTCGCTTCCCCGTGCTGCAGAGCGTATTCTCGCCTTCAACGCCGCCCTTCGCCTGGACGGTCTTCGTCCTGACGGCCGCCATCTGCGGGACGGTGTTTCTCGCCGCCGCGTTCATCGCCCTCGCTCGCAAGCCCTCCGCGCTCGCGCGTCTGCGCAAGGCCTACATCGCTGCATACGTACTGTTCGGCATCTACGCCTACGCCGTCATCAGCCTGACCGGCCAAATCGAGGCGAGCGGGCTCAAGTCGTTCCAAGGCGCCGATATCGACACGGTTCAGGTGTTCTTCTGGCGCTACGATCTGCTGTGGCTTCCCGCCTGTGTCCTCCTCTTCGTCGTGTGGCTGCACCTTCTCTCCTGGCGCGGAATCGTCATCGCAACCTACGCCGGCAAGGCCGCACCCGGCGCAGGCCCCGGCGACAAGGTCATCGAGAACATCCGCACGCACGGCCGCGATCCGGTCTACCGCAAGAGCAACGCCACCAGTCTCCTGACGCACATCTTCCTGATCGTGATTCTCCCGTGGCTGCTGCGCCTGGGAGGGTGCGTGGATCCCTACCGCCCGCCCTGGGGCGGCGGGAAACCGGAAATCACCATGGTCCGGGTAGTGAAGAAGAAGCCCAAGAAGAAAAAGAAGTTCGTTCTCAACCCCAACTCCAAGATCTACCTGCGGGCGCCCGACCTCGACGAGTCCGATCTGCACGACCAGGTCGAAGAGATGTCGCGCGTCAGACACACGGCCGACCCGAACGCAATGTTCGGCCAGCTCGGCGATGGCGACGCCAAGACGCCCGGCTGGCAGGACGGCTTCAAGGACGGCATCGTGCGCTTCATCCGGCTCGAGTACAACGGCCACGACTGGGACGACGGCATGGACGAAAAGTCGGGCGCGGACATGAACTTCCTGCGAGCCTTCAGAAAGATGAGCGGCGGCATGAAGACGGCCCAGAAGTCCGAGAGCCATCCCGTCCGGCTGCTCAAGAAGTACCCCAAGGGGCAGGCCCCACCCTTTGTGTATATGACCGGCTCCGGCCATATCCACATTTCGAGCAGCGACATAAAGACCCTGAAGAACTTCCTCCAGGAGGGCAGCCTGCTGTTCGCCGACGCGGGCAGCGGGCACTGGGACAGGAGCTTCAGGTCCCTGATGCAGAGGGTCTTTCCGGGCAATCCGCTCATACCGATTCCGGATGACGATCCCATTTTCCAGATACCGTTTGCATTCGCCAACGGCGCCCCACCCTTGTGGCATCACGGCGGCAATCGCGCCATGGGCGTGAAGATCAACAACAGGTGGGCCGTCTTCTACCATCCGGGCGATATCAACGACGCCTGGAAGACGGGCCACTCGGGCATGGACCCCGACCTCGCGCACAAAGCGCACGAAGTGGGCGTGAACGTTGTCTACTACTCATTCATGCGCTACTTCGAAGAAACGCGGAAGTACAGAAAATGATACTCTTTCTCACCAATCTGTGGGAAGCGTTCGGCATCGTCGGCATTCTCTCCGTCATCGTATGGATAGAGAGCCTGGTTGTTCTGATCGCTTCCGCGAACCGGGAGCAGCGCACGCGCCGCCGCTGGATGGCGCTGGGCATCGCTATCGTCGGTCTTCTGCTGGCGCGCTGGAATTCGCACCGTGTCAGCGAAATTCGCTACGATCAGAGCGATGAAATCGCCGCCGGACGCGAGCTCGGCCAGAGCCTGACCACAAATGCTGTTGCCACGAACGTCACCAGCGAGCTCGCCGACCCCGGCATCATCTCGACAAACGAGGTTGATGAATCCCGCAAGTATGCCTACCGGACCGGAGGTAAGGTAGAACGTGAGACGGGCAAACAGAAGGCCAGGGAAGTCGCGGGCATCGAGGTCCGGGAGGAGGAGAAGCCGCTCTACAGGACGATGAAGGCCAGGGATCTTCACCGGGCGAATCACTACGACAAGGTGAACCTTTTCAGCGTCCGATTCCTGATCTGGTTGACGTCGATCATGATCCTGGTCGATTATCTGCGCCGCCTGAACACGACCTTCGAGGCCTACTGCCCCCTCCCCTTCACCGGTCCCTGGCTCGACGCGGTATTCCCCAAGACACGCACGCTCAGCCTCGTGGGCAGCGCGCGCAACAGGATCGAAGAGTGTCTCGAATACGCGGTCCTCAAGGGCGACACCTTCGTGTACTTCGGCAGCGCCGATCCCTGGGAGCGCGACGCCCTGCCCAGGATTGTCGTGCGCGGACGCGAATTCTGGCCCTTGAAGAAGATCTGTTGCCGCACCGACGGCGAGCCGTTCACAAGCACCTACGTCTTTGAGTCCGCGTGGTTCGGCCGCTACTGCTTTGTCGTCGAGGGTCTTGACCTGTCGCGGCAATGGCTGGCCGATCTCGAGCGTTTCCTGGTCCGCCGACAGGCGGTACGCGCCTATTCCCGAAGAAGCGTACACGTCGTGTGGGACTTCGACGAACCGATCCCGACCAACCGGCTCGAAGAGTTCATCGTTCACTGCCGCGAGACCAACTACAAACTGGTCGTAACCTCCCCCACCCCAACCACGACCGAATTCGATGAGGTTGTGGAGGGCTGAATCGGCCTGCCTGTCCCCCGTCCATCACCGAACCTAAGAAGAGCAGTTGCCCGCAGATGACGCAGATTGACGCAGATAAAGTCCCGAATCCGCGTTCATCTGCGTCATCCGCGGGCACCTTCTGCCTCAGCCGGTCTTTCGCCAAATGGGTGCGTCGTGTGACGTCGCCATCGTCAATGTTTGCAGACATTTGCGTAGAAATCGGCGGTTCAACTGCCGAATACAGGCCGAATTGTCCAAGGCCCCAGCGCCTTGGGGCGGAACCGGCCGGAAACCCCAACTCCTGCCGGTCATCCCGAGCGCAGCGGAGCGGAGTCGAGGGATCTCGAGACTTGCGATAACGTCCGGCGTGGTTTGCTTGCGTACGTGTCCACTTTCGGGTTCGGGCGTTCCTGTTGCTTCGGCAGCCGCGGCACGTGCCCACTCGTCCCGGGCTACGCCACACCTCGTATCCGGTTCCTGTTCGTCGCCCCGTGTTTTCGGATTGGACTTCCTTCAGACCCCGCCTCGCGACGACGCCCTTGCCCTTCTCCTTCCCTTCGGCTCCTTTGCGTTTACCTGGGGCGGGGACTCTCACCCCGCAAGTCGCCGGTCATGCCCGGCACACACGTCGGCTCTAACCGGACGCAGGGAGTCGCGCGTCGCGCGGCTCCCTGCGGTACGGTTCAGAGCATTGTTCGCCTAAACGGACTGGCGGTGACCATCCACTTCTTGTTCTTCAGTTCATCCTTCGCAACGGCAATCCCGGTCTCTGCGGAGTCAACGCGATGCGGTCCGCCGACGTTGATCCAGATCTCAAATCCGTCGTCATCGACTTCCTGCAACCGGTCAACATAAACCTTGAACGCAGTTCCCACACCGTAGACAACACGCGCACGCACGTTCCGATCAGGATCACGGATTTCCATGACATGTTCTGGATCCCGAGCGTCCGAAACGTGGGAGTCGCATTGCTTCTTGAATGGGTTCTTCATTTGGTCCTGCGAACGTCACGCCTCAGCAGCTCCGTTATGTGGCCGGGGACATTATGTTGCGAGATGGCCTCGTCCCCGACAATTGA
>CAZKRK010000593.1:1808-3916 GCA_964555035.1 uncultured Victivallales bacterium | reverse complement strand
GGATGATGACAGGGCGTATGCTCCGCAGCCTGTGCCGAGTGTGGTTAGGGTCGAAGAATGCCGGGACAGTTGCCACCGACTACCGGTAACTGCCGTTTCCAGGGCAAGTACGCCATGTGCGCGCTGGACAGCCGGGAGTGCCTGTCCTACGATACCGGCATCAAATTGACATGGAAGGCCGTCGTAGGCCCGAAACCTGCTGGAGCGGTATGGGTATGAACCGCGCCTTGCAGAATGGAACTTGGATGCTGCTGCTTCTGGCCGCGTGCCGGGGAGCTCTGGCCTTTCCGCATCCCGTACAGGAGCACTATCGCTGGCGCAGGGACGACGGCTCGGAAGCGTCCGCCACCTGGATCGTGCCCACGGATATCCCCCACCGCAAGCTCGTCGCGGAAGAGCAGGTTCGGCTGCGCTTCACCATATCGAACAACAAGGGCACTGCGGATGCCACCGACTACCGCTTGAAGCTGGAATACGCGGCCGGGACCGTGGAAAGCGACTATTTTCCCGTACCCGGTACGGGAGGGAATGAAGCTTTCGTGATGGTTGAGAGCAGTCACATCACAAACGGGGAGTCCACCAGCAACCTGCTGCCCGGCGACGGCGAGCAATTCATGAGCGGCGTCTGCGTGGAATCCCCGGAAAACCGCACCGTGCCGGCCAGCATCTTCATGAAGAGGTACAGCAACTACGAGTACTGCCTGAAGGCGACAACCAATGCCGTCGGCGGCCAGAGCTACTTCTTTCGCCTGACCGAGGACGGGACGCCGTTTGACGAGCTGGAGGAACCGGGCGAATACGAGAAGACCGCGGAGGCGTTCGTCGTCGGCCTGCCCGTCGTCGACAATGCCGACGGCGCCAAGGCGATCGCGACACAATCGGCGCGACTCGAAGGCAAAGTCGTCCAGGCCAAAGGGGACGATCCGTACGTCTTTGTGTACTGGGGCCCGACCGACGGCGGCACGGACGCCGTGGCCTGGAGCAATGTGGTTGAGCTCGGCGTCCGGTCCAGGGAGTTCTCCACCGTTGCCAACAGCCTGTGGGGGAACGAAACCGTCTACTACCGTTGCGCCGCTTCGAACGTAGCGGGTGTATCGTGGGCGGACACCACGACAAACTTCACGACGCTGGGACCGAACGTCACTTTTACGAACGGCGACTACTCGGTGGACGAAAGTGCCACCTCAATAACGATCAATGTCAAGCTGGATGTCCCGTCCGCCGAGGATGTTTCCGTCGGCTACTCGACGGCGGACGGCAGCGCCCGGGCGGGCAGTGACTATGTCGCGGTCACCGGCATCCTGCAATGGGCCGCCGGCGCAACCGGGGTGCGCAGTCTCCAGGTACCGCTTACGAACGACGACTCGGACGAGCCGGGGGAGTACTTCTGTGTCCGCCTCATGGACGCAACCAACTGCACGATCGCCGACGGGGAGGCCGCCGTCGTGATTGAAGACGATGACGGTCTGCCCACGCTTCAGTTCACAGACGCGACCTCGAGCGGACATGAGTCTGTTTCGGAGGCGATCGTCGGCCTGAGCCTGTCTCCCCTGACCGGCAAAGAGGTCAGCATCGCCTTCCGGGTCGCGAACGGCACGGCCACTTTCGGGGAGGACTACACACTGACGGCTGGCAGCGTGACCATTCCCGCCTACCAGCCCGGAACGAACATCGTTGTCACCATCCTGGAAGACTCCGAATACGAAGGCGATGAAACGTTGATGTTGGAGGTCTATGCGCCGTCAAACGCCCTCCTGGGCGTCGCCACATCGCACGTGTACACCATCGTGGACAGCGATCCCCGCCCCCCGACGATGGGCAACTGGAAAGGCGCCGCCGGCATTTCCGCAGACGGCGCGATTTTGCGGGGAGAAGTTGTGGACACAGGACGGGACGATCCCCTTGTGTCCGTCTACTGGGGGCCTGTCGACGGTGGCACGAACATCGCCGCGTGGAGCAACAGCATCCACTTCGGTGTGATGGGCCAGACGGCTTTCGCGAGCAACATCAGTGTGTCGACAACCGGCGTGCTTTACTACTACCGCTGCCGAGGCGTAAATGTGGCCGGCACGGGATGGTCAGCCGCCTCGGAGAACTTCCTCGCCGTC
>CAZKRK010000593.1:0-1708 GCA_964555035.1 uncultured Victivallales bacterium | reverse complement strand
GGGCGGAGTACGCCCGGGGTTCGTCCTCCGCGGAACTGCTCACATCCGTGCCCGCGAAATCGGCATGGATCCCTCGCAATTCACATTCGCGTGGCACAACTTCTACGAGACGTCGAACTGGATGAGCAACCATGTGGTCTGCACGGGGGTCCTGTACGAAGACATCCCTATCGCGAACACCAACCCGATTCCCCCCACGGTCGCCGGCGACCTGTTCGTGCCCGTCTTGCAGCGCGATACGGTCGGATCGACGCATTCGGACTACTTCTACGCCGACGATGTGACCGTCGAAGTCTCCCTGCCCCGTCTCAACCTGCAGCGCGACCCGTCGGTGCCGGTGTTCTTTCAGGAGACCGTCGTCGGAGCATCCACGCAGGAGTCTTTCGGGATCAGGAACCTGGGCGGCGGGACAAACACGGTCCTCTACGGCGCCTACATTACGGAGGAGCAACAGCTTTACGATCCCGCGTGGGACTTCACGGCGTGGCGCGAGCTCTCCGATCCGGGCGATTGCTTCAACATAGTCTCCGGTGCGACCCTGGTTGCGACCAACAACGCCGGTTACCAATACACAACGATTGCGTTCGAACCCAGCGTCCCGGGCACGTTCACGGGAGTGTTCGACATCGCCACGACCGACCCCAACGACTACTACGAGGGCGGCGCCAAACTCCACGGCAGCCTGGTCTACGAGCGCTACTACGTGGTCGGTACGGCCGTGGCGCCGCCGTTGATCACCTGTTCCGACGTGGATATACGCGAAGGCGACAACGGTTCCACGCGCGCCGTTTTCACCCTGTCGCTGGCCACCCAGATCCACGCCAGCGCGAGCGTGACCTTCACAGCGACCAACGGCACGGCGACCGCCGGCGAGGACTACACTCACATGTTCGGATCGGCCGTCTTCCCCGCCGGAGAGACAACGTGCGAGATCTATGCCGACATACTCGGAGACCTCAAGCGAGAGTACACCGAGGTCTTCTACGTCGTCCTCAGCGACCCTTCGAACGTAACGCTCCCCGACCCCCCGCAGGGCAAATGCGAAATCCGCGACGACGACTCCACCCTCATCATCATTCGTTGAGCGGGGGCGCAAGTGCGATAAATCGCAAGGCGGGAAGCCTCAATCACGGGGTTGACACGCACCCCCGAGTATACTATCTTTCTCCCGCTTTTCTTTTGGGGCGGCATAGCTCAGTTGGTCAGAGCAGTGGAATCATAATCCACGTGTCCGGGGTTCAAATCCCTGTGCCGCCACCACCTAAGGCGTTTTATCCCAACGATTTATAGAAGGCTGTTTTCTGCCCCGATTTTTCTCGTGGCAGATTCTGTGGCACCCACGGTACGGCCACGGAGATTGGGAGGCTATTCCGGGGGTGGTTTCTCATGGGTCTGCGGCAGGGTTTTTGGATGGGGATTCGGTTGGGAAGAGGGGCTTCAACTGCTCTGACCGACTGAGCCATGTCGCCGTCAGAAATCCCATTCGCAGATGTAGCTGGCCTTGTATGCATCTTCGAGGTCGCCCCATTGATCGGGCTTCCACTCTTTCAGATCTGCCCATCCAATGTGGAGATAGTGTTGCCTCCGACCACGGTTGTTTGGCTGTCCTCTGTACCACTTCGTGTAGCGAAATTGCTCACCCGTAACCCATTGGAACTTATCGCCCTTCGGGCGGACTTTTCCCCCGATCCCTCCCTTGCTCTTCGAT
>CAZKRK010000592.1:0-3929 GCA_964555035.1 uncultured Victivallales bacterium | reverse complement strand
CCGTTGGCTGTTCCGACCGATCCGGTGATGCTGCCGGCGTCGAAGAGGGTGTATGTTCCCGGCCCGAATCCGCCCAGCGCGGTGAACGAGAAGTCGGCGAAATCGAGCGTTCCTACGTCGAGCGTACTGCCGACGACGACCTTGTCGCTGTTGGCGATTGTGTCGAGGTCGAATCTCAGCCCGCCCGTGCCGGCGATTGCGGAAACGTCGAGCATGCCGGCGCCCAGGGAGAAGGTAAAGGCGCCGGTATCACCAGTGTTGGTGCCGGGCGAGAGATTGCCGCCGGCCTCGAGCGTAACACTGCCGTTCAGGGCGCCGAGGTCAATCGTGCCGTTGCCGCCGAGCGTCGCGTTGCTTGAGACCGTGTAGTCGCCTCCTCCAATATGGGTCCCCGTCACCAGCAACGTGCCTTCGGCCACTGCAGTGGCCCCCGCATAGGTGTTGCTGCCCGAAAGCGTCCAGCTTCCCGGCTTTCCGAGTTTGGTCAAGCCGCGGGAACCTGTGCCGCCGGAGCTGGCAATGTTCCCGCTCACAGTCCCGGTGCCTCGCCCCCTGAGGTAGAGCGTGTATTGGTCCAGCTCGATGTTCCCCGTCAGGTCTACTCTGTCGGCGGTGGGAGCGGCGCCGGCGGGGTCACCCACGGAGACGGACGCGTCGGCCAGGAGGCTGATGTTGTTGCCGTGTACCCGGTTCTGCCCGTAGAAGCAGGTTCCGCCCGGCCTGTCGTTGGTGCTTGAATCATACGGGAGGCGGTTGCCGCCGCGAATCGAGAGATCACCGCTGCCCAACGCGCCGGATGCCTTGATGCGGAAGTAATTCCAGCTTTCACCCGCGGTGGAGTCGTTGTGATAGGTCGTGCCGCCGCTGTAGCTGTTTGCGCTACCCAGGTCCAGCCCGCCGCCGCCGGCGCCCGCGTTGAAGTACAGGGCGCCGGCACCGCTGATTTGGCCGTTGAGCAGGACACTCCAAGTCTTGCTTCTGACGTCCAGCGTCGTCGAGGCGCCGTCAATCACAATATCGTTACTGATGTCCGTATTACCCTTGCGCTGGCCGTAGATCAGCGGCCGGGTGGCACCATCAACTACGAACTTTAACGGGTCGCCGCCGGTGAAAGTATGTCCTATAGGGTCGCCGCCGCCGGTTGGGCTCCGTGATCTGAACTGACTGAGCGTAAGTGGATTGTCTATGTCCTGTTGCAGCCGCGCGCTGCTTGCGCCCACGTTGTAGTTGCCGTCGATTATGACAACCGTATTGGAGGCGCCGGCCGGTGCGCCGGCGGCGTCCCAGTTGTTCGTCGTGCTCCAACTCGGGCTGGTCCCGTCGCCGCCGTCCCAGATGTTGGTTGCCGCGTCGGCTCCTCCCGCCGTCAGAACGCACAACACTGCGGCCAATAGCCGTGAAGGCAGGAGCATCGGCCGATTGAGTTGTTGCGATTGTGTCGTCATCCTGAGCTTCCCAGCGCAATCACTAGACCTTACCCCACGACCATCCCACAAAGCAAATGGAAGCGCAGGACACCTTTTTGCCGTCGCGAGGGACAGCCCGTCCCCAACGGGGACGCACGACAAAGCAAATGGAAGCGCAGGACACCTTTTTGCCATCGCGAGGGACAGCCCGTCCCCAACGGGGACGCACGTCGCAGCCCAGGGTGAAACCCTGGGGACCGGTCAGACACCCAACCACCCGGGCTACCTGAAGGGGAGTAACGCCCCTCTCGCCGCGTTCAGATGCAGCCGGGGAGCGGGGCTTCGGGTCGTGCGTGCGTTTACCCCGGCGATCCTCGCCGGGCTGTGATGTTGCTCGCTTTCAGCGAGCCCGTTTTCCCGTCTCCGGCGACGAGAAAGTGTCACCGCTGTTTCCGAAAAGTAAGGAGCTCTGAGACTGCGTGGGGACAGGCCTTGCTCATTCTGCCAGCAGCGCTTCGGCGACTGCGTCGGCGTGGTTCCATCCTTTTGGGGACAGGCGCCAGCGCTTTCCGTCATCCAGGGTGAGAAAGCCGTTGGTCCGCAAGCAGTTAAGGGCGGTGTCCCACGCGTGGCGCTGGTTCTCGTTCGCGGGGGGGTGATCGCGCAGGTCTACGCCTTCGGCGAGGCGAAAGGCGAAGGCCAGGCGTTCGCCCGCATCGGCGGCCTCGGTGAGCGTTTCGGAGTCGCCGGGGGGAGGTCTGTCCCCCAGCAGGGCGGAAACGTAGGCATCCAGCGAGGGCTCGTTTGCCCAGCGTTGCGGACCGACCCGCGATGACGCGGCCGGGCCGAGGCCGATGTAGTCCTTGCCGCGCCAGTAGGCAAGGTTGTGTCGGCTTTCGTGGCCGGGGCGGGCGTAGTTGGAGATTTCGTAGCGGGCAAAACCACGCTCTTCGAGTGCTTTGCGGGCCGCTCTCAATGCCACGAGCTGGGCGGTTTCGCCGGGTACGTGGAACTCGCCGTTACGGCTACGCGCATCGAGGTCTGTGCCCGGTTCGAGCGTGAGCGCGTAGACGGACACGTGTTGGATGTCCAGCTCGGACACTTGACGCAGGGTAATGCCCCATGCCTCGGCGGACACATCAGGCAGAGCTGCAATCAGGTCGACGCCTATGTCGGTTATGCCGGCCCGGCGGATGAGTTGAATCGTCGGCACGACGTCCTCGGCCCGGTGCCGGCGTCCCAGGAATGCGAGGATGTCGTTCTGCATGGACTGTACGCCAAGGCTGATGCGCGTTGCGCCGGCTTCGCGCAGCACTTTCAGTTTGTCCAGCGACCACGTACCGGGGTTGCCCTCCACGGTCCATTCCTCGACTTGGGAAAGAGAGACGTGCGTTCGCAGGATCGCGACGAGGTACTGCAGTTGCGCCGAGGGCAGTATGCTGGGGGTGCCCCCGCCGATATAGACAGTCCGCGGTTGCCGGCAGCGGTCGGACGCGAGGCGAAGCGCGGCTTCGCGTTTCAGACTCTCGAGAAACGCGTCGCACGCCTCTTCCGAGAAGGGGCGCGAATACAAGTTGCAGTACGCGCACTTCCCCGAACAGAAGGGAACGTGAACGTACAAGTGGTCTACGCGGCTTGAGGATGTCCGTTCCTGTTCGTGCAAGGTCTGATGTCCCCTGTTTGCGGAGTGCATGAGGTCCATTCGCTGTTCGTTTGAGGTTTGCCGGGCGTGGTCCGCGTTTCGTTCCTGCTCCTCTTCTTGCGCAAGTTACAGCGTTTGACGCTGGTGTGCAACCAAGCGAACGCCGGCACGGCCAACAAAGGTGTGTTTTTGTCTCGTTTCACAGATAGAGGCGGATAAGATGATTGCAGTGGTGTGAGATCTCCACCAGAAGCAGGTCAGTTTGCCGGAGCGAAGCCATGCCGAAACAGACGATTCTCGTTGTCGAAGATGAAGACGACATTCAGGAGTTGATTACGTACAACCTCGAGAAGGAGGGGTACAGAGTTCGGACTGTGTCCACGGGGGAGCAGGCGTTGGCGGAAGTGCAGTCGAGGGAGCCTGATCTGATCCTGCTCGATCTGATGCTGCCGGGGATGGACGGGCTTACGGTCTGCAAGGAATTGCGTACGGGTAGGAAAGGCCGGAGTATCCCGATCATCATGCTGACTGCCAAGGGCGAAGAGGTAGACATCGTTACCGGGCTGGAAGTCGGCGCGGACGATTACGTAACCAAGCCTTTCAGTCCGCGTGTCCTGCTCGCACGGGTGCGGGCCGTGCTTCGTCGCCAGGCGCCGTCGACCGGAGAGGGCGACGAGATGATCCGGCGCGGCGATATCGAGATCGATCCGGGTCGCCACCAGGTCCTGGTGAAAGGGATGCCGGTCGATTTCACTTTCACGGAGTTCCGCGTGCTTCAGTTTCTGGCGCGGCGGCCGGGGATCGTGTTTACGCGCTACCAGATCGTCGATGCCGTGCGCGGAGAGGACTACCCGGTTACGGACCGCTCGGTAGATGTGCAG
>CAZKRK010000591.1:0-3944 GCA_964555035.1 uncultured Victivallales bacterium | reverse complement strand
AATCGTGGTTGGCGAACCAGTTCTTGCCGCCGACCTCCGTCTGCGACCTGTCCCAGCTACTGGCCTGCTTGCACACGTAGTAGGGGCTGGGAATCCTGGCCACCGCGTCACGGTCCATCATCTCCCGCAAGAGTGTCTCGGTCGTTACATCAGCTGCGTTCGCCATGTTCCCCACCATAGCCCAAGCCACCAGTGCGGCCACCGCCGCCATGCCCTTTGCAGCCGATCTCCGGTCGTTCTTTCGTGTCGTTGCCATATAGTCGTTCCTTTCGATTGACGTTTTATGTGTGGTTTGAGTTGCAGATCCATCAAAGCATGCTCGCCAAGACCCCGCGCATGATGTTCATCCAGCGCTGGAAACGCTCGGGGGCATTCTCACAGGTGTGTGTGTCCTTCAAGATGATCTCAGATCGACATCCGGCCATCTTCCGCAATGCGTCGCGTAGATAGGACGCCAACTCCGACTCCTCGAAGTCGCGCGCCAGGAAGGAGGGATCCGGCTTCCAGGAGAGGATGTAGCGATCCTGCAGCTTCTCTGCGAAGGCCTTGATATCCGCGGATGGCGAACACGATATACGCCTCAGGTTCTCAATGGCAAAGAGGTCGTCGAGTTTATCCTCCAAGGGTTCGCAACAGCCGTACCCCGTCAACCCGAAGGGTCCCAGGACGTCTTTCTCATACGGCAGAACGAATTCGGCATGCATTTCGGGCGAGACGTGGGAGAACTCCTGGGCTTCGCACGAGGCCCAGATGTCCGCCGGTCTGACGTGTGCCCCGTCATAGTCAGCGGTCGGCA
Source organism: uncultured Victivallales bacterium (assembly GCA_964555035.1). GTDB lineage: Bacteria > Verrucomicrobiota > Kiritimatiellia > UBA8416 > CAYOBW01 > CAZKRK01. The sequence goes on along the minus strand of CAZKRK010000591.1, from coordinate 3,148 downwards.
GCGCGTCGGTAAAACCGAGTCCACCGGTGGATTGCAGGAAGCCGCCATTGTTCAGCTCGAAAAGCCCCTGCTCCTGGTATTGCCTGACCAGATCCAAGTTGAAGTCCCGCAGCCGTTCCATGGTCCGGTGGACCAGGTCCTGACGTTCTGCCAGATCATACAGCATGTTCATCATCCCACCGCGCAAGGTGCAGTAGGTGGCGGCGAGGTGAAACGAACAATGAACGATGCCGACCAACCTTACGTCCAGTATGTCCCCGATGAGTTCCCGGATCCGGTCATACTTCTCCAGCGATTCCTTCTCCCGGCACTCGACCCGCGGCGTGGTATATCCCGCCAGCTCCGAGGCATCACGCAGGATTTCTCTGCCGTGGTCCGCCTGCTGCTCGCCGAGTTGCCGGTTCGCCTCCCACAGGGTCGGCAGGAATCCCGACACAGGATCCACGTCCCATCCGGTTACAGGGCTGACCAAGCCGGTGTGAAAACAAAAGGTTGTGGTCCGGTGGCGGGTCCGCTCAGGGAGAAACGTGGTGTAGTCGATGATTTTGGGGACCAAGAACTCCGGCTCAAAGACCATGTCGTCTTGCAGGTGCTCGGCCTGGAAGAGACGCGCCAGGAGCTTGTACTCTACCTCCCGGGCCATTTCGTCCGTACATTCCAGCGCGGATGCGGGCAGCAGTTCTTCCCAGCTACCCTCCGGATAGACCAGAACCATGGGACGCCCGGCGTCCAGCGCATTGTGCCGATACCACTCCCGGCGCTTGCCATCATTCTCCGGGGTCGCGCTGATATCCGCCACTCGACTCGCGAGTGCTCTGAGGCGGTCTCGTTCCTTCACTGTCGTCATTTGACTTGCCTCAGCGCGATTCCATCGATTTGGACGAGGTCTCAATTCCCCCGGAGGCCACCGCGCCGTAGCCACCGCCCGGGCAGAGCACCACGGCCGCCTTCGTGCGATTGTCACCCTTGGCATGGTACACGTCGATCGTCGGTTCATGGACGTCGAAGTGGAAGCCACGGCGGTAGCTCATCTCCTTCACCTTCTCGCCATCCTTCAGCGTCGGCTCGCCGGGGGCTTTGCCGGGGTAGAGCTTGATCTGCTCATCGGAGCCGGGGCCCTTGCCTTGGGCCAGGGCGGGAAGGGAGAAGAGAACCAGCACGAAGCTGACGATACTGGTCAGCAGACGCGTCTTTATCATCATTTTGGATGTCCTTTTCGCATAAGATCTATCGAGTCCGTTTGGGTTGATTGAGATTCCCTTTGTACTTGCTCACGGGGCAATCCCTGCCTTTGCGATTCCAATCGCCTAATTCCGCTCGGGCCTCTTCCGCCAGGGAGAGCATTCTCTTCATCACCTCAGGGTGATGCTGGGACAGGTCTGCGCGTTCTCCCACCTCTTCCTCGAGGTTATAGAGAAGGGGATTGTCGAGAGTTGCGATTCGTCCGTCTCCACCTGCAACGTGCCAATAGACATGGCTTTCCTTCCGGCGAGGCAGGTGCAGCTTCCACGGCCCCTGACGTACCGCTTCCAGGGTAAGGCCGTTGTAGTAGTAGAATGTATCATGCCCCTTGGCTGCCTTATCCCCGAAAAGGATGGGGCCGATATTGATGCCGTCAACGACCCGATCCTGAGGGAGAGAACACCCCGCGAAACCAGCTATGGTGGGGAGTAGATCCATGGAACTGCAAAGCCGATTCTCCACCTGGCCGGGGCTGATTCGGCCGGGCCACCAGGCGATGGCCGGCACCCTATGCCCGCCCTCCATGGTGGTGAACTTACTGCCTCGCAGTGGCCAGGCGGACCCCGCGGGCAGCCACGGGCCGTTGTCCGAAATGAAGACCACAAGCGTATTCTTGTCCAGCCCCTTCTCCTTCAACGCATCGAGCACCTCGCCCACATGCCAGTCCAGCTCACGCACCATGGCCGGATATATTCTGTCGCCGCCGTTTTGCAGATGTCCTCTCACGGGCTGCTTCTGGTAGATCTCCCATTCCTCGTCGGTTGCGAACTCCCGATTGGGGTCCCAGGGGCCGTGGACGAGGTAGTGAGCAAGGTAGATGAAGAACGGCTTCTCCTGCTGCTTGCTCTTCTCCATGAACGCGATGGTGCGATCGGTCAGCTTCTTGTGGATGTCCTGGTACTTCATGGCCGGGTCCACGACCTCGTTGCCTTCCATGACCGGACAGGTCCCACCGATCGGGAAGTTGCCGAGGACCCCGTAGTATTCATCGAACCCCAACTGCAGCGGATAGAACTTCTTCGCATAGCCGAGATGTGATTTTCCGTACATCGCGGTCATGTAACCCAACGGCTTCAGCAGTTCCGCGATGGTGATCTCCGACGGCTGTAGCCCGATGTTCTGTTCGTAGTCCTTGCCAAAGTGCCCCTGCTCCGGGCAGACGGGCAGGCCACATCTCTGAGGGTACCTGCCGGTCAGGAGAGCTGCCCGAGACGGAGCGCACACACTTGAACCCGACGCCCAGTCGGTGAACCGGATCCCTTGTTCAGCCATGCGGTCCAGATTCGGTGTCTTGATGCCAGGATCTTTGGCGCCATAGCACCCGAGATCGTTGAATCCCAGATCATCCACAAAGATCACCAGGAAATTGGGTTTCTCCTGCATAGTCTCTCCCGTGGCTGAGGCTGGTGAAAAGAACGCTGCGATGGCAATCAGGGGCAAGAACTGCCTGAAAAAGGCAGCAGAGCAGATGGGTCTGTTTGTCATCAAGCCAGGATCTCCTCTGCCGGTTGCAGGCAATCGGCCGCAATGGGTAGGGCCATCTCTGCTTTGTCACCGGCCTCAAGCCGATGGAGCATGTCCTGGTGGTAGACGGCGTCCCGCCATCGGATGGCGCCAATCTCGATGCTTCCATACAGGACTTCGACCTCGAGCCTGGCTTGCCGCGCGGAGGGCGTGAGGGTGTAGCGCCCCCAGGCGCTGCCCGTCGACCAGAAGTAGGCGCCCGGACGATCGACGGAGATCGTCTTCTCGACCGCCGAGTAGCTGAACCCGCTCCAGGCGAGCAGCCCACCCCAGGCCGCCAGGGGCCGGGCGTATTGGTGGCCGCACTCGGCTTCGTCGTAGGGGTTACGCTTGCGTCCGTCGTAGCGATCGCGAATAGCCTGGAAACACTCAAGCCCCTCTG